>NZ_CP114286.1:3619915-3967331 GCF_027111275.1 Flavobacterium luteolum | reverse complement strand
TCTATAAATATTTCGCTTCTTCGAAGCTTTATAATGTGTCATCCCTCTATTATAAATATGCCGTTTCACCGAAACTTATTTATTGAAATTATTGGAACGAAAATTTACTAGTGATGCCATTATTAAAACCAATCCCAAAACCAAAAGAATACTCAATATCAAAATACTTTGAAAATATCCTGAAATTGTTCCTTCTCCAAAAAAGAAAAACCATCCTTGCAGAAACAATAAAACTTCGGTTGCAATATATCCTAAAATAAAACACTTCACTCCTATTTTCAATATTGAAGAATCAGCAGAAAGCATTTTATTCTGCAATAAAATTCCAAACAAAAATCCCGTTATGATTCCTAAAGTGGTTAAATGAATAAATCCGATTACAAAATTTCTGATTTGATGTGAAACTTCTGCCAGATTAGGAAAAAGAGTCAGCAATTGAATTCCTACTTTCAAAAACAAAGAACATAATGCCAAACCATAAACTATTTTAGTCGATTTATCTAAAGTGCTTTTAAAATGACTAATTTCAGGCTGCAACATTTTATAGAAATAAACAAAAGCGCCAAGTTGAATTAAAACTCCTAAAGCATTGACATAACTAAAAATGTCATTTTCTATAAACCATCTCACAGGAAAAGCGACTGTTAACAGTGTAGAAATAATAATCAAAAAGTAAAGCTTCTTAAACTTTACCTCATCAATTTTATTTTGAAATTGTTTTAAAAACAAAGCTAAAATTGCCAATATAAACCAACCATTAAATTGAAAATGAAGAAAAAACTGAATCGCGATCTGATAAAAATCGCTTTGTTTTCCTAACGTGCTCACGGCCGGACCAAGACACCAAACTCCAAAAGTCGATAAAACCATAAATAAAATAGAAATCGACAAAAGTCTTTGCGATGGAGATTTATCTCTTAAACAATCTTTCCAAACCAAACGGCAAAAAAAATAGCTCAGCAAAATATGCATGGTTGAAAATACAATCGAAAACAAAGCATATCCTTGAATTGGAAAAGCAATCATCATTCCGATAACTGAAAATTCTGTCAGCCAAAAAAGACGGTTATAAATTGGTTTCTGGCTTTTTTCTTTTGGAATAAAAAAATGAACTACCAAAACATAAACGATCATATAAACCCAGCCTAACATGGCAACATGCGAATGCGCATGAAGCAAAAAACTATAGTTCAAAAAATCTAAAGGAAACAGATACATAAACCGCATTAATAATCCAAAAACACAGGCCATCAGAAAATTAAAAAAACAGCAAAGTATCCAAGCTTTTTGAGAATTCATATTGCAACTTTTAAACCTATAAAATTATTAAACCATATAAGTAATATAAGAAATTATAAGTCTGTTTTTAATAAACTTATATTACTTATATGGTTAAAAAAAACACCGATAATTATCATTTTAGAGGATTATTACCGATGTTTTCTAACTATTAAAATTAACCTTTATTCTACTTCAACAAAGTCTTTTTCTAAAATCACAGCTTTTGGAAATAAAATATTGTTTTCCAAATGAATGTGTTTATGCAAATCAGCTTCAAACTCTTTCAGCATGGCAAAAGTCACTTTGTAAGTCGTACAAGCATCTGCTGGCGGAGTATAATTATCGGTCAACGCAGCGATTTCTCTAAAACGTTCGCCTTCATTATCGTGTTCGTGCATCATGATCGCAATCGGATTGGAAACGGTTACAAAAGATGGCTGATGTAAAACTCCGTCTGTATCTTTTGTTTTCACCATTCTTTTTACAAATGGAAATAAAATCAATTCTTCTTTTTTCATGTGCTGAGATAATTCTCCTGCACAACCAATAAACAACTCATTGATTTTGAATAACTCAGGATGATTTGCTCCATGAACTTTGCATAATTTATCTAAAAACGGCAGTAAAACATTCGTTTTTTCTTCCACATAGCGGTGATGTGTTTTCTCAATATAATCTGCCAATAAATCTAATGGCCATGAATTGAAATCAATGCTTCCGCTATTTTCTGATTTTAAAACTTCCGAAACACTTTCTAATAAAGCATCTGCATCAATATTTTGTTTTTCACATACTTCAGTAACTGTTCGGTTTCCTTTGCAGCAAAAATCTATTCTATATTTTGAAAAAACTGCAGCGGTTCTAAAATCCTCAGCCACAAATGATCCTATTGTTTTGTTTTTTAAATTTTCCATGATAATCTATTTGTTTTTGTGTGTTTTTATTTTTTGTTTTTTAATGTCAGTTCAAATACAAACCAGGCCATTGTTATAAACCCGATTCCGAAAATTGAATCTCCAATAGCGCGAAGCCATTTTAAAGTAATCATTGTTGGCTGTTGCATTAATTCTGATGAACGAGCATACCACATTCCGTGATTAATACTTTCCACAGCCTGCCAAACTCCAATTGGAAGAAGACTTAAGATTGCCATTAGGAATAAACCAATATTTAAAGACCAGAAAGTAATTTTAAGCAATTTGGTATTCCAAGTCACATTTCGGTATAAGCTTCTCAATACAAATAATACCAAACCAATTCCTAGCATTCCGTAAACTCCAAATAAAGCGGTATGTCCGTGTAATGGTGTTGTATTTAATCCCTGAACATAATACAAGGCAATTGGCGGATTAATAATGAATCCGAAAATTCCGGCTCCAAGGAAATTCCAAAATGCCACCGAAATCATAAAGTAAATCGGCCATTTGTAATCTGCAATCCATTGTGTTGATTTTGAAATTTTATAGTTTTGATACGCTTCAAAACCTATTAAAGTCAGCGGAACCACTTCTAAAGCGCTAAATGTTGCTCCTAAAGCCATAATTGCCGTTGGCGTTCCTGAGAAATACAAGTGATGGAATGTTCCTAAAATACCTCCAGACATGAAAATAATGGTTGCAAAAAGCACATTTAAAGTGGCCGTTTTAGTTTTTAATAATCCCAAACGAACAAACAGAAAGGCAATTACAACTGTTGCAAATACTTCAAAGAAACCTTCAACCCAAAGGTGAACAACCCACCATCTCCAATATTCAGCAATAGCTAAATTAGTTTGTCTTCCCCACATTAATCCAGCTCCATAAAACATGGCAATTGCAGTACAAGAAACCAGAAACAAAATGATTAGGTTTTTCTCTTCTGTTTTTTTCTTTAAAACTGGAAGCAACGGACGAATCATTAAAGCCAGCCATAAAAACAGTCCAACTAAAAGAAAAATCTGCCAGAAACGTCCTAAATCAACATATTCGTAACCTTGATGTCCAAACCAGAAATTTTGAACTAAATTTAATTTCTGCATTACTCCAAACCATTGTCCAACCATAGAACCTAAAACAATAATCAACAGTGCAACAAACAAGAAATTGACACCAAAACATTGAAATTTAGGATCTTTACCCGAAACTGCTGGAGCGATATACAATCCTGTTGCCAGCCAAGCCGTAGCAATCCAGAAAATCGCCAATTGTGTATGCCATGTACGCGTTACAGCATAAGGAAGAATTTTATCAATCGGGATTCCATATAGACCATTTCCTTCTACTCCATAATGCGCTGTTATGATTCCGAAAACCATCTGCAGAACCATCAGCAGACTTACAATCCAGAAATATTTGGTTACCAAACCCATCGATTTGGTTTTCCCCTGCTTGATCAGCGGATCTTCTTTTGGAAGCGGAAATTCTTCTTCTTCACCCGATTTTGCATGATAGAAAACCAAGATTCCGACACTCAAAATCAGTAAAATTATACTTACTCCAGACCAAGCTAAAAGTTCGGTTGTGGCGGTATTTCCAACCAATTCATCTGACGGCCAGTTGTGTGTATACGAAATATCTCCATTAGGACGATTGGTGACTGTTGCCCATGTTGCCCAGAAGAAAAAGGCATTCATTTTATGCATTCTCTCTACATCTTTAATCGAGTTTTTCGGAATCGCATATTCTTCTCTCAACTTATCAAATTGAGGATCATTCGTAAAAAGACCTTTATAATATTCGCTTAAATACTCAATTGCGGCCAAACGATTTTCAGAAATGGTGAGCACTCCTGTCTCAGCATCGTATCGATTGGTTCTTAAGTCTTTCTGCAAACGAACCTTAAGAGCCGATTGTTTTTCGGCGTCTAATTCATTATATTTTTTATCGAAATCTTTCTTAGCATAAATATCCAATATAAAAACGGCTTCTCTGTGCAACCAATCCGCGGTCCAGTCTGGGGCCACATAAGCTCCGTGCCCCCAGATAGATCCCACTTCCTGGCCACCTATACTTTGCCAGATATTTTGCCCGTCTTTAATTTCGCTTTCACTAAAAACGGCTTTACCTGAATCGGTTACAATTTCTTTTGGGACTGGTGGTGCCTGCTGATAAATCTCATAACCATAATAACCCAGCACTGCAAATGATATACTCATTACCAATGCAAAAACCAGCCATAATTTTTTTTCTCTTTTCATTCTTTTCTTATTCAATAAAAGACAATTTTATCTTTTATTAGTTTTTAAAAAAACTCCAAAGCTGTTAAAGCATTTGGAGCTTTGAATATTTACTCTACAATTAATACACCTTTCATCATGGCTACGTGACCAGGGAAAGAGCAAATAAATGGATATGATCCTTTTTTATCAATTGTAAACTCGATTGTATCTTCTTCTCCACCACCAATTAATTTAGTGTGCGCAATGATTGAAGCTTTTTCAGATTCTGGGATATAATCAGTTGCTTTGGCATCATTCGCTTTTAAAGCAAAAGCTGCTTGGTCTGTTCCTTCTTGTAAAATAACTAAATTATGTCCCATTGCTTCTTTCGGGATTTTACCAACGTGTTTCAAAGTTAATTTGATTGGTTTTCCGGCAACAGCTTTCAATTCATTTACATTAAATTGCATTTGGTCATTTCCTTCAATAACTAAAACATTTTCCTCTGTGGCTGCAGCTACTGGAGCTTGTTCGCCTTCGGTAGACGTTTCGGTTGTTTCTGTCGGTTCAGCTGGAGTTGTTTCTTTTTTACCACAAGAAGTAACTGCTAAAAATCCCATTAGGATTAGTACTGAAATTTTGGTTTTTGTATTCATTTTTAAAATATTTAATAATATTAATTGTTCGCATTTGTCGCTTTAAGAAAGAAATCTCCCGATTTTACATCAGAAGCTAGCTGTTCCAGAGTTGTGTTTTTAAGCATTTCTAACAGCAGCCCTCTTATTTTCTTGAACTCATGATGAACGGGACAAGGATGTTCTTCCGAGCATTCTTTCAATCCTATTCCACAACCGCTGTATATTTTATTTCCGTCAATAGCATCTACAATCTGAATTAACTTTATTTTTTTCGATGCTTCTGGCGAAACTTCAAATCCGCCCCCAACTCCTTTTGTTGAATGAATTATGCCGCTTTTGGTTAAAACCTGCATAATCTTGGCTGTAAATGGTTCTGGCGAATCAATTTCTTTAGCAACATCTTTTATTCCAACCCTAATCCCTTTAGAAGATTTGGTTGCAATAAATATTGAAGCTCTTATTCCGTACTCACACGCTTTTGAAAACATACATCCCTAATTAATTCCACACAAAGATATACAGGTTTTAAATAAAAGACAAATTTATCTTTAATTATTTTTCTAAAGATCAGATCTTATTTATAATGAAACTAATTAGTATCAATAATTACACATATTCATCATTCAATTCTGATAAAAACCAATTTTAATTTTAACTTTGAGAGTATTAAATTTTAAATATTTAACAAATGCCTTTAAGCAATTCAAAAGATTTAAAACTGGCAGTCCTTATTGATGCAGACAATGTGCCATATAGCAATGTAAAAGGCATGATGGAAGAAATTGCAAAACTTGGAACGCCAACTACGAAAAGGATTTATGCCGACTGGACAAAACCAAATGCAAATGGATGGAAAGGCGTTTTACTGGAACATGCCATTACCCCTATTCAACAATATAGTTATACCGTTGGGAAAAATTCATCAGATTCTGCTCTAATTATTGATGCAATGGATTTACTTTATTCCGGAAAATTAGATGGTTTTTGCATTGTTTCCAGTGACAGCGATTTTACAAGGCTTGCTGTGAGACTTCGTGAATCGGGTATGAAAGTAATTGGTATTGGAGAAAAGAAAACGCCAAACTCGTTTATTGTGGCCTGCGACCGATTTATTTATATTGAGGTTTTGGATGGAGCTATTCAAAAGAAAAAACCTAAAACAACCGCCACTGATACCAAAAAGCCAATTGAAAAACCTGCCGAAAAAGCACTTCATAAAATTGATAAACAAACTATTGAACTTATTGAGGCTACAATCGAAGATATTGAAGATGACGATGGTTGGGCATTTTTGGGTGATGTCGGAAATCTGATCGTGAAGAAAAAACCCGAATTTGACCCTCGAAACTATGGTTTCTCTAAATTGACACCAATGCTTAAATCATTAACTGATATTCTGGAAATCGACGAAAGAGAGTCAGACAAAAAAGGAATCAAGCACGTTTATGTACGTTTAAGATTCAATTAAACTTTTAATATTTATACACTGAAACTAAATGAGAATACCTCTTTTACTTCTGCTTTTTTGTTTTACTTTTTATAAAGCAGATGCACAGAATTACTCGGAAACAATAAAAAAAGCCAATTCTTTATATCAGTCTAAAGACTACAATAAATCTTTAGCATTATACGAAGAAGCTTTTAAAATAAATACAGATGAATATGTAGATATTTACAATGCTGCATGTACCGCTGCTTTGGCAAATATTCCAAGTAAAGCATTTAAATATTTAAATGAAGCAATAGATGGAGGCTGGACAAATGTCGATCATTTAAAAAAAGATACGGATTTAGAAAGTTTACATAATAATAAAAACTGGACCGAATTATTCAACAAAATACAATTAAAAATAGATTTAAAAAATCTAGTTCCTTATAGAATTAAAGACAAATGGGGGTACTCAAATAGTAAAGGGAAATTATTTATACCCGCGAAATATGATTCTGTAAACTTTTTCAATGAAGACAATTTTTTCAATAAGTATGTAGCAATCAATATCATTAATAAAAAATATTGCTTAATAAGTAATGATGACAAAGTAATTATCCCTGCTCAATATGAAAAATTAGAATTGATACACAAGGGCTTGTTAATTGC
This sequence comes from Flavobacterium luteolum, assembly GCF_027111275.1. Taxonomy (NCBI): domain Bacteria; kingdom Pseudomonadati; phylum Bacteroidota; class Flavobacteriia; order Flavobacteriales; family Flavobacteriaceae; genus Flavobacterium; species Flavobacterium luteolum. The sequence continues at coordinate 3,960,178 of NZ_CP114286.1, read as the reverse complement.
TAAAAACAAAACCAAATATGGTATTATAAACAGCAAAAACAAAATTGTAGTTCCTATGATTTATGATAGCATTGCTGAAAATTATGAATACAGTAAAAATTCTTCTAAAGAATATTATTACTTATCAAAAATTGGAAAAGATTACTTTATTATTGATGCTCAGTTTAGTGTCAAAAAAATAAATAAAACAGATTACGATTCAAAAAATCACGAATACGTGATGGGTTATTTTCCAGATGATCTCAAAAAATTAGAAAACGAAAAATGGGACTATATAAAACAGAACAAACGACAAATAATAGAAAACAATAAAACGGAGATAGATTCCTTTTCGACTAAACCTTATGAAATTTGGGGAGCATTTTCTAATTTGGTTAAAATTTATAAAAATGGCAAATCTGGATTCGTTGAAATTGATGAATTGCTGAAATATAAAATAGAAAAATTGATCGTACCTCAATACGATACTATAATTGATATTCGTTTTGATGAGCCGGCTATGATTCCAAGGTTCTTTTTAGCAAAAAATGGCAATAAAATTACTGTTGTTGATTTTAATAATAATGTCCTTTTACCACCAATTTATGAAGATTACAGCAAATTAGGATATCGTAATATTTTCATTAAAGACAAAGGAAAGTATGGTTATTTTGATTTAGAAACAGGAACCGAAATCAAACCGAAATATGATTTTTTAAAATATTCTTATGACGATTTGCTGAAAGTCAAATTAAAAGGAAAATGGGGCTATATAAACACTACTGGTTTTGAATATTTTAAAGATTAGATTTGATTTCTTTTTTATAGACAAACCTCAAAGTTAAAAACTTAATTAACTCTCTGTTTGAAAAAAAACTAAAAAAATCACATATTACAAAGATACATCATGAGAAAAAAATTTTTTATTTACGGATTCTTATTGTTTCTAATTGTTGCTGCAATTTATTACTATACTGGACGAGGTTATTTGCTCGTATTTATTATCCCAATCTTACTAATTGTAGGAGTTTATAATGCATCTCAAGAAAAACATGCTATTTTAAGGAACTTTCCTGTTCTAGGTTATTTCAGATATTTATTTGAAATGATTGCACCTGAGATTCAGCAATATTTTATTGAAAGATCTACAGACGGAAAACCTTTTTCTAGAAACCAGCGCTCCTTAGTTTATCAAAGAGCTAAAAACATTGATTCTAGTACACCTTTCGGAACACAATTAAACTTAAATACTGAAAACTACGAAGGAATCAAACATTCTATTTTTCCAGCAAAAGTAAACGAAGAATTACCTCGTGTATTAGTTGGGGGAAAAGATTGTAAACAGCCTTATTCTGCTTCTTTGTTTAACGTTTCGGCAATGAGTTTCGGTTCGCTGAGCGAACATGCAGTTCGCGCCATTAATATTGGAGCAAAAAAGGGGAATTTCTATCAAAACACAGGAGAGGGTGGACTAACTGAATTTCACCTTGCAGGAGGCGGTGATATTACCTGGCAGATTGGTACAGGATATTTTGGCTGTCGTGATGCAGAAGGAAATTTTAGTCCTGAAAATTTTTCTGAAAAAGCAAATCTTCCAAATGTAAAAATGATCGAGATTAAAATTTCTCAAGGTGCAAAACCAGGTCATGGAGGTGTATTGCCTGCGGCTAAAAACACAGAACAGATTGCTAAAATTAGAGGCGTTGTGCCACATACTATGATTCTTTCTCCTCCAGGCCATCATGCTTTTTCTGATGCCAATGGATTAATTCAATTTATTAAACAATTACGCGAGCTATCTAACGGAAAACCAATCGGATTTAAATTATGTATTGGTAATACTGAGGAGTTTGAAGCAATCTGCCAAGAAATGATCAACGAAGATACCTATCCCGATTTTATCACTGTCGATGGTGCAGAAGGCGGAACTGGAGCTGCTCCTCTTGAATTTGCAGACGGCGTAGGAATGCCTTTTGAACCTGCTTTGATTTTTGTAAATAAAACTTTGGTACGTTTAGGTATTCGCGATAAAATGCGCATTATTGGAAGCGGTAAAATCATTTCTGGCTATTCTATTTTACACGCCATTGCTTTAGGTGCAGATATGTGTAACAGTGCAAGAGGATTTATGTTTTCTTTAGGCTGTATTCAAGCCTTACGCTGTCATAATAATGAATGCCCAACCGGAGTGGCAACGCAAAACAAAATGCTGATGAAAGGTTTGGTTGTTACAGATAAATCTGAAAGAGTATATCATTTTCATAAAAACACGCTTCATGCGGCAAATGAACTTTTGGCTGCAGCCGGAAAAACCTCATTTGCAGATGTTGATATCAACATATTTATGCGTGGAGATGAGTTTACCAATTTATCGGAACTCTATTTCCCAGACAATTTGAAAAACGTTACTCAATTCTCATAAACAGAAAAGCCTCTTCAAAATTGAAGAGGCTTTTTCTAAAAATCTATTTTAATTACAATTTTGCTGTTTCTTTACCTGCGCTTGTATTTCCTTCTAAAGCGGCTAATTCTTCTTGATCTACCAATTCTTGAGCCAAAATAGCATTATTATAAGCTAAGAAATACACATCAAACTTTACACCTTCTGCAATGAGAGAAGATGAAATCTGATCGTTTTTAATCATCTCTTTTAATAAGCCTGGAAAAGATTCTTTGTAGGCTAATTTATTTGCATCGTTTTCCTCTAAATTCGTTTCAATTCTGATTTCAATTTTATTGTCGTCTAGAAAAGCTTTTGCTGTTGTACTAGTAATACCGCTTCCTTTTATAGAAGATGAATTATTGTAATTACTTACATGTTCCTGAATTTTCTGTTTGGTGTTTTTACAGCTAATTAAAAATAATGCAAAAGCTAGCGCAAATGCGATTTGGGTAATTTTTTTCATAAATTTTTGGTTTAATAGTTATTTTTTAACTCAAACATAATTAATTTATAACATAAAACCAATATACTTTTACAAAAAAACACCTGTAATTCTTTGAATTCAAACTGATTATATTCGTGAAAAGGAAATATTTGTAAGAATAAAAACATTTCCTTTCCACTTAATTTTTAACTGTAAATACAAAAAAGTCTCTTTAAATAAACTTTAAAGAGACTTTTAATATGTAAGAATCAAAATGATCCGTTTTCTGTAAAATGTGATTTATTATTTCAAAATATATTTAAGAGATTCCCCTGTAATCACCTCTTTATCTAAAACAGTATTATCATTTGCCAAAAAGTAAACATCAAATTGCACCCCCTCTTCTATTAATTGTCTTGGAATCTGATCTTTTTCAATCATCGATCTTATCAACTTGACAAATGATATAGAAGAAGCTAATTTATTGCCTTCATTTTGGTCTAAGCCAGTTTCAAATCTCAATTCAATTTTATTATCATTAATGTAACCTCTTGCTGTAGTAAGCGTTACATTTTCGGCTCTAAAACTTGGAGCAATGTTTTTGTTGTACGTAACAACATACTCTTGAAGTTTCTGTTTGGTATTTTTACAACTTGCAAGCATCAATACCATCATTATTGCAAAGGCAATCTGGCTTATTTTCTTTAGCATAATCTTCTATTTTAGTTTTTGAAGTCTTAATAATGCATCAAGATAGTAATAATCTGCGTAATTTATAGAACAATCTATCTCACTGTTTGCTGGTTTATGCCCTGTTGAATGTAATAAAAATGCCGAATTGACATCATGACTCTGATAATTATCTGAAAGCGAAACGATCATCTTTTTAGCTTTTGTCAAATATTCATCTTTTAAATTCTTATCTTTTGTATACGAACTTAATTCTAAAAGTGCAGACGAAACAATCGCTGCCGCCGAAGCATCTCGAGGTTCGTTAGGAATATTTGGCGCATTAAAATCCCAATACGGAACCAAATCTTCGGTAGTTAATTTATCCAAATAAACACGTGCTAATTTATGGGCAAAATCTAAAAACTTAACGTCTTTTGTTTCTCTGTAAGTCATTGTAAAACCGTAAATCGCCCAAGCCTGACCACGCGCCCACATACTATCATCACTGTATCCTTGCGCTGTTCTTCCTTTTATCTTTTTTCCAGTTTCGTAATCGTAAATTATAACATGATACGAAGTATTATCTGACCTAAAATGATTGGCCAATGTGGTTTCGGCATGTTTAACCGCTATATCGTATAAACTTTTACTTCCGCCATTTTTTGAAGCCCAAAACAAAAGCTCCAAATTCATCATATTATCTATAATAGTATTGTGTCCGCCCATTTTATTATGAGGCCAAGATTGGATTGTTCCCACTTTCGGATTAAAAAGTGTTGCCAACGTATCGGCTGTTTTTAAAATAATTTGTTTGTACTCTGGATTCTTAGTCAATCTATATCCATTTCCAAAACTATTAAAAATCTGAAAACCTAAATCGTGATCCGCAGCTTTGCTTACTGATAGAGGCGTTAAAAAGCGACTGAATTTATCAGCTTCTTTCTCCCATTTTTTATCTTTTGTAGCTTCATATAAAAACCACAATTCTCCAGGCCAAAATCCGCTTGTCCAGTCTTTATAACCGACAAATTTCCATTCTTTACTTCCGTTTGGCACTGTTCTCGGAGAAGTACCGTCGCTTGGAATTACTTTTAAAGTTTTAGAAGCTTGTTCTGCGCAATAATCTAACTGTTTTTTAATATTAAACGTTTTGTCTTTTTGACAATAACCCTGATTTCCTAAAATAAAGAAAACGGCAAGCAAGGCAATTTTTTTTGCATTCATGTGGTTGATAGTTTGTTTAATCGATAAATTTATGAAATAAAGTGAACCCTTTAAGTTTTTGTACTTTTTGTTACCTAAAAGTGGATTATTGATGTACCATTTTATTAACCTTTATTCATGTTCTATACCTCTTTCCTCTTTGTCAAAGTTTAAGACTAAGGTTATAAGGTATTTTAATAAAAAATAAATGATAAAGTTGCTTTTTACGCATTTTTGTCATTTCGACGAAGGAGAAATCTCCGTAAGAAGCTCGACAAAGATTGGACTTTCGATGCGGAGTTACTTGTGAAGATTTCTCCTTCGTCGAAATGACAAAAATCGTGGCTATTCTGTGTAAAACTAAAGATTTCTTACACTCTTGTTTTTAAACTTTGACAAAGAAAAATTACAACTGATTACATACATTTGCTTTAACCAAAACCCAATCTCAACTTGAAAAAAACCAGAATCTACTATTTCTTAGCTTTTATAAGCATCATTTTCCTCGGAATCCTTTCAAGAAAAATATCGTTTATTCCATTATGGATAGGTGATTTTCTATATGCTGTGATGATTTATTTTTTGGTTCGAATATTTCTTCCGTTTAAAAATGCTTTCGGAATTGCATTGCTTTCTTTATTGATTTGTTACGGAATTGAATTTCTACAATTGTATCAAGGTGAATGGATGATAGAACTCAGAAAAACACTTTTTGGAAGATACGTTTTAGGACAGGGATTTCTTTGGGAAGATATTCTGGCTTATACTTTTGGAATTCTTGTGGTTTTTATAACTGAGAAATTTACCTTGCATTATCTCAATCAAAAGTCTGCGTAATTTTTTCGATATTTAAACTGTTTGCCATTGCCATAAATATCTGATGATACGTTCCTTTATTATCATATAATTCATCATGCGTTCCTTTTTCTACACATCTTCCCTTTTCTAAAACGATAATATTAGAAGCATCAATAATCTGCGAAATACTGTGCGATACAATAATCACGGTTCTATCTTTTTTGATGGCGTCCAAAGATTTTTTAATTTGCTCTGTTGCAATAGCATCTAAACTTGCTGTGGGTTCATCGAGGAAAATGATTGGCGGATTTTTTAAAAACAATCTAGCAATTGCAATACGTTGCTGCTGGCCGCCTGAAAGCAAATGTGCATCAGAATCATATCCTTTTGGCAGCTGAATTACCTGTTCGTGAATATAGGCTTGTTTTGCCGCTTCTATAACTTCTTCTTTGGAAGCTTCAGGTTTTCCGTACAAAATATTCTCTGCAATTGTGCCTTTAAAAATGTGGTTTTTCTGAAGTACCAAACCAATATTTTTACGCAAAAAATCTGTATTGTATTCCACTAAATCAACTCCATCCAAAAATATCTGACCAGACGAAGGCAAGTAGAATTTATCCAATAGATTAATAATCGTACTTTTTCCAGCTCCGCTTAATCCAACCAAAGCTGTTGTTTCATTTGGTTTTACAGTGAAATTAATATCGTAAAGCGCCTGAGTTCCGTTTGGATATACAAAATCTACATTTTTTACTTCGATCAATCCAACAACTTTTTCCGGGATAAAATCACCGCTCGTTTCCACTTCTTTTTCTGCTTCTAAAATATCAAAGAATCCTTCAGAATAAATCAAAGCGTCATTTACCTCGTCATAAATTCGGTGTAATTGTCTAATTGGCGACGAAACATTATTGAAGAGCATAATATGAAACATAATCGCTCCAATTGTCATTTGATTATTCAAAACAAAATAAGCAGTCAGAATAATGATAATTACCACTCCAATCTGTTCGACAAAGCTTTTAATGCTTTCAAAAATAAAGCTAGTCTTTCTTGTCTGCAGCTGATTTTCGGTCATTTCAAACTGAATCTTTTCATGACGATCGGCTTCTGTAGATTCACGTACAAAGGATTTAATTACCGTTATGGATTCAATTAAACTGATAATTCCGTTGTTCTTAGTTTCACGATAATTGCGCATTCGGCGTCTGAATCCACTCAATTTTGTCGCTTGCAATTGACTGATATAAAAATAAATTGGAATAATACATAAACTTACCAAACCCACATAAACATTGGCATAAAACATAATAACCAAAGCCACAAAAGCGTTGGCAAACAAAGGCAGAATATCAATAAAGAAATTTTGAACCAATCTGGTCAAACTACTAATTCCAGCGTCAATTCTGGTTTGCAATTTTCCGCTTTCATTTTCATCAGAAGTATAAAACTCCATTCGGTAACTTAGAATTTTTTCTACTATAGTTTGCGAAATATCACGCGTAATGAAAATTCGGAGTTTTTCTCCGTAGAATTTCTGCCCAAATTGAACCACAGAATTAACCAATTCTTTAGTTAACAAGACGATACTAATAATTCCGAGTAAATGAAATCCCTTGGATAAAGGTTCGTGGGCAACCATCAAATTGTTTATGGTATCTACAGTATATTTTAAAATTACAGCATTTACCTGCGCCGCAAATGAACCCAAGAAAGTTAACAGTAAAGTTGCAATTACCATTTTTCGATACGGCTTTACAAAAGGCAAGATTTTTTTATAAAGTACTGATAATTGCATTTATTTGAATTTTAGCCAACATATCAAATATAAGAATTCTAAATTTGTGTTGAAAATCATTTAAACACATTATACTTATGAAACTCGTTTTCGCTTCAAATAACAAAAATAAAATCGCCGAAATTCAAAGTATGCTTCCTGAAAGCATCAAAATATTGAGTTTAGAAGATATTAATTGTTTAGAAGATATTCCAGAAACAGCTGACACTATAGAAGGAAATGCTATTCTAAAAGCAGATTATGTAACTCAAAGATATGGTTACGATTGTTTTGCAGATGATACAGGCCTAGAAGTAAATGCGTTAAATGGAGAACCTGGAGTTTATTCTGCGCGATATGCAGGCGAACAAAAAAATGCAGACGACAACATGAACAAGCTTTTAGACGCATTAAAAAATGAAGAAAATCGCAGCGCCCAGTTCAAGACCGTTATCACTTTAAACTTGAATGGAAAGCAATATTTGTTTACCGGAATTGCAAAAGGAGAAATTACGCTAACCAAAACAGGAACAAATGGTTTTGGTTATGATCCTATTTTTAAACCAGAAAATTTTAACGAGACCTTTGCAGAACTGCCTTTGGAAACTAAAAACATTATAGGTCACCGCGGAAAAGCAGTTAAGCAACTCATTGATTTTCTGAGCACCACAAAATAATTGTTTAAAATACAACATTTTATTAGCTAAATTTTAGATTTTGAGACGTGTTTTTTGGCATATTTCTTCATTTAACACGAAAATTTATTTCAACAAAAATGTAACTTTTTGATAATCAATTCTTAACAAATACATAATTCTTAAAATTGCATTAGTTTATCTGAATAATTAGCAGTAATTTTGCACCCTATTTTAAAACACATATGAATAAATTTGAACAATTAGGATTGAATGAATCGTTACTGAAGGCGATTTTAGATCTAGGATTTGAAAATCCGTCAGAGGTACAGGAAAAGGCGATTCCCCTATTATTGGAAAAAGACACGGATATGGTTGCGTTGGCTCAAACAGGGACAGGGAAAACGGCAGCTTTCGGTTTTCCGCTAATTCAAAAAATTGATGCCGACAACAGAAATACACAAGCATTAGTTTTATCGCCAACACGCGAGTTATGTTTACAGATTACTAACGAACTTAAAAACTACTCAAAATACGAAAAAGGTATTAATGTGGTAGCAGTTTACGGAGGAGCTAGTATAACAGAGCAAGCAAGAGAAATAAAGAGAGGGGCACAAATTATTGTGGCAACTCCAGGAAGAATGCAAGACATGATTAACAGAGGTCTAGTAAACATTAAAAATATAGATTACTGTATTTTGGATGAGGCTGACGAAATGTTAAACATGGGATTCTATGATGATATCGTATCTATTTTATCAGATACTCCAGATGAAAAAAGCACATGGTTGTTCTCTGCAACTATGCCACAAGAGGTTGCTAGAATTGCAAAACAATTTATGAGCGATCCTCTAGAAATTACTGTAGGAACTAAAAATTCAGGTTCATCTACAGTTTCTCACGAATTTTATTTAGTTAATGCTCGTGATCGTTACGAAGCTTTAAAACGTTTAGCTGATGCTAATCCAGATATTTTTTCTGTAGTTTTCTGTCGTACAAAAAGAGACACGCAAGCTATTGCAGAGAAATTAATTGAAGATGGATATAGTGCCGCTGCGTTACACGGAGATTTATCTCAAGCGCAACGTGATGGTGTAATGAAATCGTTCCGTGGAAGACAAATTCAGATGCTTGTTGCTACTGACGTTGCTGCACGTGGTATTGACGTTGACAACGTAACTCACGTTGTGAACTACCAATTGCCTGACGAAATCGAAACTTACAACCACCGTTCTGGCCGTACTGGTAGAGCTGGAAAATTAGGAACTTCTATTGTAATTGTTACAAAAAGCGAGTTACGTAAAATTTCTTCTATCGAGAGAATCATTAAACAAAAATTCGAAGAAAAAACTATTCCATCTGGAATCGAAATCTGCGAAATTCAGTTATTACACTTAGCAAACAAAATTAAAGATACTGAGGTTGATCACGAAATTGACAACTATTTACCAGCAATCAACAATGTTCTTGAAGATTTATCTAAAGAAGAATTGATTAAGAAAATGGTTTCAGTAGAATTTAACCGTTTCATCACTTATTACAAGAAAAATAGAGATATTTCTGTAGGTGGAGAAAGACGCGAAAGAGGTGATTCTGAACCAAGAGAATTCAGCAACAACGGAGCTGTTCGTTATTTTGTAAACATCGGTTCTAGAGACAACTTCGATTGGATGTCATTAAAAGATTACTTAAAAGAAACATTAGATTTAGGTCGTGATGATATCTTTAAAGTAGATGTTAAAGAAGGATTCTCTTTCTTCAACACAGATCCACAGCATACAGACAAAGTAATGGACGTTTTAAACAACGTACAATTAGAGGGTCGTCGTATCAATGTTGAGATTTCTAAAAATGATGGTGGCGGAAGACGTGATCACAACAACCGTGGTGGCGGACGTAATTCTGGTGGACCAAGAAGAGAAGGAAACTTTGCTCCTAGACGTGACGGCGGATTCAGAAGCGATAGAAATTCTTCAAGAGACGGTGGATCACGCGAAGGCGGATCTCGTGACGGAGGTTTTAGAGGTGATAGAAACTCAGCTCCTAGAAGAGAAGGTGGTTTCAGAAGCTCTGCTCCAAGAAGCGAAGGAGGTTCAGATAGAGCTCCAAGACGTTCAGAAAACTTCGGCGATAGCTCAAGACCAAGAAGATCTAGAAGAGATTAATCATTTAAGATCTTAAAATATAAATCCCAAATTCCTACTTTTATATGGAATTTGGGATTTTTTCTTATATCTAATAATCTTATCAATGTCTTTGTTAATTTTCTTATAATTAAATTCCAAGACTATGAGATATTTAATCCCGATTTACTACTTTTAGAGCTTTAAATCAGGATATGAAATATTTCGCAGTTTTCTTTTTTACACTTCTCGCTCACATTGGTTTTGCACAAGACACAGAGCAGCCAACAGTTCCTCAAAGAGTTTCAGGTTATGTTATTAACGACGACAGCAAACAACCGCTTGCTGGCGTAAATATCATTAACACCAATAAAGTACGTGGTGCAAAATCTGACGAAAAAGGGTATTTTGAAATTGATGTGCAAGTCAATGACACGCTTCATTTTTCTATTCTAGGATTTCAATCGCTAAGAATCAGGGTCACAAATGACTGGATAAAAAATAAAGTAACTAGAATTCAGCTTACTGAAAAAGCAATTGCTTTGGAAGAAGTTGTTATTGCACCTTTCTCTTTGACTGGATATCTTGAAATTGACTCTAAATTAATTCCAACAAAAGAAAACTACCGTTATAGCATTTCAGGTTTAACACAAGGTTACGAAGCTGGAGAATATGCTCCAAATGCTTTTGGAAAAGTCCTCGGTTCGATCTTTAACCCTGCCGACATGCTTTATAATTTCTTTGGTAAGAACGGAAAAGAACTCAAGAAGCTAAAGGAAATGAAAAAAGACGATACCGTACGAACGCTTTTAGAATCTAAATACGATCGTGAAACGGTTGCAGTATTATTAGGCATCAGCAAGGATGAAATCCCTGAAATTATGCACCGTTGCAATTATTCTGATTCTTTCATTCAATCTGCAAACGATCTTCAGATTATGGATGCAATCAGCGCTTGTTACGAACAGTATAAAGTTTTGAAACGAAATTAAACTCACAACATAAAAAATCAATCCTCATTTTTAAAACTGAGGATTTTTTTTTGTTTTAAATATAACTACTAACTAACAAAACTACAAAAAAAAATGTCTACAATACCTTTTCAGACGATTGATTGGAGTGAAATCGAAAAAACAGAACACACAGGAGAAACCGGAACTGCTTATTGGCAGACCATACAATTAGGAGGTTTACGTGTTCGAAAAGTTGTTTACAGTAAAAATTATCTTGCTGATCACTGGTGCCAAAAAGGACACATCGTGCATTGTTTGAAAGGGAATTTCATCAATGAATTAGATAACGGTGAAAAAATGATATTAACAAAGGGGATGACCTATATCGTTTCTGACGATATGAGTTCTCATCGCTCCGTTACAACTAAAGGTGTCGAATTGCTAATAATAGACGGGGACTTTCTAGTTTAGTCTAGTCTCAGTATACAATCTCAGTATACAGTTTTATAAAACCGAGTACTGAGACTGTGACTGAAAACTAATACTATTTAACTGGTATATTAGAAAGAATTTCCAATACAAATTTCCAGTATTTTTGAGCAGAAGAAATACTTGCTCTTTCGTCTGGAGAATGCGCTCCGTGAATTGTTGGACCAAAAGAAATCATATCCATATCTGGGTAATTTGTTCCTAAAATTCCGCACTCTAAACCAGCGTGACAAGCCACAACTTTTGGCTGTTCTCCATTTTGTTTTTCGTAGATTTCTTTTAGAACTTCTAAAATTTCAGAGTTTACGTTTGGTGTCCAACCTGGATAAGAACCAGAAAGTTCTACTTCGCATCCAACCAATTCAAAAGCAGAACGCAAAGAATTAGCCAAATCAAATTTTGAAGATTCTACAGAAGAACGCGTTAAACATCCAACTAAAATTTCACCGTCTTTAATTACTACACGAGCAATATTATTTGAAGTTTCAACCAAATCGGCCATATCAGCACTCATTTTATAGACTCCATTCTGCGCTGCGTAAATCGCTCTGATGATTCCTTCTTGAACACCAAGTTCCATTACTTTTTCAGGTAAATCGCCTTTTACGATTTCAATTGATAAGTTTGGTTCAGTTGTTTTATATTCTGCTTTGATATCAGAAATGATTTCCTGCATATCATAAACATAAGCCTCATCAAACATTTGAGAAATAATTACCTTAGCAACACTTTCTCTCGGAATTGCATTTCTAAGACTTCCACCATTGATTTCTACAATCTGCAAACCAAAGTTTTCAAATGCATCAAACAATAAACGATTCATGATTTTATTGGCATTTCCTAAACCTTTATGAATATCCATTCCTGAATGCCCTCCGTTTAAGCCTTTTACTGTAATAGTATAACCAACAGAACCTTCTGGAACTTCTTCTTCATGATATGTTCTTGTAGCCGTTACATCAATTCCACCCGCACATCCAATATCAATTTCATCATCCTCTTCTGTATCCAAATTTAATAAAATCTGACCCTGCAAAATTCCGCCTTTTAGATTTAAAGCTCCAGTCATTCCTGTTTCTTCATCAATTGTAAATAAAGCTTCGATTGCAGGATGCGGAATATCTTTGCTTTCTAGAATTGCCATAATAGTCGCCACTCCTAACCCATTATCAGCTCCAAGTGTTGTACCGCGCGCGCGAACCCAGTCACCATCTACATACATATCGATTCCTTGTGTATCAAAATCAAAAACGGTATCTGCATTTTTTTGGTGCACCATATCTAAATGCCCCTGCATTACGATTGGTTTACGGTTTTCCATTCCTGGAGTTGCCGGTTTTCTGATGATTACGTTTCTAATTTCATCTTCGAAAGTTTCTAAACCTAAGCTGTTTCCAAAGTTTTTCATAAACTCAATTACACGCTCTTCTTTCTTCGATGGACGAGGAACAGCATTTAAATCTGCAAATTTGTTCCAAAGTGCTTTTGGTTCCAGATTTCTAATTTCTTGACTCATTATATTTTGTTTGATGTTTAACAATTAAGAGCTTCAAAGTTACAAAGTTTATATTTTTTTTCGCCACAAATTTCACGAATTAGCACTAATTATCCACTTTAAAATCAAATTTCACAAATACTATTCTTTTTTAGTTACAAATAATTGTGTTTATATTTACGTATCTAAAATTTACCTTGTGAAATCAAAATACGTTTTACCTTTATTTCTAATAGTTCAAATCATCTTTTATAAAATCCTTCCATACTTCCCAGATTTTGTTGAAGGTTTTTACAGTAAAAATTTATTCGCCAGGATTTCACATTTTTCTAGAACAGTTTTAGGCAATATTCCGTTTTCTGTCGGCGACATAATTTATGCTATTTTGATGATTTCTATAATTAGCTGGTTTTGGAAAATAAGAGGAACATGGAAGGCTAATTGGAAAGATCATCTTTTAAAAATAATAGGCAAAATTTCTGTTTTTTACTTTTTCTTCCATCTGCTTTGGGCTTTCAATTATTATCGCAAACCTCTTTTTGAGAAAATGGAAATCAAAAGAGAATATACCGATGCTGATCTTTTGGCTTTCACCAAAAGATTAATTGCAAAGACGAATGAAGTTCAGTTTCAAATCACAAAAAATAATAGCTCTAAAATTGTCTTTCCATATTCACAGAAAGAGTCATTTAACATGATTTTAAACGGTTATGATAATTTAGCAAAAGAACATCCTTATTTTGAATACAAAACATTAAGCGTAAAAAAATCATTGTTCAGCCTTCCTTTAACTTATATGGGATTTGGCGGCTATTTAAATCCATTTACAAACGAAGCGCAAATTAACGACTTATTGCCAATGTACACTTTTCCGCTAACTACATCTCATGAAATGGCGCATCAGATTGGTTTTGCAAGTGAAAGCGAATGCAATTTTATTGGTCTTTTGGCTTCTGTCAAAAATGACAATTTATATTATCAATATGCAGGATATAGTTTTGCATTACGTTATTGTCTCGGAATCTGGCAGTTTAAAAACGAGAAAATTTTTGAAATACTAAAGAAACAAGTAAATACTGGAATTTTAAAAAACTATCAAGAAGACCAAGATTTCTGGAAAAAATATGACACATTTATAGACGAAGGTTTTCATTTTCTTTGGGATAGTTTTTTAAAAACAAATAACCAAAAAGATGGAATGAAAAGCTATAGTAAATTCATCGATTTGACTATTAATTATTATAAAACAAGAGAACTATAATTTCTTTTACCACAGATTAAATGATTAAAAATGATTTCTAATCTCTTTTAATCATTTAGTCTAAAAATAGAAATCATTAAAATCTGTTCAATCTGTGGCAAAAAAAATAAACTCAACTGTAACAAAAATGATTTCATAACTACTAATACATTATGAGCGAAAATCTAGAACAGTCATTTGTTGCGCAGCTGCAGGCAAATCAGAATATAATCCACAAGATTTGTAGATTATATACTGCTGGAGAAGACGCTCATAAAGACCTGTTTCAAGAGATTACCATACAGCTTTGGAAAGCTTATCCAAAATTTAGAGGCGACAGTAAATTTTCGACTTGGACATATCGTGTTGCCTTAAACACAGCGATTACCTTATACCGCAAAACCAAAAGAACTATATCGACCGTAGATTATGAAAACCATCAGCATTTTGTAAAAGATGTTGACTATAATTATGAAGAAGAAGAACAGATTAAACTGATGTACAAAGCAGTTTATCAATTAAATGACATCGAAAAGGCATTAGTTTTTATGTATTTAGAAGACAAAGATTATCAAGAAATAGCTGAAACCCTAGGAATCAGCGAAGTGAATGCGCGCGTGAAAATGAACAGAATTAAGGGGAAACTTAAAAAAATACTAAATCCTTAAAAATTATTATGAAAGAACTGGATTTATTAAAAAAAGATTGGCAAAAGAACTCAGGTTCTTTTCAACAAATTTCTGAAAACGAAATCTACAAGATGATTCACAGAAAGTCATCTTCCATTGTAAAATGGATTTTGATTATCAGCATTTTGGAAATTTCGTTTTGGACATTTTCAAATATTTTCATCAATACAGACGATGTATTGCACAAAATGAACCATCCTGAAATTGTAACTGCTTTAGAGTTTCTAACCTATTTCAATTATGTGGTTGTTTTAATTTTTGTTTACATCTTCTATAAAAATTACAAAACAATTTCGACTACAATAGCCACAAAATCTTTGATGAGCGCTATCCTAAAAACCCGTAAAACGGTGCAATATTATGTTTGGTACAACTTGGGAATGATTGTAATCACAGCAATTCTGAGCTTTTTTATTGCTTTTGTGTACAATCCAGACATGGAGTTTCTTAGAGAAAAATTAGCCATGAACGGAAAAGCTATGTTTGTAACAATAGGCATCCTAATCTTAGTAATTTTAGGTTTCTTCGGATTATTTTGGTGTTTCTACAGAGTGATTTACGGAACACTTTTACGCAGATTATATGCTAATTATAAAGAATTGAAAAAAATTGATTTTTAAATCTAATATTCATTTTCAGAATCCTTGTAACTCCATCTTCTCATTTCATTAAGTTCTTCTTGTGCTTTGATTTCTTCAGCAGGAATAACTTTTAAAAATGATGGATGTTGTTCAATTGCGTATTCTACTTTTTCTACAATTTGTTCGATTGTATCATTTTCATAATCAATATCTAGAGGTTCTTTGATAATGAAAGATTGTAGTATTCCTTTTTTCTTCATTCGAAGTCCTTTTTTATCGAATGATCTACGGAAGCCGTCAATTACAATTGGAATAACGATTGGTTTGTGCTGTTTGATAATATGTGCAGTTCCTTTACGAACAGGCTTAAATGATTTTGTAGTTCCTTGAGGAAAAGTAATTACCCAACCGTCTTCAAGGGCAATTCTAATATTTTCAGTATCGTTTGGGTTTACCTCACGTTTTTCGGTAACATCAACACCTTTAGCGCGCCATGTTCGTTCAACGGTAATTGCACCGACATAAGCCAAAATTCTCGGCAGCAAACCAGCTTGCATAGTCTCTTTTGCCGCAACATAATAAATATTCATTTTAGGTTGCCACAGATAACCAATATTTTTAATTGTATCCTGACGTCCAGATAAACTGGCATTAAAGACATGAAACATCGCTACCACATCTGCAAAATAAGTCTGGTGATTGGATATAAACAAAACATTATTATCTGGAAGCGTTTTAATAATCTCAGATCCTTCAATCTGCAATTCATTAAAACCTCTATATCTTCTATGAGTCATGGCCCCCAAAATACGGATTAACCATTTCTTGATGAATAATATATGCCCAAAAGGATTTCGTTTAAACAATCCCATAACTAATTTATCTTATTTTTTTGTTAGGTCGCAAACATACAAAAATTATTCTTTTAGCAACAGTATAAAACAATTTCTCCAATTAAGAGTTATCCAAATGAATATCAAATCATTAAATAAACTTTATCAAATTTATTTTGCAATAACTGCTTGCAAAACATCTCTCAATTCACTCAAAATCATCGCTGTGGCTCCCCAAACAATATGGTTCTGAATATTAAAGGCTGGAACTAAAATATTTGCTCCATAAGAAGTTGATAATCTGGCTTCGATAACAATATCATCATTTAAAAAAACAGACAAAGGCAATTCTATAATTCCGGCTACCTCTCTTATATCAGGGTAAAAAGAAAGTTCCTCTGTTGCAATTCCTAAAAACGGATGTACCAAAAAATTACTTGGCGGAATATACATTGGAGAAAAACGCTTAACTATATTTATTTTGTCACTAGTAATTCCTACTTCCTCATGTGTTTCTCTAAGTGCTGTGGTTTCAAAATCTAAATCTTCCTTTTCATACTTTCCTCCCGGAAATGCAATCTGTGCCGAATGAACACCATCATAAGCGTTTCTCACAATCAAAACGAGATGTGTTTTTTCTTGTTTTGGATAAAACAGCATCATTACTCCAGCCATTCTGGCATTTAGCGCTTCGATATCAAGATTTTTTAATCCTTCTATACGTTCTTTGGGTGCCATTTTTAAATGTGAGGTTACTGCTGGCAGCTCTACAGGAATTATATTGGGAACATATTTCAAAAAGTCTTGAAAATTCATAATCAAAGCTTATTTTTGTACTTTCAAATAAAACATAAATATACTCCAGAAAACGCAGTACCACAAGTTTTCTATTATTAAAGCCTAAAAAAATGTACAGCAAAGAAGAATCACAAAGAATAAAAAGAGAATTTTGGGTAGCTTTTGCCGAAAAATATCCTCGTAAATGGGTGCTTTATGATACAAAGATCAAAGACTTTTCTTTTAAGTTTTATGTTGACAACAAAAAGGCTCAAGTTTTAATTGACATTGAACAGCGAAGCGATGAAAAACGCATTGCGTATTTCGAAAAACTGGAAGCTTTAAAAAATATTTTAGAAGAAGAATTTATTAAAGATTTAGTCTTTGAGAAAAATCATACTCTAGAAAGTGGTAAAACCATCAGCAGAATTTGGGTTGAAAAACTAGGCGTTGGTTTCAGCAATAAAAATACTTGGGATACTATTTTTGATTTTTTCAACGAAAATATGCACGCTCTAGAAATGTTCTATTTAGAATATGATGAGTTTATTAAGGATGTGGATTCTTTGTAGGTTCTGAGGTTCTGAGATACTAAGGTTCTAAGCCTTTTGAGCTTAAATAAAACAACAAACCCGACAGTTTAAAAACCTGTCGGGTTTGCTATATAAAAAACTTAGCACCTCAGAACCTTAGTATCTTAGAACCTTATTATACTGTAATAATATTATACACAATAATATGATCGTCATAATTGATATAAAGCTGTTTTCTATAGTCTTGTTTTTTTCGAGTAATAATTGACAGTTTACATTCTTTTCCGTCATTATCTTTACACATAAAGGAATATACAATGTCGGTATCGTTTTCTTCTCTTTCTATATAATCTAAAATACTGTAAAGCTGGATTTCTTGAGAATACACAACAATCCTATGTTTATTGGTATCTAAAACCACCGAAAGATTTACCAGATCTAGATTGGACCACTCACCCCACTTGCCTCTTTCATTTTTTTCCAGAACACTAAATCCTGAGGTTTTAAAATGATAAGACTGACTCTGAACCTGTTGCAATCCAAAAGCTAAAAATAGTAACAATATGTAGGGGCGTAGGAAATTCATAAAATATTTCTTGCAGGTAATTAAAACTCAAAAGTACTCTTTTCTTTGGATGCGACTTCAAATTCGGCTATCATTTGTTGAACAATTTGCTCAACTGGTAAGATTTCATGAATTAGACCTGCTACTTGTCCAATTTCCAATTCTCCCTCATCCAAATCTCCTTCAAACATTCCTTTTTTTGCTCTAGCTCTTCCTAAAAGCTGAACCAATTCTTCTTTGGATGGACATTTTTGATACAAATCCTGAACATCCTGATAAAATTTATTTTTTATTAATCGAACAGGCGCTAATTCTCTCAAAGTCAACTGCGTACCGCCTTCTATAGTACTAACTATAGTTTCTTTAAAATTATTGTGTGAAGAAGATTCTATAGATGCCGCAAAACGACTTCCAACCTGAACACCATCTGCTCCAAGAACCATTGCAGCAAGCATTCCTCTTCCTGTAGCAATTCCTCCCGCTGCAATTAAAGGAATTTTTATTTTTTCTTTCACCATTGGAATCAAAGTCAAAGTAGTGGTTTCTTCGCGTCCGTTATGACCTCCCGCTTCAAAACCTTCGGCTACGACCGCATCTACACCAGCATCTTGCGCTTTCAAAGCAAAAATACTGCTGCTTACTACATGTACAACTGTAATTCCTTTTTCTTTCAAAAAAGAAGTCCAGGTTTTAGGATTTCCAGCCGACGTAAAAACGATTTTAACGCCTTCTTCAACCACAATATTCATAATTTCTTCGATATTTGGATATAACATCGGAATATTGACACCAAAAGGTTTGCCAGTTGCTTTTTTACATTTTTGGATGTGTTCTCTTAAAACTTCTGGATACATCGAACCTGCACCAATAAGCCCTAAACCTCCAGCATTACTTACTGCCGAAGCCAATTTATAACCACTGTTCCAGATCATTCCGCCTTGAATGATTGGATATTTTATATTGAAAAGTTGGGTGATTTTATTCATTAAGAAAATTATTGCTTGATTATCTTTCCTGTCTTATGCAGTTTATTGGCGTCAAAACTATAAAAATAAAGTCCGCTTTGTAAAGATTGTAAAGACAGAACGGGATTTAAATTACTAATTTTTTCTTCAATTAACTTCTGTCCTAAAACAGAATAAATAGTTACTGATGCTGTATTGTCTTCGTTTAAAAAAGAAAAAGTAATCGATGTTTGAGTTGGGTTTGGATAAACCGAAAAAGCAGTTTCGGCAATAAAATCATCAACACTCAATGCAGCACCAAAATTTGGAATTCCGTATCCGTAATTGTTATCAGGATTCGCATATCTATCGGCAGATTGCAAAATCATTTGTCTAATTTCATTATTGGTTTTAGTTGGAAATGCCTGCCATAAAGAAGCTGCCATTCCCGCCATTATTGGACAAGAAAATGACGTTCCGCTTGCTGTCACAATATTTCCATTTGCATCGGAAACTACCGCCGATGCTCCTTGCGCCATAACATCTGGTTTTATTCTTCCATCGTAACTTGGTCCGATAGAACTAGAACTAGCTCTTACTTTAGAAGCATTAACAGAACCAACTGTCAACACAGAAACCGCATCTGCAGGAGCACCAATATGTTTTTCTACTTGAGTTCCTTCATTTCCAGCAGATGCCAAAACCAAAATTCCTTTACTAAAAGCAATTTCAACACCGCGAGAAATAAAAGTCGTAATTCCATTCATCTCGCTGTAGGTGTGATTGTACCTAATTTCGTCTCTATCCAAAAAATAGCCTAATGAAGTAGTAATTATATCGACTCCTAAAGCATCAGCCTTTTCCGCAGCTTCAACCCAAAGCGATTCTTCCAACGGAATCTCTTGAGCTTGAATTTCTGTAATAAAAAGATAATAAGATGCATTTGGAGCAGTTCCTACTAAAGAATTTGCTTTATAACCGCCCATAGTTGAAAGCACCGAAGTTCCATGAGAATCGCCCGTATAGAAATTGCTGTTTCTGGTCGTATAATCATAACCACCTAGAATCTTATTATTATTTCTAAGATTTTCAAATGGCTGCGCAGTATTAACGCCAGGAAAACCGCCGTCCATAACTGCTATAATTTTTCCTTCTCCTGTATAATTCTGCTGATGGAGAACTTGTCCGTTTAGCATCTGAATTTGATTCGCAGAATTTCCATAAGAATAATAAATTGTAGTCTTTAACTGTTCGTGAACTTGGTTTATAGAAGCTTCAGAAACTCTTTTCCCTGTAGTATTTAAAGTTCTATCTGCAAACTCAATTCTAGAAACAAAAGACAGTGATTTTAAGGCATTAATATTCGATTGAGTTCCTTGAATATGAAGTGCATTCAACCATTTTGATTGCGCTTTTATAGTAATTCCTGCGCTTGAAGCAATTTGATTTACATAAGAGATTTCTAGAGGAGCATCTGTAATAGCTAAAGCAATATTCTGGCTCGTTCTTCGATCCAAGGCTCTTTGCGAAAGCTCGCTTAATGGATTGTCATAAAAAGCTTGTGCATTAGGTTTACCATTAAAATAAACCCACGCATCTTCTTGTGAAAATACTGTAAACGAAAGAAGTAATAAAAGAAAAGTAAAGCTACATCTCATCAATTTATACCTTTAAGGGATTTACTCCCAAATAAAGTATAAAGCTAAGAAATTACTCCCGAACCAACTAATTCATTTTCCAAATACCAAGCAACAAATTGTCCTTCTGTAATAGCAGACTGCGGCTCTTCAAACTCTACATACATTCCGTCTTCAAATTGATATAAAACAGCTTTTTGCAAAGGCTGACGGTAACGAATTCTAGCCATCACTTCCATTTTCTCACCAGGTTTAAGAGTCATGTCTTCTCTAATCCAGTGTACTTCAGATTCTCCAACAAAAAGTGCTTTTTTAAACAAACCTGGATGCTGGCTTGACATACCTGTATAAATGGTATTAGTCTCTACATCAGTAGCAATTACAAATAAAGGATCTATTGTACCTCCTACATTCAGACCTTTTCTTTGTCCAACTGTAAAATAATGTGCGCCTTGGTGTTTTCCAACTACTTTTCCCATTGTTGGAAGATATTCTAATTTTTGAGATTCTAATTTTAGTCTTTCTTCCAAAGAAAGTTCAGCCGATTTCTCAACAGTATAAATCGGATCATTTTTATCAATCTGAACAATTTTACCATCTTTAGGCTGTAGTTTTTGCTGTAAAAATTCTGGAAGACGAACTTTTCCAATAAAACATAAACCTTGAGAATCTTTCTTTTCAGCTGTAACCAATTCCATTTCGGCAGCAATTTCACGTACTTCTGGTTTTGTTAAAGCTCCAATAGGAAACAAAGCTTTTGACAATTGCTCTTGAGACAACTGGCATAAAAAGTACGATTGATCTTTGTTCACATCATTTCCAGCAATTAATTGGTAAACTGGTTTTCCGTCTACTTCAATTTCGCTTTTTTGGCAATAATGTCCTGTTGCCACATAATCTGCACCAAGGCTTAAAGCGATTTTCATAAACACATCAAATTTGATTTCGCGGTTACAAAGCACATCAGGATTTGGAGTTCTTCCTTTTTCGTATTCGTTAAACATGTAGTCAACGATTTTTTCTTTGTATTCTTCACTTAAATCAACAGTTTGAAACGGTATACCCAGTTTTTCAGCAACAAGCAAAGCATCGTTACTGTCTTCCAGCCAAGGACATTCGTTCGAAATAGTAACCGAATCATCGTGCCAGTTCTTCATGAAAAGGCCAATAACTTCGTATCCCTGCTGCTGCAATAAATATGCTGCAACACTAGAATCTACTCCACCTGAAAGTCCAACAACTACTCGTTTCATTTTGAAATGTTTAATTTTTTAAGGTTGCAAAGGTACACCAAATAATAGAAAATTTCACCATGGTTTTCATTAGTTTAAGCAATCCTGCGGTAGATAAAACTTATTACTTTTTTAATTACATTTAGTCATACATTTTTAAAACATGAAAAAATACATTTACAGCCTGTTTTTCTTTCTTGCCTTAACTTCTTTAAGTGCACAGCGATTTAGCGCGTCCCTGTCAAATTATGAAGCTTACAAGGCATTTAGAGGAAAACCTTTGTCTGATAAATTTTCGAATATCGAATCGGTAAAAGTGATTTATGATATGCGAAAACAGAAAATGTATTATTTCAACAGTAGTGTTATTTTACTTCATTATGATTTTGTGGTTAACTATTTAGGCTACAGCCAAGATCTTGAAGTATTCAACAATGAAAATTACAGCGATACAGAAAAAAACAGAGATTTTCTTCTCGGAAATTTAAACCACATAAAAGGAACAGATAAATGGATTTTCGAACTTGCTGCATCTGATCATATGCCAGTTCCACTAATTGAACGTTTTTTTGGTATGGTTAAAAATTCCACCTTTATTGGAGAAAAACTGAAATTTTATCTGAACAATCCAGATATGATGCAATGGTATCAAGAACAGAAATTCAAAATCCCTTGCGTAAAATCAGATTATATTTTTGGCGAAATCAAATATCAAGAAGTTGTTCGAGGAACCAATATTGGAATTTTGAAGCAATACAAAATCAAGGAATTAGAAACCACAAAACCTAATTCTGATGAAATCATTATTTTGGACGGAACACCTGATGTTCTTCCAAATGTGCGAGGAATTATTGTAAATGAACTCCAGACGCCTTTAAGCCATTTGGTTCTTCTAGGAAAAAATAGAAAGATTCCGATTATGGCTTACACCGATATTGAAAAAGACAACAATATCAAAAAACTGCTATCTAAAAAAGTAGAACTAAAAATCGAAGTCGATACTTTTTTCCTCAAAGAAACAACCAAAAAGATTCCAGTAAAAGCCTCTGGAAAAAAGAAAAAACTCATTATTGATAATAGCGTTACTGAATTAGTGAACTTGGCTGAAATTCCAAAAAAAGGAGTGAATTATATTGGTTCAAAAGCACAAAACATGGCGTATTTAATTGCGATTTCAAAAGAAATTCCGTTTAAAGTACCCGAAAATGCACACGCTATTCCGTTTTACTATTATACAAAGCACATTCAGAATCCTGCTATTTCTTCATTAATTACAGAGCTTTTGGCTTCCTCTAAAAAAGATTCTACGGCTTGGATTAATAAACAGCTTAAGAAGATTAGAGACGCTATCAAAAAAGAGCCTATTGATCCTGAATTGATTTCGAAATTGAACATTGCTTTTAAAGATGCTAAATTCAAAAATTTCAGATTTCGTTCTTCTACAAACGCAGAAGATTTGGATGACTTTAATGGCGCTGGATTGTACGATTCAAAAACAGGAATTATAGGCGATTCTATCAAAACTTTCGAAAAAGCTATAAAACAAGTATGGGCAAGTGTCTGGAATGAAGCTTCGTATAACGAAAGAGAACTTTTTGGAATCGATCAGCAGAATATTGCAATGGGCGTTTTAGTGCATCGCTCTTTTCCTGACGAATTAGCAAATGGCGTTATTATCACCAAAAATATATTTAGAGAAAACTTTCCAGGAATTACAGTTAATGTTCAAAAAGGAGAAAACTCTGTTGTAAAACCCGAAAAAGGAGAAATCTGCGAACAATTTGTCGCTTATCATTTTAATGACGGAAAAGACGAAACCGATTTTGATATCGATTATACTTCCAATTCCAATTTAAACAATAATGAGCCTTTATTGACCAGAAAAGAAATGAGTAATCTGTATGATGTCAGCAAAAAAATTGAAACCAAAATGTATCGATATTGGCGTAAAAACCAATTTCATCCGGTAGATATTGAGTTTAAAATTGTGGGCGAAAAAAGAGATTTATACATTAAACAAGTTCGTCCTTTCAACGATTAATAGAATACTAATAAATCTATTTCGTTGGCTGTTGTGTTGATTAATACAATTCGAAAATCAAAGTCTTCAATTTTAATTTTCTGCTGAATTGATTTTCTAATTACTTCGGAGTTTAATGAAAAATTTTCGTCAAGCGAAATTTTCACATCAACTGAATTCAGGTATTTTGAAGCCTTTTTATTGACAATAATCGAAGCTGCGATGTAAAATCCGATGATTATGATCTGAAAGAATAGTAATAATTCAATCTTTTCAAACGGATACATAATGTCTAAAATAGACAATGTGATTGTTGCAAACAGAAATATAATTGCATTTACAGTAAAGGATTGTGTCCTAAAACGGAGTATTGAAAAAATCGCAAATAATCCAAACCCTATTCCGACGCCAATTTCGATTTTAGTAAAAAGGTAACAAAGAGAAAAAGTACAAAGCCCAACAATGACCATCAACGGATTTATGGTGGCGTTATCTTTTCTATTGGAGAAAAAATACAGAACTAAAATTGAGCAAAACAACAGTAAAAATCGTCCTAAAAGTTCATTTAAATCCATTGGTTAGAATAATTGGTTAATCAAATGTAATCAATTTATTCTTTACCTATTTTATTTTTTAATGACTGAATTCTGAACTTTTTAGACTACTACTTTTTCGACGCTGCACCTTTTTCAGAAGCTTTATTCGTGTTTTTAGGATCACTCATATTTACTTCTTTTACCAATTTTCCTTTCTGATAAAATTGCCAGATTCCTGCTTTTTTACCGTTCACAAATTTACCTTTAGATGCAATAGATTTGTCTGAATCATAAAAAACAGATTCTCCATTGTATTCGTTATTCATAAAGTTCGATTCTTCCAAAAGCGTTCCATCCTGACCTATTTTTTTATATGGTCCTTCTTTTAAACCATTTTTATACGTCATCTCTTCTGCAATTTGAGCATTTGGATAATAAATCGTTCTTAAGCCTTCTAGTTTTCCATTTTTGTAGTTCTCAACCGTCATTAAAACTTTAGACGCTTTATGATAGTATTTCCACTCGCCTTCACGAGCTTTTCCAATCTCTTTTCCTTCACTTACTTTATTTTTGCTCTGATCGTAAAAAATTGTGTATGAACTTCCATCATTGGCACTAAAATCTCTTGTAGCTACAATGTCTCCCTTTTTTGTATCATCAAAAAATTTAAAAACACCTGTTTCTTTTCCGTGATCAAAAGTTCCTTCGTAGCGAGGGCGTTTAGATTCCGCATAAGTACCTTTCCAAAGTCCATCTTTTTTTCCAGATGCATCAACTTTATTTATATCGGTTTGGGCATTTGACATTAATGTTGTCAGTAATAATAATCCAAACATGATTTTTTTTGAGATCATAATAAGTTCTAATTTTTAAGCTTAACGAAAATCTTACTTATAAAGTATAATGGTATAAAAAAATCCCGATAAATCGAGATTTTTTTATTGAGAATTATTTCTTTTTATTCTGAGCTTTTGCGGCTTCCTGCTGTTCCATTACTTCTTGAAGACGTTGTTGGAACTTACTTGGCTTCTTAGGCTCTCTTTGTTTATTTTCTTGAATCTGAGCGTGAATTTTATCACTATCTACAATATAATTCTTAATTACGAACATAATTCCAATTGTAATTAAGTTCGAAATGAAGTTGTATAAAGATAATCCTGAACCGTAATTGTTGAAGAAAATTAACATCATTAATGGCGAAACATAAATCATGATTTTCATCATTTTTGCCATATCTGGCATACCTTCTTGTTGAGGAGCTGCCATTTGCTGATCTCCTGAAGTCATCTTCATGTAGAAGAAAATCGCAATTGCCGCCAAGATTGGGAACAAACTGATGTGATCTCCATACATCGGAATAGTGAATGGTAATTTTACAACCGAGTCAAAAGAAGATAAATCGTCTGCCCAAAGGAAACTTTTTTGTCTTAATTCAAACGCCGCAGGGAAAAACTGGAACGATGCATACATAAATGGCAACTGAATCAATGCCGGAATACATCCTGCCATTGGGTTTACACCTGCTTTGTTGTACAACTTCATTGTTTCCTGCTGTTTCTTCATTGGGTCTTTTTTGAATTTTTCTCCCAACTCAGCAATATCAGGTCTTAAAACTTTCATTTTAGCCTGAGACAAGAATGACTTATAGGTAATTGGCGACATGGCCAATTTGATGATAATTGTAAAAATGATAATCGCGATACCTAATGATAATCCGATTGTTGAGCTTAAGAATCCAAATAAAGGAATAAAGATCCATTTGTTAATCCATCCAAAGATTCCCCATCCTAATGGAATAATCTTTTCGAAATTTTTATCGTAAGCTTTTAATGTTTTGTAATCTGCAGGACCCATGTACAGATTCATTTTGTAATCGATCTCTCCATTTGAAAACGCTAAAGGCAAATTAGCTCTAAACTGCTTAGTGAAAACAGTATCGATTTTTTCGTCTTTAACTAAATCGTCAGATTGTAATTTTGAAGTTTCAAAAGGTTTGTCTGTAGATAAAATCGTAGTAAAGAAATGCTGTTTGAAAGCAACATAACTCACTTTTGTAGGCGTCTCTTCTTTCCCTTGTCCGTGCGAACTTACGTTGTTGTATTTTGATTCTTCGTATTTAAAATCAATTTGTGCATAACGATTTTCATACGCAATACTTTTCTCATTTCTGTATGTTTTTAAATCCCATTGCAAATCAATTGGTTTTGCAGAATTTAAAACTCTATTTAATCCTTGAGAACGAATATCAAAACCAACTAAGTAATCGTTTGGTTTAAGAATGTATTTATATTCTAAAAATTCATTAGCTCCAGCTTTCAAACGCATAGACAAAACTTGGTCTGCACCAATTTTTTCTAAAGTTGGTTCAAAGTACAAATCTTTAGAGTTTAATGTTCTATTATCTGTAGTAAGAAGTTGTAAATTTAAGTTAGAGTTGTTGTTTTTGATTAACTCAACTAATTGTCCAGAACCTTTTTTTAATCTTTCGAATTCTTTTAAAGTAGCTTCAACAATATAACCACCTTTATTAGCAATCTTTAATCTTAATTTTTCGTTTTCGATTGTAGTAAAAGCTTCTTTAGCAGAAGGAAGGGTTGCAGAATAAGCAAATCCTCCTAAAGTTTTTTGCAATTGCGCCAATTGAACTGTATCTCCAGGAGTTACAGCTGCAGCTGGTAATGACGCAGTTTTAGCTTTATCTGCTTTTGCTTGTGCTTCTTGTTTAGCAACTAATTCTTTCTTGGCTTTTTCAGCAGCAATTTCTTTTTCAGAAGGCTGATTTTGATACATAATCCAAATCAAAATTCCGAAGATCAATACAAAACCAATGATCGAATTAAAGTCTAATTTTTTTTCTTCCATTATTAATTTAAAAAGTTATTCGTTGAAGGTTATTAGTAATGAGTCTGACTCAAATGTTACATCTTCTCAGAATATAATTATTATTTTTTATGCGCATTTACCGCAGCAGCCACAAAGTTTACAAAGATCGGGTGCGGATTTGCAACTGTACTTTTGTATTCTGGATGGTATTGTACACCAATAAAGAACGGGTGATTTTCAAGCTCTACGATTTCAACTAAACCTGTATCAGGATTAATTCCTGAAGCTTTTAAACCAGCTTTCTGTAATTCATCAGCATATTTATTGTTATACTCATAACGGTGGCGGTGACGCTCCGAAATAGTTTTTTGTCCGTAAATTTTATATGCTAAAGTGTCTGGTTTAATATCACATTTCCAAGCACCTAAACGCATTGTTCCTCCTTTATCGGTTACATTTTTCTGCTCTTCCATTAAACTCACAACCGGATGAGACGTTTTATCGTTCATCTCTGTAGAGTTCGCTTCTGCATAACCTAAAATATTTCTAGAATACTCGATAACAGACATTTGCATCCCTAAACAGATTCCGAAGAAAGGAATATTGTTTTCACGTACAAAACGAACTGCTTCGATTTTTCCTTCAATACCTCTTTCACCAAAACCTGGAGCAACTAAAACTCCGTCAAGAGAACCTAATTTCTCTTCCACATTATCAGCATTGATATGCTCTGAGTGAATAGAAATTACGTTTACTTTTGTTTCGTTTGCAGCTCCTGCATGAATGAACGCCTCCAAAATAGATTTGTAACAATCCTGCATTTCTACATATTTCCCAACCAAACCAATATTTACCGTTTGTTTTGGGCTTTTTAATCTTTTTAAGAAAGTATTCCAGTTTTTAAGATCTGGAGATGCTTTTTTAGGCAAATCCAATTTCTTTAAAGCTACAACGTCTAATCCTTCTTCAAGCATTAAGTTTGGAACTTCATATATAGTAGAAGCATCGATTGACTGAATAACCGCTTCTTTCTTCACATTACAGAATAAAGCTAATTTCTGGCGTAATTCCTGAGACAATTCGTGCTCTGTTCTACAAACCAAAATATCTGCTTTAATACCGCTCTCCATTAAAGTCTTAACCGAGTGCTGTGTTGGTTTTGTTTTCAACTCACCTGCAGCAGCCAAATAAGGAACTAATGTCAAATGAATTACGATTCCGTTATTTTCACCTAACTCCCAAACTAACTGGCGAACAGATTCTATATAAGGTAGAGATTCGATATCACCAACTGTACCACCAATTTCAGTAATAACAATATCATAATCGCCAGATTTACCTAGCAACTGCATTCTGTCTTTGATTTCGTTTGTGATATGAGGAACAACTTGAACCGTTTTTCCTAAAAATTCTCCTCTTCTTTCTTTTTCAATAACCGAAAGATAAACTCTTCCTGTAGTAACATTATTAGCCTGAGAAGTAGGAACGTTTAAGAAACGCTCGTAGTGTCCTAAGTCTAAGTCAGTTTCAGCTCCATCATCTGTCACGTAACATTCTCCGTGCTCATAAGGATTTAAAGTTCCTGGATCAACGTTAATGTATGGATCAAATTTCTGAATAGTTGTACGGTATCCTCTTCCTTGTAACAATTTTGCCAAAGATGCCGCGATAATCCCTTTTCCTAATGAAGAGGTCACACCTCCTGTAACAAAAATATATTTTGTTTGATTCATTCTGTTGTTGTTTGTAAGTAGTTGTGTAAAAAACTTGGCAAAAGTACAAATTTAATTAGACAATTTATCAATTCCAGAATGAGATAATTTTTAAATTTTTAGAGTTCTTTCGATTTAAATAAAGGTTTAAAGTTCCTCCATAAGAAAACGAAAGATTTTTCTGTTTTTAGCTGCAAATTCGCAACTAATAAACAATAACCTTAACAATTTAAAAATCCGATTTTTTTATTGTATTGGACAATCATTATAGATCCTTTTTATACATGTAATATAAAATCGGGATTATCCCTTTGAAATTTTTCACGCAAGCAGACAATACTTGCTGCAGAGGTAAGTTTTGAGCAAAAAAAAATATTATAATTTAAAAAACACTGACTTGTACACATTTATGAATTCAGGCTGGAATTCTGTGGTATCACTTTGTTTTTGGAAATTATAATATTTTGTATTTCAAACTTATATAAAAAAAATCAAACTGCCAAAGATTTTTCTTACTATTTAAATTGGTTTGGGATATTGCCTTTTTACAGCAACAATACATAACTAAACCTAAGGATACAATCTAATTGATTTCTAATAAGGAAATATTAAATTATAAAAGCAGAAGAAAAAAGAAATTGCACCTACTAAAACATCAAAAATCAATAGTCTTTTAAATACAGAAAAAGAAATAATACAGTTAACGAAAAACCTTGCAAGAAGCTGAAAGAAAAAGAAACTAAAAATTTTTAGACTAAATGGATTGTAAATTATTGCATGCTGAAAATTCATTCTAAGAATTTGAGAAAAAGCCCTCGTAAGTCCACGGCTTTTACAGTACATCAATGGAAATCCTTCACAGGATGAACGCAAACCAAAATTTAAATAGGGAAGAAAAAAACAATAAAAAAAGATAAACAGAATTAATAAAATAAAAATTAAATTTATTTTTTTATAAGAATTCATTTTATAAATAATTTCTAATTCAACAGGTTACAAGATTTATTTAATTTGGATTGAATCAGTTATTATTTTAGTACTTGCAGAGTCTATTTTTACAGTATGTATTTCTATTGAGTCTATTTTATTTATTTCGTCTTGTTTAGAATCAAGAAATTTAAAAAAACTAAAGAAAGATGCAACCCAAATAATATTAATTACAATTGCTACAATACCCAAAATTAAACCTGCTTTTGACAATTGTGTTGAAGCGTTATTTTTTTTTGCCTGAAAAAAACTTATAGTTCCAAAAATTAATGCGATAATCCCTAAGATAACAGAAATAAATGCGATGAAACACGGTATAATTGCAACTATTAAAGCCATAATACCAAATACTAAAGCCAAAATACCCATGTTTTGTCCAGCATTTGAAGAATACATTTTATTATTCATTTATATAAGATTTTTTTTACAAATATATAGAAATAATTTTACTCAGTTACTAGTGCATAGTACTCTTTTTTTTTAACTCTTAGGATATTGCTTCTTTATATTCCTTATTAACTCCTCCAAACCATTTAATTTTAATTCATAAATAAGCTGTAGCTGCTGGCCTAATTCTCCTTTAGGAAATCCTTTATTATGATACCAAACCACATAATATTCAGGCAAATCAATTAAGTATCTACCTTCATATTTTCCGAAAGGCATTTTGGTGTGAGCTAATTTTATAAGTTGCTTTTTATCTTGATCCATAGTTTTTAAGAAGAAAGAAGCAAGAAGAAAGACCAATGCCTTCTTCTTGCTTCAATTAGTTGCAAAGCTATTATTAATTTGCCACAGATTAAAAGGATTCTCACAGATTATTAAATCAAAAATTAAAAAACTTAGAACCTCAGAATCTTAGAACCTTAGCACCTTTTAAAAAAAGAAGCAAGAAAAAAGAACTTATTTTCGTTCCCTCTTCCTGCTTCAAAAATATTATTTAAGACTAAGCACTAAATTTCAAAAGATTAAAAAAACTTAGAACCTTAGCAACTTAGCACCTTAGAACCTTTTTTTAGTAATGCCATCTCACGAAAGCTTCCATTGCAGCATAAGTTGCCAAACCTAACTGGTGGTACAATTCTGCTGTTTCGCGGTTTCTGTCTTCCGCTCTCTGCCAGAACTCTCTTGCATCTGTTCCTTGAAAAACAACTCCGTCTTTTTGTGACTGGTGTTTGAAGATTCCGTGACGTTTTGCTAAAACTTGGTCTGGGCTCATTGGAACTGCCATTTCAACTTCGTCAATTCCCCACTCTTGCCAAGCTCCACGGTATAACCATAACCAGCAGTCGTTCATGAATTCTTTTGGCTTTAAAACTTTAACTGCCTCAAAAATAGCATCTAAACAAACTTTGTGTGTTCCGTGTGGATCTGCTAAATCACCAGCGGCATAAATTTGATGTGGCTTAATTTTTTCAATTAAATCAACTGTCAACTGAATATCTTCTGGACCGATTGGTTTTTTCTCGATTGTTCCTGTTTCGTAAAAAGGCAATTCCATAAAGTGAATTTGAGAATCCGGAAGACCAACAAAATGACTTGTAGCTCTCGCCTCTCCTTTTCTAATTAAACCTTTAATATAACGAACTTCTGGAATATCAATTTCGCTGTTCTTTTTGTTCTGTAAAAATGCTTCTGCTTTTTTGTAGATACTATCTGCCTCCGCACTTTTAATTCCGAACTTTTCATTGTAATCAATTACGAATCTTGCGAAACGTAAAGCTTCATCATCTGCGACAGCGATATTTCCTGAAGTTTGGTATGCAACATGCACTTCATGTCCTTGCTCTTGCAAACGCATGAAAGTTCCTCCCATACTGATAATATCATCATCAGGATGCGGACTAAAAATCAATACGCGTTTTTTAGCCGGCTCTGCTCTTTCAGGACGGTTTGTATCGTCTGCATTTGGTTTTCCACCTGGCCAACCTGTAATTGTATTTTGTAATTTATTAAATATCTTAATGTTAGTATCGTAAGCTGGACCTGAATCCGCCAACAAATCGCTCATACCATTCTCGATATAATCAGCATCTGTAAGCATTAAAATTGGTTTTTTAAGATCTAATGCTAATCCTAAAACTGCTTTACGAGTCAATTTATCTGTCCAAACAATTTTTTCAACCAACCAAGGTTTGTTGATTCTCGTTAATTTTGAAGAAGCTTCTTTGTCTAAAATAAAAACTGCGTTGTTATGCTCTTGCAAGAATGAAGCAGGAACTCGATTTGTAACTTCATCTTCAACAGATTTTTTTACAATGTTTGCTTTTCCTTCACCCCAAGCTAACAAGATCACTCTTTTTGCTTCCATGATTTTTTTAACACCAAGCGTAATCGCAGTTCTTGGCGTATTATTTAAACCAAAGAAATCTTTACTTGCCGCAACTCTTGTAATATGATCTAAAGCCACCAAACGAGTTTTAGAGTTTTGAAGCGAACCAGACTCATTAAATCCGATGTGTCCGTTTCCTCCAATTCCAAGAATCTGAAGATCGATTCCGCCCAAAGCTTCAATTTTAGCTTCATATTCGTGGCAATAATCTGCAATTTGTTCTTTTGTTAAAAGTCCGTCTGGAACGTGAGCGTTTTCAGGTAAAATATCGACATGATCAAACAAAAGCTCTTTCATGAAACGAACATAACTGTTGATTGAATTTGGTTCCATTGGATAATATTCATCCAAGTTAAAACTGATTACGTTTTTAAAACTCAAACCTTCTTCTTTATGAAGACGCACTAATTCAGCATACAAACCTTTTGGAGAAGAACCAGTAGCTAATCCTAAAATACAAGGCTTTCCTTCTTTTTGTTTTTCTTTGATTAAAGACGCAATTTCTTGCGCTACTTCTTTTGAAGCATCCGTTGAGTTTTCAAAAACAACTGTGTTAATGTTTTCGAATCGTTTTTCGAAACCTGTTGCTTTGTCGATTTTACTTTTTAACATGATATATTAATTTTTATTTTTTGTTCAACTATTCCATTTCCTGTATTTATGCCCTTTAACAGCATAAAACAAAATCATTGCATAAGAAGGCAACAGCATTAAATATGCTAACTGATTTCCACTTTTCGAAACCTCTTGCATATTTTTTGCAACATTTGCAGAATTGATACTTTCGGTGATCATTCCGTAAAAAAGTGGAAAAACTGCTCCACCGATAATTCCCATAATCAAAATAGCACTTCCAATCTTTGTATAACCACCTAAATCTTGCAGAGCCATTGGCCATATTGCTGGCCAACACAAAGCATTTGCTAGTCCTAAAAGCGCTACTAAAAGTATCACCAATGGTATATTTGGAGTTCCTGGCAATGCAATCATTATCTTTGGAGAGATCAAAACAATTGCCATAACTAGCACCAAACCAAGCAATCCAGACACTTTTAAAGCAGTGACCTGCGAAACATATTTAGGAATCAAAACTATACCAAGAATATAGCCGATCACCATTGCTGACATGGTAAATGAGGTCAATTTGAGATAAAAATTCCCTTCTTCACCATAAACTCCCAGCTGTTTTCCGAAAGCTCCAATCGAATCTCCCGCCAAAACTTCGGCAGATAAATACAACATTAGAGTTATTACTCCTAAAACTAACTGCGGGTGCTGAAAAGCATTTTTAATTTGTTTAAAAACACTCAATTCTGACACATTTCCATCTTCGCCCAAATCAATTTCTGGAAGAGGAGAAAATTTCACCATTAAAGCTAAAACAGTAATAATCAACCCCATATAAAGATACGGCGTTTGTAATTGTAAAGCAAGAGAATTTAATGCGCTAGTTTTTGCAGCTTCATCCATCAAGGCAATTTTGTCTGCGGTAAAGTCCTGCATATTAGACAAAACCAAAATAGTAAGCACAATTGGCGCAACAAAACCTGCCAATTTATTTGCAATTCCTAAAACGCTAATTCTTGCAGCAGCACTTTCTCTTGGGCCAATTACAACAACATACGGATTTGAAGCTGTCTGTAAAACTGCCAAACCAGTTCCCATGATAAATAAAGCTAATAGAAACAAGAGAAATGTACGACTTGAAGCCGCTGGATAAAACATAAAAGCTCCTGCGGCTATAATCAACAATCCTAAAGAAATTCCGTTTTTATACCCCACTTTTTCAATAATATAAGAAGAAGGAACTGCCATTACGAAGTAGGCAATATAAAATGCGAAAGTCACAAAATAGGCTTGCGAAGAAGTTAATTCGCAAGCTAATTCAAAAAACGGAATTAGTGGTCCGTTAAGCCAGGTTACAAATCCTAGAATAAAAAACAATAAGGTTAAAATTACCATAGGAACAATGGTACTTTTTTTCTCCAGCTGTAATGTACTTTGAATGTTTGTCATAATTTTTGGTTGATTTAGTTATAGATTTATTTAATTCAAAATCTAAATTAGAATCAACTCTCACATTATTGATTGCGTAATTTATGCAAATATCTGCATTTTTTTTGCAAAACAAAAGTACTACATTAAATTTCCTTATTCTCTAATTTAGATATGAAAGTTTTGTTAATTTTTATTATTCCAATTTAAATCAGGATAATATTTTGCCAAATATGTTTTTACTTCGGCAATATCTTCTTTTGCGGTTAGGTCTGGAACGTGCTCAGAAAACGGAATTCCGATCGTTGTATTCGGATTTTCCTTAACAGAATTCAAAAGAACCGTCGGAAGCTCCTTTTCATCACGCTCTGGATGAACAGGACAATTTTTAAGATGCACATATAAGGTCTTGCCATTAAACTTAAAAGCATTCATACTAACACGTATTTTTCCTTCCGTATCTTTATATTGCTCCAAATCTTCTTCTGTAGGTTTTTCTAAAATATCCAGCAACTGATTATTCTGGTCCAATTTTGCAATTGCAAAACGCGAAATACGCTCCAGCGGAAAATCCATTGCATCACGATCATAACTAATAAAAGCATTCAGACTTTCAGTTTCTCTCAAAGCAAGCAATGCTTCAGCCGAATACAAATTATCGCTGTTGCAAACCGAATAAAACTGCGAATTTAGTTCTGGATATTGCTCTACAGCTTGAAACAGAGCATCTGCAGTTCCAAAAGGCTTCACTCTTCCTTCAGGAATATACTGAACAGCAAATGAAATATTGAGTCCGTGAAAATCGTTATCCTTCATTTTACTTCCATAAAATTCTTTAAACAATTCTCCTTGCTCTCCTATTATAATATAAATGTTTTTATAGCCTGCTTTTTTTGCATTCCATAAAAGATAATCCAAAAGAGGCCTTCCGCTTGCACCAACACCTATTAAGCCTTTACTCCTTTCATTAGCCTGAGCAATTTCTTCTGGAGAAAGATTATTGGCAACTGCTTCTTTTTTCATACGAGAAGAAGCTCCACCTGCTAAAATCACTAAATTGTCGTGCATTTTATTTAATTTTCAATATTATTAATAATTCGTACTCCGGGATCAACATTTACCGCATAAGCTTCTTGTGCTCCAGCATGTAAAATCGCTTTTATAACCACATCTTCATACTTAGGATCAGCAATTACAACAATACTTCCACCACCGCCAGAGCCCACAATTTTTGCTCCGTATGCTCCTGCTTTTAATGCAGCGTTAACCATTGCATCTATTCTCGGAACAGTTATTTTCAGTAAATCACGCAAAACTTCATGATGGGCATTCATTAATGCACCTATTTTTTTTAGATCTAAAACCGGTTTCTCAAATTCCTTTAATGCTTCTTTGGTATAATGATAATTTTTGATTGCCGCTTCAAAAAACGGAATCATGCGATCTGGCAGACAATTTCTGTATTTATCCAAATCTTCTATTTCAGCAGCATTTAAATCAAACTGCGGATAATTCTGTTTCACAATATCAATTGCCATTAAAGCATTTCCTTTCAGCTCACCAAGAAGTCCGATAGTTTCCTTTGGAACACCTGAAACTCCTGTAATCAAACCTTTTAACTCCGTTCCTATTACATTAAAAGAAAACGGTTTTTTGGTATTAATGTAGACAATATTTCCAACGCCAATACTAAAATGATCCATCATTCCGCCTGGCTCTCCGTGCTCTAACACTTCAGATTCATAACCTAATTTAGAAAGAAATTCAGGCGTAACTTCATGATCTATTCCGAAAGCTTCTATCAGGAAACGAATCCAAGCCATTAATAAGGCTGACGAACTCGAAGTTCCTGAATTAATTGGAATATCTCCAGTAATGGTAATCGTATAACCAGATGTTGGTTTACAGCCATATCTGCGCAAGACACGCAACGAGGATGCAAAATAATCTCTTGGTTCTAATTTTTCGAAAGCCTCGTGTATATTGATAACTCGAATTTCATTAATATCAACCATATTCAGAACAAATGTGTCGGTCTGATTTTCTTTTGCTATTAATTTAATACTTCTATCTATCGCACAGGCTATAACAGGCAATCCTAAATAATCTTGATGATCTCCAAAAAGACAGGTTCGGCCGGGAGCTAATGAGGTAATTTTTTTCACGTAAACACATTGTGTTAAAATATTGCAATTCAATAAATTACAATATTATTAGGTTATCTTTTTATTTTAGTTTTTCGGTTTTGATTTCACGAAACTATAGATTATATTTTTATAAAACAAGAAAAAATACAAAAATGTGCTCGAACACACTATTTTTATGTTCTCGAGCACATTTTATAATTCTTACAGAAAAAATGCATTTATTAAATCAAAGTTTTTATATTTGTCTATATGGATAAAAAGTACACAATTAAGGATATAGCACAAATGGCTGGAGTTTCTAAAGGAACTGTGGATCGCGTGCTGCATAATAGAGGAAAAGTCTCTCCTGCTGCACTCGAAAAAATCAATGAAGTTTTGAATGTAATTGATTACGAACCCAACTTAATTGCTAGAAATTTAAAAAGCACAAAAGTGTACCGCATTTGCGTTTTACTTCCAGATCCTGTATTTGACCCATACTGGCTTCCATGTGTTAACGGAATCCAAGACGCTATAACAGAATTCAAGGCTTATAATGTGGTTATTGAAACGCATTATTTCAATCCTGAAAGCACAAAATCTTTTTTAAAGACTCATGAAGCTATTGTAGCCAAATCGCCAGATGCTGTTTTATTAGCACCGCTTTTCCATAAAGAAACCATAGAAATCATAAAACAATATGAGGAACTGGGAATTATGGTAAACACTTTCAACAATCAAGTTGAATCTTCGTCAATAAAAAGCTTTGTTGGGCAAGATCTATACAAAAGTGGCCGAGTTGCTGCAAGTTTAATGAATTTAATTCTGTCGAAAGGCCAAATCGCCATTATCCATATTGATGAAAGCCTTAAAAACGCGATTCACATGCAGGAA
Source organism: Flavobacterium luteolum (assembly GCF_027111275.1). NCBI lineage: Bacteria > Pseudomonadati > Bacteroidota > Flavobacteriia > Flavobacteriales > Flavobacteriaceae > Flavobacterium > Flavobacterium luteolum. The sequence continues at coordinate 3,922,731 of NZ_CP114286.1, read as the reverse complement.
AAAGAACGAGGTTTTAGAAGTTATTTTGAAGAAAAAGACCTTTCAGATTTTTCTTTAACCACTTTAAAACTCAAATATTCTAACATCGAAACTAAGCTTCCTGCCTTTATAAATGAAAATCCAGATTTAAGCGGTATTTTCATCACCACTTCAAAAGCTTACCAAATCGCTTCTACGCTTTCAAATATAACAGACGAAAAAATCGCTTTGATCGGTTACGACTTAGTTGATAAAAACGTCAGCTTTCTTAATCAGGGATTGATTCATTTTTTAATTCATCAGAATCAGAAGAGACAAGCTTATTTGGGAGTCAGCACTTTAGTCGAACACTTTTTATTCCGAAAAGATATTCCGGAAACTATTTTGCTTCCTATTGATATTATAAATGTCGAAAACGCTTCTTTTTACATTAGCTAGGATTTTGCCACGAAGCCACTAGAACGCAAAGTTTTTTTTATTTGAATCTCGCAATCCCGATAGCTATCGGGAGCGGAGGCGCAAAGTTTTTTTATACTTTCAATACTTTACTTGTATTCCAGTTTAGTTCATCGTTTCAACCACGGACTGTGTTTAAAAATAGACGCAAAAAAACAACAAAAGTTAAAGCTGGAGGCAATCCAAATTAGATTATTCCCTTTAAAAAAAACCTTTGCGTCTTCGCGCCTTTGTGGCAGGCAAAACTATTCCATCAAAACAAATTTCCCGAAAGAAGAAGCGATATGAAAATTCGGTTCTGCAGTATTAGGATCTACCCACGTTATCCAGGTTGGTTCGTAATTTCCGCCTTTTTGCTTGACAAATTTAGCCCTGTAAACCCCAGTTTCGATAATATTATCATGAATTAAATCCAATTCTTTTAAAGATGCAATACTAATTGATCCCGCAACCGTGAAAGAAACTTCGTCTTTTGAAGATGCCAACTTTATATGGTTTTCAGCCCACTTCCAGTCATAGTCAAAAATTTTATCTGGACGCGCTTCGAAATCCAACAATCTAGTTGAAGGATCTATTTCTAAACAATAATAAGGATTAAGCTTATCATTACTCCTAAAAAACAGCTCCACTCTATCTGACTCACAAATACTGTCTACACTATTATCTTTCTTATCTATATAGATATCCGTGTCAAAAACCCTAAAATTAAAATAGAAATTATCCTTATCCCAGAGTGCACGAAATTCAATTCTTAAAACTGGATCATTATTCCATGGAGAAGTAAAATCGGTCAAACAATTTGCTTTTTCCCAAAAAAAAGAATCTAAAATACGGGTTGCATTTTCTTGATTTTTATCTATTATTTGTATGTGGTATTCTTTCAAAATTCTTCTTCTTAAAATCTGTTAATTTTTCATTTTCAAAAAAGGTCAAAATGACCATTAATTCATTTCGCGTTTTCGTCCTTTTTCTTCGTGACCAATATAGTTCAAAAATCGAATTAAAAAACAAACCGAATTCATAATTAAAACCAAAAATTCCGCTCTTTTCAGCATAAGAAAAGACTGCTTAATTTTTACGTTTTTCGTTTAGTGATTGCGAAATTCATAAGTTTTTAATAAATCCTTATTTATAATTCAAAAAACCATCAATATTACACACACTGTTTTTTCTAAATTATTTTAAAAATATCACAGCAATTTAAGTCAAAAAAAATGATTCACACAATTTTATGTGCTCGAGAACATAAAATTTGTGTGTTCGAGCACATTTTTTGTATTTTTTCTTGTTTTATAAAAATATAATCTCTAGTTTCGTCAGAGATTAATCTTAAAACTAAGTTAATTATGAAAAATATTCGGTGATTTTCACGCTTCAGGAAGTAAAAAATTGAGCTAAACAAGCAGTATTTAAAGCAAAAAACAAAAGCTCTGATTGATCTAAAAAACAACTCAATCACAACACAATTAAAAAGGCAAAATGAATTTCCAGATCAAAAAAGAAATCTAAAACCTACAAACAAAGAAAAAACAATTAAACATTAACCAAAACCAATTCAAAGTATGAAATTATTAACCCAAAAAAAGCCAAGAGATTTTCGGATTAACAATTTATCCCGTAAAGAAATCGGAATAACGGTTCTCTCGTTATTAGTTTTTACATTTCAAGCCTCTGCAGCTTCTTCTATAAATATTTCTGATAAAAACAATACGGCACTATTTTTTGAAAAAACTGTAAAAGGTACTGTAACAGATCAAAACGGCATGCCTCTTCCTGGCGCCAATGTTGTAGTTAAAGGAACTACAAAAGGTGTTCAGACAGATGTTGACGGGACTTTTGCCATTACAGTTCCAGATAATGCTACAAAACTTGTGATTACTTTCATTGGTATGGAAGATCAAGAAGTAAGCATTGGAAGCTCTCCTTTAAAAATTGTCATGAAAGAAGCTGGACAAAAACTAGAAGAAGTTGTTATTGGATACGGAAAATCTAAAAAAAAAGACCTTACTGGTTCTGTGAGTTCACTTAGCAAAGACAATTTAAACTTAGGCGGAACGGTTGCAAATGTTGGACAAGCTCTTCAAGGACGTGCTTCGGGAGTACAGGTTCAGCAAAATAGTTATGCACCGGGAACAAATCCGCAGGTTGTAATTAGAGGTGGAAACTCAATCAATACTTCTAATGCTCCGTTATATGTTGTTGACGGATTCATTACTAGTACTGGAGCTTCAATTAGTCCAAACGACATTGAAAATATTCAGATTCTAAAAGATGCCGCTTCTACTGCAATTTACGGTGCTCGCGGAGGAAATGGGGTAATTTTGATTACAACTAAAAAAGGAAAAGCTGGAAAAATGAATGTGGAAGCTGAGATTTCTGATGGTTTTCAAAATATCATAAAAGAACCATCTTTAATGACTGGACAGCAATATGCAGATTATCAAAATGCTCTTAATGCTGAAAACGGAAGACCTCCACTTTTCCCTTCAAGCTTCCCTGTTGCCAACACTAACTGGTTTGACGCTGCAACTCGTCCTGGCGAAGTGCTTAACAGAACGCTTACTTTTAGCGGAAGCGACCAAACTTCAAAATTCTTTCTTTCAGGAAACTATTTAAAACAAACTGGAGCTATAGTTAATACTGATTTTGAAAGATATACTGTGAGAATGGGTGCAGAAAAGAAATTCAACGATAAGCTGACCATGGGTATGAATGCTTATGGCGCTTTTGCTGAAGGAAATAATAGTGATTTTGGCGATAATATTTTGTCTCCAATGTTCTCTATCCAAACTGCTCCGCCAGCTATTCCAATTTACAATGCAGATGGTTCTTATTATAAATTTCAAGGAAAAGACAATGCATTAGCACTTTTACTTGAACCGACAGATCATACAATCAACAGATTGGTAAACGGAAACATGTTTTTAGATTATCAAATTATTAAAGGATTAACATATCATTTTGGTGCTGGTGCAGAATGGCAGGAAAACATTCAAGGAAAATATACTCCAAGTACTTTAGTAGCAGGAGCTGCATTAAAAGGTTCTGGTTCAGAAGAAAACAAAACATATTTCAGATGGAGTACAGAACAATATTTAACGTATAAATTTGACATCAAAGAAGTACATGCAATTACTGCAATGATCGGTACTTCTAACCAAAAAGATACGTACGAAAGAATGAGAGCTGCAGGTACTGGTTTTTCTAGTGACTTATTGACTTATTACAACCTGCAAGGAGCTTCAGTATATTTAAAACCTGAAACAGAAAAAACAGAAACGAAATTGACATCTTATTTTGGAAGGTTAAATTATGCTTTCAATGATAAATACCTAGCAACCTTTACTATTAGAAAAGACGGTTCTTCTCGTTTTGGTCCAAATAACAAATTTGGTATTTTCCCTTCTGGAGCCGTTGCCTGGAAAATATCTAACGAATCTTTTATGCAAAACGTAAAAGCAGTTTCTGAACTTAAATTGAGAGCAAGTTATGGTATCACAGGTAGTGACGGTATTGGGGATTATGCTTATATGAGCCGATTGTCTTCTTGGGGTGTAACTATTTCTCCAGATCAATTCGTATCAGGAACTGAGCCTGCCAACTTAGCAAACCCAAATCTAAAATGGGAACAAACTGCTCAAACTGATATTGGTTTAGATTTAGGTTTATTTAATGACAAACTTTCTATTACATTCGATTATTACAAAAAAAGAACTAGTGATGCCCTTTTAAATGTTCCTGTTGGAGGATGGTGGGGATTTGATACTCAAAGAATTAATTCTGGAGTAATTGATAACCACGGTGTCGAATTAGGAATAAGCACAACAAACTATAGAAATGATAAATTTACTTGGACGACTTCTTTAAATGTTGCATATAACAAACAAGAAGTGGTATCTCTAGCTGACAATGTAAAAATCATCAGTACAAATACTTCAAATCCAAGCGGAACGGTTTCTGGTCAAGAATTTACTAGATTGGAACCAGGAAAAGAAATGGGAGTTTTGTTTGGTTACAAATACGCCGGAGTTATCAAAACTGGAGAAACTTACGCTCCTCAACCATTATCTGTTGCTGGAGATCCTAAGTATGTAGACGTTGATGGCGATGGTAAAATTACAGCAAAAGATAGAACATATTTAGGAAATTCTATCCCGCATTATGTGGCTGGTTTTAATAACGATTTCAGATATAGAAATTTTGATATGAATATCTTTTTCCAAGGCGCTTTTGATTATTCAGTTTACAATATGACTAAAATGGTTGGTGAGTCTTCTACAAGCACTGATGCTCTAAACCGTTGGGTTGCTGGAAAAAACGAAAACACAGATATTCCTAGAGATGGTTATTACAAAAGCACTTACGGAAGTTATGTGAACTCTAAATTTGTTGAAGAAGCGTCTTATTTGCGTCTGAAAAATGTTTCTATCGGATATACAATTCCTGAAAGCGCATTAAAAACAGTAAAATTTATTGATAGCATTAGATTGTATGCGATTGGACAAAATCTTTTGACAATTACAAACTATTCTGGAAATGACCCTGAGGTTAATGGACATTTTACTCCCGACAATGCAACAAAACAAAATTTAGGTGGAGGAATCGACTTTAACTCATTCCCAGCTTCAAGAACTTTTATACTTGGAATTAAAGTAGCAATTCACTAGTCTAAAATGCTTTATAGTAACATTAAATTGATTCAAATGAAAAAATATACAATCTTATTACTTTTACTTGCCGCTGGAACACAAGTTTCTTGCAATCAAGATCTTGATCCCACGGTATATAGCAGCTTGACTAATACCAATGGGTATCAGACAAAATCGGATGCTATTGCGGCTATCAATTCCATTTATGGAAGATTAAAAGGACCTTCTGTAGGCGATAACTTTTCTTATTGGGCTACAAGACACTTTGCCCTTACTGATATCGCAACAGATTTAGGACATTGCCAATTTGGAGGAGATCCAGGACAATTATCATTAGGAACTTGGAACTCAGCAAACGGTCTTCTAAAAGAAGATTGGAACGCGATGTATAAATTGATTGCCAATGCTAATAATGCGATTTTCAACATTACACCAATGGGTGGAATTACAGCTGCAGAAAAAGCACAATTTATTGCAGAAGCTAAATTCTTAAGATGTTCTGCTTACATGGATTTAACAGATTCTTGGGGACCAGTAATTTTAATTACAGAAGCCAATCTAGGAAATCCAGGTTATTTAGATCAAACTCCACCATCTTCTGTAGAAGAAATCGATGCTTTTATGATTAAAGAATTAACCGAAGCTGCTGATGTGCTTCCAGTTAATTATAAAAACAATGATATTTATGGTACAAACGATGTGGGACGCGCTACAAAAGGTGCTGCTCTTACATTATTGGCAAAATTATACTTGAGAAGCCATGATTGGCAAAAAGTGGTTACCTATACACAAAAAGTAATGGATTTAAACGAATATCATTTATATCCTTCTTACTTAGGTTTGTTTAAAGAAAGTAACAAATGGTGCAGCGAAAACATCTTCTCTTCTTTAAGCGATGCCAACACAAACGGAACTGAATTACTAAATCACTTTGGTCCTGTTGATCACCCTGTTGTTCAAAACAGATGGCAATATTATACTGTAAACTGGGATTTCTACAACACTTTTGGTGACGAAGATGAAAGAAAACAATGTTTCTTTCCAGAATTTATGGGTACAGACGGTCTTCTTCATAAACAAGCACCTTCATTGGGAGCTCAACCGCCAGCTGGAGAATTCTACATGCAAGATGTTTCTACAAAAAAATATGCTGACGACGAAACGACTACTTATTATGATGGCCATAGTGTAAACATCCTTCGTTATGCTGATGTTTTATTGAGCAGAGCTGAAGCCTTAAACGAAATTAGCGGGCCAACTCAAGAAGCGATTGACCTTATCAATCAAGTAAAAGGAAGATCACATGCAAAACTTCTAGTTTTATCAGATCACACGCAAACTAGTTTAAGAGATGCCATTTTACAGGAAAGAGGTTGGGAACTTTTCTACGAAGGAAAACGCCGTTCAGATTTAATCAGAATGAACAAATATGATGTTTTGGTGAATGCATATCACCTTAGAGTTGGAGAAGCAGCTTTAATCAAAATGCCACAAAACAAATATTATACTTATCCACAAAGTCAGGTTGATCTTAATCCAAACTTAAGCAACTCCGACAGACAATAAAAAATACCCAATCAAGAATAGACAGTTAAATGTCTGTCTATTCTTGATTTTTTACAACAATAAAAGTACTTTTCTGTTTCACAAAAGAAGCTTTTCAGATGATTAAAAAATTAATACAATACGGAAGTTTTATTTTAGTCCTGCTTGCATTGGCAAGTTGTTCTAACAACCAAATTATCTCCAATATCAATATTGGCACTCATGGCAACAACGAACTGAAAATTCAGATCGATGTTACTACGAATGACCAAGCTCAGGTATATGCAGAATATTGGTCTGACAAAAAAGGAATAGAACATAAAATAACCTCTCCTATTTCAAAATCTGGTCTTAAACATTCGTTGGTACTTTGCAACATTATTCCAGAAACCAATTATAGTTTTCAATTAATTACGGTTCAAGGAGGCAATAAACAAACCAGCAAAGTTTATACTTTCAAATCGAGAAAACTTCCAGAATGGCTACAGAAACAATTCAAAGCCAATTGTCCGAAACCAGAATTGCTTCCTGAAAATTTCAAAAAAGGATTTTTACTTTTAGCGAAAAGAGAAACTCCGGGAACTGCTTATATTGTTGATTACAAAGGAAATCTAAGATGGTACCATACGCTCGAAGGAACTGGATTTAAAGTAACTCATTTTACAAAAGACCAAACGATTCTTTCTATTTTGGGTACAAATGATGAACCAACAAGTTATGGAAGTGAGATTTTAGAAATTAACCTTCAAGGCGATACTTTAACTCATATCAAAAAAGGACAAGGCGATTTGAAGCAGGTTCTTCATCATGAAATCATAAAAAAATCGGCTGACGAAATTGTCGCTTTAACTGTTGAGCAAAAAATAATCGATTTGACTTCTATCGGAGGAAAAAAACAAGATACCATCAACGGAGACGGAATTATAATCTTAAATAAAAAAGGAAAACAGCTTTGGAAATGGAGTGTTTTTGATGATTTAGATCCGTTTAAAGATAAGGATTTACTAAAAACCAAAAAGGATTGGACGCATGCCAACAGTTTGAGCTACGATACAGATGGAAACTTTTTAATTTCTTTCTACAACAATGGTCAGATTTGGAAAATCAATTCTAAAACTGGAAAAGTAATCTGGAAATTAGGAAAAGGAGGCACAATGAAAATGGCTCCAGCCACTAATTTCTCTCAGGCACATGCCGCACATATTGATCAAGAAGGAAGTTTATTGTTTTTTGATAATGGAGTCAACATCAAACAATCTTCTGTTTTTGCCTTAAAAGTGGATGAAAAAAATAATGATGTAAAACTTGATTTTCATATCAAATTACCAAAAGATATATACAACGATAGAATGGGAAGTGCTTATATGATCAATAAAGACCTCTTTTTGGTTTGTTGTTCAAAAAGACATATTACCGTTTTAACCAATAAAAAAGGTGTTTTGCTATGGGCTTTAGAATCTGAAATTCCGCCATACAGAACCATCTTTATTCCTGAAGAAAAACTAAAACCTTTTCTTCTAAATTAAAAAATAGTAACCATGAAAAAAACAATTCTTATCGGACTTTTTTCAGCATTATCAATGGCTGTTTTCAATTCCTGCACCAAAACCAATTCTCAAACTTTGGCTTCAAAATCAACCGAAGAAGGAGAAGAAGATGAAGGTTACATCACAATTGATACTTCTCAAATTCCTGATGATCAATTTGGAGAATCGGTTCGTTACGGAAGAGAATTAATGATGAAAACCGCCTATTACATTGGTCCGAATGGAAAAAACGGACAATATTTAGGTAATAAAATGAACTGCACCAATTGTCATCAAGATGCAGGAACAAAACCTCATGCATTCAATTTAATGTCTTCACATGACAATTATCCACAATATCGCGGACGCGAAAACAAAGTCCTTACTTTAGCAGAAAGAGTTAATAACTGCATTATGCGTCCGCATTCTGGAAAACCGCTTCCGCTGGACAGCAAAGAAATGGTGGCGTTTTTATCGTACTTTAAATGGATCAGTAAATTTGTTCCAAAAGACGGTAAATTTAAAGGAGCCAAAAATTTAGAAATCGCATTTCCAGATGTTGCTGCAAGCCCAGAAAGAGGAAAAGTTTTATTTGCTGAAAACTGCGCGAGATGCCACGGAAATAATGGAGAGGGAGTTTACAATGCAGATAAATCAGGCTATACTTATCCTCCACTTTGGGGACAATACGGTTATCAGCCAGGATCAAGCATGCACCGCGTAATCAAACAGGCGCAATGGTTAAAAAGCAATATGCCTTATGATAAAGTTCAACTAGGAAAACCGTATCTTACAGACAAAGAAGCACTTGACATTGCGGCTTATGTAAATGACGATTCTCAACATTCAAGACCAAACCCAAAAACATTGGATTATCCTGATAAAATGGGCAAACCAATCGATTATGCACACAGTCCGTTTAATGATAATTTCTCTGAAGAACAGCATAAATACGGCCCTTATAAACCTATTATAGCTTATTGGAAAAAACAAGGATGGAAAGCCGTTTACTAAAATCAAAATATACTATTTAACCTGATTATACAATACAATGAAACTAAACCTAAACAACACAACGCTTTTAAGCAGAATATTGATAATGTGTTTTATCACGATCAGCATTCCTCTAACTGCACAAATTAAATATTCAGACGGAAATGACAGCTGGAATCCGAATAAATTAGGGAATCACCGTGCTGTAGTTGCTTTTTCTGGTTCAGGAAATGTTGCTAAAACAACTATCGAATGGCGAAGAAGAGACACTAATCCAGAACTTAAAAAAATTATCGTTCAGGATGCGTCTGGAAAAGAAATTCAGAATATAAAAACCGAAAACATCAATAGAGAAAACGGAACTATTTTCTTTGAACCAATTTCGGGAAAAGGAACATACTACGTTTATTATATGCCTTATGTTGATGAAGGAACTGCAAATTATCCAAAAGGAATTTATCAGAAACCTGAAGACAAAGCCGATGCAAAATGGCTTTCTAACGTAAAAGCAAACTTAAAAGACAATGCGGCTGTAACAGAAATTCAGAGCGTGAATGCTTTCAATAGTTTTTACCCGATGGAAGTAATTGCTACAGCTGCCGAAACTTCGGCTCTTGTGGCAAAAAACAGCGGAAATTCTTTCTTAGTTTTCCCAGAAGACAGAGAACATTCTATCAAATTAAAATCAGATTTGCCACAAAGATGGATTCAGAAAGGCGTTCAAAACAGCTTTTCTTATACGGCAATGAAAGGTGAATATTTAGCTTTTCAATTGGGAGTTTATGCTCTTGAAGATTTAAAAAACATAAAAGTAACTTTTACCAATCTAGTTAGTACAACTGGCGCAACAATCGAAGCGAAAGATATCAGCTGTATCAATACTGACGGAACGAAATATGACGGTAATCCTTTCACCAATACTGTTTCTGTTTCAAAAGGAAAAATTCAGGCAATGTGGTGCGGTATCGATGTTCCGCAAACAGCTGCTGCTGGAACGTACAACGGAAAAGCAACTGTTATTGCTGATGGAAAATCAAAAGAAATCAATCTTCAAATTACGGTTTCTAACCAAGTAACGAAAAACGGAGGCATCGACAGTCCAGAAAAAATGACGCGTCTAAAATGGTTAAACTCAACTTTAGCGCAAGAAAATACGGTTATTGCTCCTTATACTCCATTAACAGTAAACAATTCTGAAATTGCTTTATTAGGTAGAAAACTGATCTTAGCACCAAACGGATTCCCTGCCCAAATCCAGACTTTCTTTACTCCAGAAATGACTTCTGTAACAGCAAAAGCAAATGACGTTTTAAGCTCACCAATCGATTTTCATTTTGTTGATGCATCAGGAAAAGAAGTGCAATGGAAAAACAGTGGTGTAAAATTCACTAAAAAAGAAGCTGGAACGGTTTCTTGGGAAAGCACTTCGACTTCAAAATCGGTTCAAATGGATGTTAACGCATCTGTTGAATTTGATGGTTTCGTACATTATATCGTGAAAGTCACAGCTCTTGAAGATGTTGCCTTTAATGACATTAATTTCCAAATGCCAATGCAGCCAACATCTGCAAAATACATGATGGGATTAGGTCAAAAAGGAGGCGATCGTCCTGCAACTTTTGACTGGAAATGGGATGTAGCGCATAAAAACCAAGACGGCGCTTGGATTGGAGCTGTAAATTCTGGATTGCAATTTTCTTTAAGAGATGAAAAATATAGCCGCCCTTTAAATACTAATTTCTATTTACAAAAACCTTTATTACTGCCTACTTCATGGGGTAACGAAAATAAGGGCGGTATTACAATTGCGCCAAACCAAAAATCGGTTCTAGTAAATGCGTACAGCGGTGCTAGAACAATGAAAAAAGGCGATGTTTTGTACTATAACTTCAACTTATTGATTACACCTTTCCATACCATAAATACCGATTTTCAATGGGATACAAAGTTTTACCACAAATACAGCCCAATCGATTCTATTGCTAAAACTGGAGCAACGGTAATTAATATTCACCACGCAAATGCAATCAATCCGTATATCAATTATCCTTTTATCGAATTTAAAAAGATGAAAACGTATATCGATGAAGCACACGAAAAAGGATTAAAAGTAAAAATCTACAACACAGTTAGAGAGGTTTCTAACAAGGCTTATGAGACTTTCGCTTTAAGAAGTTTAGGTCACGAAATCTATTCTCCAGGAAAAGGTGGCGGATTCTCTTGGTTGCAAGAGCATGTTGGAGACGATTATATCGCTGCTTGGTTTGTTCCTGAAATTAAAGATGCTGCGATTGTAAACAGCGGTATGAACCGTTGGCATAATTATTATGTTGAAGGAATGAACTGGCTGACTCAAAATGTTGGTATTGACGGAATTTATCTAGATGATGTTGCTTTTGATAGAATCACGATGAAACGCATCAAAAGAGTTTTAACTAAAGATGGTCACCCTGGAATTATCGATTTGCATAGTGCGAACCAATACAACAAAAGCGACGGATTTAATAACAGTGCCAACTTATACATGGAGCACTTCCCGTACATCAATAAATTATGGTTTGGAGAATATTTTGATTATGAAAAAAATCAGCCTGACTTTTTCTTGACAGAAGTAAGCGGAATTCCGTTTGGATTAATGGGAGAAATGCTTCAAGATGGTGGAAATCCTTGGAGAGGAATGGTTTACGGAATGACAAACAGATTGCCTTGGAGCGACGGTGCTGACCCAAGAAACATCTGGAAAGTTTGGGATTCTTTCGGAATTAAAGGCTCTGAAATGATTGGATATTGGAGCGAAAACTGTCCTGTAAAAACAAACAACGACAAAGTTCTTGCAACAGTTTACAAAAAGAATGGAACGGCTTTAATTTCAATCGCAAGTTGGGCAGATGCTGATGTAAATGTGAAACTAAATATCGACTGGAAAAAGCTAGGAATCAATCCTTCAAAAGCAACTATTACTGCTCCAGAAGTTACCAATTTCCAACCTGCAAAAACGTTCACAGCAAAAGACGAAATAACTGTTCCTAAAGGAAAAGGATGGTTATTGATTGTGAAGTAATCAACAATTACAGCATTTTATTTGTCATTCCGAGGAACGAGGAATCACACTAGTAGATCGACAAAGATTGACGATATACTTTGCGGAGTTTCTCACGAAGATTTCTCCTTCGTCGAAATGACAAAAAAGCTTAAAAAAATAATGCCACAGATTTCACAGATTAACACAGATTAATTTGTCCACACAGATTAAAAAAAATCATTTTAATCTGTGTAATCTGTGGCAAAAAAACAACCACAAAAACTAGCTCTCCACCATGAAATTTAGACCACTACTATCCTTTTTACTCCTTGGAAGCCTTTTTGTCTCAGCACAAAACAAACCCACTATAAAAGAATACAAAAAAGTATTTACAACATATCCGTTCTCAGATCCTGATCCGATTCCGAAACCAGATACCAAGTTTTATCCGTATTTCCGTTTTGATGGTTTTACCGATAAACCGATTCAGAAAGAATGGAAAGTAATCGAAATTGAAAACGATTATATCAAACTGATGATTCTACCAGAAATTGGTGGAAAAGTCTGGTCGGCTATAGAAAAATCTACAGGAAAAGACATCGTTTACAACAATCATGTGGTAAAATTTAGAGACATTGCCATGCGCGGACCGTGGACAAGCGGCGGTGTTGAAGGCAATTACGGAATTATAGGCCATACGCCAAACTGCGCAACTCCCGTCGATTATAAAATCATAAACCGAGAAGACGGAAGCATCAGCTGCGTTATTGGGGTTTTAGATTTATTGACAAGAACTTCTTGGAAATTAGACATCAATCTGCCAAAAGATAAAGCGTATTTTACCACAAATTCGTTTTGGTCTAACACAACCGAATTCGAACAGCCTTACTATACTTGGATGAATACGGGAATTAAAGCGGCCGAAAATCTGCAGTTTATTTATCCAGGACAAACTTATATTGGTCATAACGGAGATTACCATGCATGGCCAATTGACAAAGAAAACGGCAAAGATTTATCTTTCTACAAAAACAACAATTTTGGCGGTTACAAATCGTATCATGTTTTCGGGAAATACGATGATTTCTTTGGCGGATATTACCATGACGAAGATTTCGGAATGGGAAGATACGGCAATCACGACGATAAACCGGGCAAAAAAATCTGGATTTGGGGATTGTCGCAACAAGGAATGATTTGGGAAAAATTATTAACCGATACTGACGGACAATATGTAGAAGTGCAAAGCGGTAGATTGTTTAATCAGGCGAGCGAAGGCAGTAATCTTACACCTTTCAAACAGCGTTCATTCGCACCATATCAAACCGATACCTGGACAGAATATTGGTTTCCTGTAAAACAGACAAAAGGTTTTGTGAAAGCGAATAATTATGGTTCTGTAAATATCAAAAACGAAAACGGCTGGCTGAAAATCTATTTTTCTCCGCTTCAAAAATTAAACGAAAAAATTGAAGTTTTTGAAAATGACAAAAAAGTATATTCTAAAGATATTGCACTGAATACGATGCAAACTTTTAAAGATTCAATTCAAATAAAAGTTGATTCTAATAAATTGAAATTTGTTTTGGGCGGCAATAAATTGGTTTGGAATTCTGCTCCAGAAGATGGAAACATCAATCGCCCTGTAGAAATTCCAAAAGATTTTGATCATAATTCGGTTTATGGATTGTATTTGCAGGGGAAAAATTACATCAGTTTTAAAGATTATGTACTTGCCGAAGAAAAACTAAATGCCTGTATAAAATTAGATGCTAACTACGCTCCTGCTCTTTCTGCATTGGCTTCTTTGCAAATCAGAAAATTAGATTACAAAGCGGCTGTAAATTCGGCAAGTAAAGCTTTATCGATAGACACTTATGATCCTGCGGGTAATTATTTTTATGCTTTGGCTAATTTCCATTTAGGAAATAATACCGATGCAAAAGATGGTTTTGACATTGCGGCTGCAAGTGTCGAATTTCGCAGTCCAGCTTATACTGCTTTAAGCAAAATTTATTTGGCCGAAAACGATCTTTCAAAAGCGGTTGAATATGCTGAAAAAAGCTTGATATTCAATCAATACAACATAGAAGGTTTACAGGTTTTAGCGGTTTTATATCGTCTTCAAAATAATTCCGATAAAGCAAATTCAGTTTTAAAAACCATTACAAAATTGGATCCGCTGAATCATTTTGCTGATTTTGAAAAATACCTTTCGAACAATTCAAACGATTCAAAAAATGCATTTGTCGCTGCCATTCAAAACGAAATGCCAGAACAAACTTTTCTTGAATTAGGAATCTGGTATAATAATATAAGTCGTAAAGAAGAAGCTTTAAAAGTGTTTTCTATTGCAGAACCAAGTGCTGAAATTATTTATTGGAAAGCCTTTTTAGAAAACAAACCTGTTGATGTAAGCAAAATCAAACCTGGAACTAGTTTCCCTTTTAGAAATGAAACTGCTGAAATTTTAAAATCATTAATTAAAACAAATGATCAATACCAATTAAAATATCATTTAGGATTAATTGAATGGAATCGTAACAGTATTTCAGAAGCTAAAAGATTGTTTTCAGAATGCGGTGCAAAACCAATCGATCCAGCTTTTTATGGCGCAAAAGCTTCTTTGTTTAAAGACGATGCTTCAATAGTATTGGCAAGTCTTCAGCAAGCTATAAAATTGGATCCGCAAGGCTGGAGATACCATAAAATGCTTGCGGAACATTATATCGCTCAAAAACAATTTGATAAAGCGCTTACAACGGCTGAATCTTTCTATAAAAAACATCAAGACAATTATTTGATTGGAATGCTGTATGCTAAAACTTTATTGCTAAATAAAAAATACCGCGAAGCCGATTCGTTCTTGACCAAATTGCAAATCCTTCCGTTTGAAGGCGCAACAGCAGGAAGACAATTGTATCACGAAGCTAAATTGATGCAGGCTTTAGCAGAAATCAAAAACAAGCAATACAAAAAAGCATTACAATTTATTTCAGATGCCAAATTGTTTCCAGAGAATTTAGGCGTTGGAAAACCGTATGACGAAAACATAGATGAAAGACTAGAAAACTGGCTGGATTATCAATGCTACAACAGTCTTGGAAATAAAGAAATGGCTTCTAAATCTTTAGATAAAATTGTCGCTTTCCGTCCTGTAGTGGATAATACGGTTATGAATTTCCTTCCGGCGAACAACCTTGTTTCGGCTTGGGCAATTGAGAAAACGTCTTCTTCACAAGAGGCAGAAAAATGGATTAAAACTCAGGCAGATTTATATCCAGCAAATAAAATAGTGCAGTGGACTTTATTGTCTTACACGAAAAAACCATCGAATATTTTGAGTGAAGATGAAAAAGACGGCGAAGTTAGAATTATCGAAAAATTGTAAAGAACTTTCAAAAAAAATAAAAATGAAAAACCATTTTTTAAAATATACTTTTTTAGGTCTTGTCGTTTTGATGAGTCCAAAAATTGAGGCACAAAACAAAGCAGAAAAGGTTGATGAATTATCTATTTACCGCGCTACTCCATTAAAAACACACGATTTAATTCATACCAAACTGGAAGTTTCTTTCGATTACGGAAAACGTTATTTGTACGGAAAGGAATGGATTACTTTAAAACCTCATTTCTATGCAACTGATTCGCTTAAGTTGGATGCAAAAGGAATGGATTTCAAAGAAATCGCCATTATTGACGGTAAAAAAAGCATTCCGTTGCAATACAAATACGATAACGAAGAACTTTCAATCGCTTTAAACAGAAAATACAAAAGCACAGAAAAGTATACGATTTTCATTAATTATACTGCAAAACCAGCAGAACTGAAAAGTAAAGCAGGCGAATCGATTACCAACTCAAACGGATTGTATTTTATTAATCCTGACGGAAAAGGTGACAAACCAACACAAATATGGACACAAGGCGAAACAGAAGCTTCTTCTTGCTGGTTCCCAACAATTGACAAACCAAATCAGAAAACAACTTCTGAAATTGCGATGACTGTTGAGGCAAAATATACGACACTTTCAAACGGTAAATTAACCTCCCAAAAAGTAAATAAAGACGGGACAAGAACTGATATCTGGAAAATGGAACAGCCAAATGCGCCTTATTTGTTTATGATGGCCGTTGGTGATTTTAAAATCTATAAAGATTCTTATAACGGTAAAGAAGTCAGCTATTATTTAGAACCTAAATATGCACCATATGCCAAACAGATTTTTTATAAAACGCCAGATATGATGAATTTTTACAGCAAAATGCTTGGTGTAGAATATCCTTGGGCAAAATATTCGCAAATTGTGGTGAAAGACTATTTTGGAGGTGCGATGGAAAATACTTCTGCAACTGTTCATGGCGAATATGTTCAGAAAACAGAACGAGAATTATTAGATGATAATCAAGAAAGCACCATTGCTCACGAGCTTTTTCACCAATGGTTTGGCGATTATGTAACGGCTGAATCTTGGTCAAACTTAACCATGAATGAATCGTTTGCCACTTTTGGAGAAGTGCTTTGGCACGGACACGATGCCGGACAAGATGGTGAAGACAGATCTCGTTATGAAAAATTGCAGAATTATTTACGTTCTCAAAAAAATGGTGACAGCCCTATTTTAGCACGTTTTCATTACAGAAACGCAGATGATATGTTTGATAATATCAGCTATTCTAAAGGTTCAATTATTTTATATGCCATGAAAAATCAAATGGGTGATGAAGCCTTTTTTAAAGGTCTAAATCATTATTTGACTACAAATGCATATAAATCTGGCGAACCGCATCAGTTGCGTTTATCGATGGAAGAAGTGACTGGAAAAGACTGGTTGCCATATTTCGATCAATGGTATTATAATGCTGGAAGTCCGATTCTGGATGTGACTTATAAATACGCTAATGGAAAAGTTACCATTACAATAAGTCAATCGCAAGATAGTTCGGTGCAAACCTTTACACTACCTTTAAAAGTTGATTTTTACGTAAACGGAACTAAAATCAGAAAGGATATTTTAATTGATAAAAGACAACAAAGTTTCAGTTTTGATCTTCCTTCAAAACCTGAATTTATTGATTTAGATCCAGATAAAATCTTAGTTGGAGAAATGAATGTCGATAAAAAAACGGCTGCTGATTATCTTTATCAATATAAAAATGCACCATCGTATTATAACCGAATTGAAGCTATAAAATTTGCTTCAAAAGATAGAAGTCAGGAATCCCAGCTTATTTTACTAGAAGGCTTAAAAGATCCTCAAGAAGATTTAAGAGTATTGAGTATCAAAGCAATTGATTTAAATGAAAAACAAAACAAAGATCAGGTTTTAAAAACGCTTCTTGATATTGCTAAAAATGACAAAAAAACTATTGCAAGAGCAAATGCTATTGTAAAATTAGCTTCAACAGGAGATGCTTCTTATAAAGCATTGATGGACGAAAGCCTTAAAGAACAATCATACAACGTAATTGCAGCAGGATTAGCGGGATTAACAAAATACGCACCAGCCGAAGCAGATAAAGCATTGGCTTCATTAGATGACGATACCAAAAAACATGTAACGCCTTTAATGAAAAGATTTAGTAGTCAAAAATAATTATAGGAATTCTTAGAATCTGTTTTGTTTTTGAAAACCTCTCTAATTTGGTTCATTAGAGAGGTTATTTTAAAAAATTATCTAACAATAATCACTCATGAAAATCACTTTCTTAAAACCTATAACAATCCTTTTTCTTTTGTTCGGATGGACAATTGCCTCTGCACAAATGATTAAGACTAAAACTCCTGCACGTGCCAAAGGACAGCAAGATGTATTGAGAATGGCCGCAGATCCAATTCCAACCGTTCGTGTTGCTTTCATCGGACTTGGAATGCGTGGACCTGGCGCGGTAGAACGTATGACACATATTCCGGGTGTAGAAATTGTAGCGTTGTGCGACATGACTCAAGAAAATACTGCAAAATCAAATGAGATTTTAACGAAAGCAGGTTTTCCAAAAGCACAAGAATTCTACGGTGACGAAAATGCTTGGAGAAAAGTAACGGCCTTGCCAAACGTAGATTTAGTATATATTGCCACAGATTGGAAACATCATGCTATAATTGGAGTTCAGGCTATGAAAGATGGAAAACACGTTGCAATAGAAGTTCCTGGCGCTTTAACTATGAAAGAAATCTGGGAACTGATCGACACTTCGGAAAAAACGAGAAAACATTGTATGCAATTGGAAAACTGCGTTTACGATTTCTTCGAATTAACAACATTAAACATGGCACAACAAGGTGTTTTTGGCGAAATTTTACATGCAGAAGGTTCTTATATTCATGGTTTACAGCCTTTTTGGGGAGAATACTGGAACAACTGGAGAATGGATTACAACATCAAACACCGCGGTGATGTTTATGCGACACACGGTATGGGGCCTGCGTGTCAGGCACTAAATATTCACCGTGGTGACAAAATGAATTTCTTAGTTTCTATGGATACAAAAGCCGTGGGAAATCCTGCTTACATTAAAGAAAAATCAGGACAGGAAATTAAAGATTTTAGAAATGGAGATCACACGATGACAATGATTCGTACTGAAAACGGAAAAACAATCCAAATTCAGCATGATGTGACTTCTCCTCGTCCCTACAGCAGAATGTATCAGTTGAGCGGTACAAAAGGATTTGCCAACAAATATCCATTAGAAGGTTATGCTTTGGATGGAAAAGAATTAGGTGATGACGTAAAACCAAATCACGAAAAATTAAGTGCTCATTCTTTTGTTCCAGAAGAAGTGAAAAAAGCATTGATGGAAAAATACAAACACCCAATTGCCAAAGGAATTGAAGAACAAGCCAAAAAAGTAGGCGGTCACGGCGGAATGGATTTTATTATGGATTATCGTTTAATTCACTGCCTTCAAAAAGGACTTCCGCTTGACATGGACGTTTACGATTTAGCCGAATGGTCTTGCCTTGGCCCATTAACTGAAATTTCATTAGACCATAATTCAGCACCTGTTGAAATCCCAGATTTTACTCGCGGAGGCTGGAACAAACTTAAAAAATTAGAGTTTTCAGAATAAATATTATTGGTTAGTTAAAGTGGGGACAAGAGAGCAAAGTAGATGTTGCTCTCTTGTCTGTTTTAGACAATTCGTAAAACAAAAAAGCCACCTGATTTTCTCAGATGGCTTCTTTTATTTTTGATAAAAAATTAATTCCAGTTGAACGTAATTTTCTTTTCGATTTCACTGCTTAAACTTAGAAAAACTGGACAAGTCATTGCAGCACGTTCTAAAATAGTTTTGCTTTTTTCGTCAGCGTTGCTTTTCATTTGAAATACAATTTCGATTGCTCCAATTCTTCTAGGTTCTGCATTCATAATTTTAGTTACTTCTGCTGTTGAACCAACAAAATCAACTTCTAAATCACGAGCTTTGATTCCCATAATTGTCATCATGCAACTTGCTAATGCGTTTGCTACAGTATCTGTGGGAGAAAATGCTTCTCCTTTTCCGTTATTATCTACTGGTGCGTCAGAAATGATTTCGCTTCCTGATTGCACGTGAATTGAACTTGTTCTTAAATCTCCTAAATAGGTTACTTTTGATGTCATTAATTTGCTACTTTTAAAGTTAAGTCACTATCATAATATAAGATGTAAACGCCTTTATTAGCGTGTCCGCCATCTTCTTTTCTATAATATTGAAATTTATTATCTACTTGCTGAGTCGTCATCAAGTCAGCTGTTTCCTGAAATGTTTTTCCCTGCATCAAACGCATCATAGTGTCAAATGTCACATCAAAACCTCTCGTTGCATAAGTCGTTGGATTAGCTTTGTTTTTCAGACGATACTGCTTTTCATAAATTAAAACTGGCTGTTCGTCGCTCTCTCGAGTAACAGATGGATACATTAATTTCAGTTTTACCAAATTATCAAAACTAATTTCATCTGTATCTAATGTGCTATTTGGTTCCAAAATCACCAATTGCACCTGACATGTTTTCTGAGAATCAAGTAGAGCTTTTATTGTTGCTTTAACCATTGCCGTATTACCTGTTTCCATTACAACATAATTCATTCGATTTGGCAGCAACAAACTTTTTAGATTAGCGACATCCAGTCCGCCAGTCTCAGTCAAAGAAGCAAATGCCACCCCTTTTTGATTTTGTTTGATATAATTGATAACCGATTCTTTTTTCTTGTCTACTACCGCAACAATATTACCGTTTTTAGAACGCATATAATCAAAAACCGAATTTCTAATCACATCATTTGAAGGTATTGTTTGGTATAAATTGTCAATCGGATTGGCACTATCTTTTGATAAAGGCGAAATTACAGGAACATTATACGAACGCAACATGTTTGCTGTCGTTTCTGCGTTACTTTGGTAAAATGGCCCAATTACAGCATCTGCATCTTGAAGTTTCGGAGTTAAACCTACAACATTAGAAGTTGTTTTAGTTTCTTGAGAATCGTAAATAGCAACATCAATTGGCAGTTTCAATGTTTTTGCAGAATCAATCGCCATCAAAGCTCCAGAATAAAAATCTAGAGTCATATTTAAGAACTTATCGTTTTTAATTCTATTAGCCGTTCCAGACGTATCGCTTTGTACTTTTGCCATATTAAAAGGAAGCAATAAAACTACTTTTTTACGCTCGTTAATCCCTCTTTTTTTGGTTAATTCTACAATTTCTGCATTTTCGTTTTCTGTAGATTTTACTTTATCGACAATCTTAATTCCACCCCCAGTAGTTTCCATTGGTTTGCTTATTGAAGAATCAGCTGGTTTTTCAGTAGGAACTTGTGCTGCTATAATTGGCGCAGGAGCTATGTATCCAGCAGGAACTTTCAAAACCATTCCTTCTTTTACACCTTCAGAAAGTGACGGATTTAAGGCTACTAATTCATCTTGTGTTAAATGAAAAACTCTTCCTAAACTATAAAAAGTTTCTTTTGGCTTTACCTGATAATCCATGTAAGTAACTGCTTTTTTAGAAGCTTCAGCAGGTTTTTTACTTTCAGCAGGTTTTATTGTTTCTGCTGGAATGCTATCCGTTTTTGGTGCGGTTCCTTTTATGGTTAATCTGTAACCAACTGGCAGGCTTGAAACAATATCCGGATTGCGTTTTTCCAATTCATCAACAGTCATATTGTACTGTTTTGCAATTCCAAATTTTGTTTCTTTTGGCTGAACATCATGGTAAACATATTTTTCAGCACCTTTTTCTTTAGTAGGTTTGGCAGCTGTTTTTGGAGTTGTTCCTTTTGCAGGAATAACTAGTTTCTGTCCAATCTGAACTCCTGTTTTTTCTAAAAACGGATTTGCCGCTTTTAAAGCTTCATCTGAAATTCCGTACTTGTGTTCAATGCTATAAAATGTTTCTTTAGGCTGCACTTCATGGATTATTTCTTTTCCTGAAGCTACAGATTTAGTTTCAACAACCTCTTTTTTTGCTTCCCCTGTTTTTGTTGGAATTAAAAGCACAGAGTTTGGCACCAATCCTGTTCGAGCGTCAGGATTGAGTTGATAAATATCAAAAGGTGTTACTTTAAATTTCTGTGCAATCTGATTAATAGTCTCACCGCTTGATACTTTATACTTAACCACCTTTTCCTGCGAAAAAGCACTTGAACTAATAAAGAATACAAAGGATAATAATGTTAAATAATATTTCATAATAAGGCTTAAAACAATTTAATTTCTAATTCTAAAATAAGTTTCAATTCTGCTAAAAGCAAAATTCGCGCCGTTTGTTTATTGCAATCAAATTTACCTCAAGTCGATTTCTACTTTGGCAATTATGATTTCTTTATATAACTCATCTTCTTCTTTTTTCTTGCATTTATAAAGCACTTCTTCCATGTTTTCATACTTATCGGTATAAACATAGTACGAAAGACTGTTAATATTGAAAAAGAAACTAGCATTAAAAGCACCAGAATCAATGAGTTTCATAATAAACTTATCGCGGTCAACTGCGTCTGTAAATATACCTAAAACTAAGTAATACCCGTTTGAAACTTCTCTAAGATTATCATAAACTTCTACTTTTACTGTTTTATCTGTTCTTAAAGGATTGTCTTTCAATTCCTGTTTCATTTCTTCTAATGAAATTATTTTTGAATTTTCAGCGGTATTATTTTTCCTCTGTTTTTTAACCGCTTCGTCTTGATATTTCTTTAATTTCACCAAAGCCAGTTTATCATCAAATTTTCTAGCTTCCATACTATAATAAGCAGCTTTGCTGATGTGTCTTTTTACTTCAATTTTTTTCTGAGTATCCAAAGAATCAATTTTAGCAATCAAAAGTTGATTTTTTTCATCTCCTTTTTGCTGGTCTTCTTTATAGCGTTTAATTTCTTCTAAAGATAAACGCTGTTGCAAAGGCTCTGTATTTGCCTTTTTTTCGCTTTCGCGGATTTTCTTTTTATACTCCTGATTTTCCTCAACAGCAATTTTCTCTACTTTGTTCATCAATCCGGCATAAACTTTTCTGTTTTCAGCCAATTCTTTTTTCAGCTGAGACGATAATTCATTGGTTTTATTGATTCCTTCTGAAGATTGTTTTTCTAATCTTTTTGATTCTTCAACATTTAAAAAATCCATTCGCTTCAATTCCTTCAAATCGTCGTTCATTGAACTGACAAGCGAATCTAATTTTGCCATTAAAACATCTTGAACATTTTTATTGGCTTCTAAAACCAGACGCAATTTTTCAACAGAGTTTTCTTTAGAACCATTCATATCATTCAGATTTACTTTCAAATCATTAATTTTTATAATTTTCTGATTCATTTCTTTCTGAACAACCAAACGGTCTTTCAAATCTTCAATTTCTACTGTTTTCGCTTTTGTTTTTTCAACCACAACCTGTTTTTCAGCTAAAGCCAACATCAATTCTTCGCTCTCGTTTGCAGGCTTTATTGCTGTAGTATTAATAGCCAATTTGTTCCCGACAATTAATCCGTTTACGATTTCGGGATTTTGAGACTCTAATTGATCGATTGAAATGCCGTATTTCTTTGCAATCGAAAATTTGGTTTCTTTTGGTTCAACAACATGAAAAACCGTTTCCTGATTAATAACACGAACCCTTCCGTCTAATGTTTTTCTTTTGTTTGGAATTGAAATCGTCTGTCCAATTTGCAATCCGTTAATTAAAATATCTTTATTTAGGTTTTCTAAATCTTCAACCGAAACATTGTATTGTCTTGCAATACTAAAAAGCGATTCTTTAGCCAAAACCTGATGAGAAGTTTTAGACGAAATAACATTTTCTTGTTTTGAAGAATACTCTAAATTTTGAGGAATAATTAATTCTTGACCGATTTGAAGTCCGCTGGCCAAAATTTCCTGATTGGCATTCTGAAGTGCTTCAACTGAAACATGATATTGCTTTGACAAACCAAACAATGTTTCTTTTGGCGCAACAATATGGGTTTGCTGCTTTGAAGTTGTGTTTTCTGAGTGGTGAATTGGAATCTTTAAAACCTGATTGTCTTTGATTCCGTTTTGCGATTCGGGGTTGAGTTTGTAAATCTCGTCTACAGAAACCTTGTATTTTTGGGCAATGAAAAAAGCGGTTTCTCCTTGTTGAATTCTGTGTTCAATTATTGCATCTTGTGCAGTTATTTTGTTAAAAGACAAAATAAACACAAGAGAAATCGTTAAAAGTTCTCTCATAAATAGTAGGTTATAAAAAATTAAGGCCTTACAAATGTAAGACCTTAATTTTAAATTATGCTACTATTCCCACTCAATTGTTGCAGGTGGTTTTGAACTAATATCGTAAACTACACGATTCACGCCTTTTACTTTATTGATGATGTCATTTGACACTTTCATCAAGAAATCGTAAGGTAAATGAACCCAGTCAGCAGTCATACCGTCAGTTGATTCTACAGCTCTAAGCGCTACTACTTTTTCGTAAGTACGCTCATCACCCATAACACCAACACTGTTTACAGGAAGCAAAATTGCTCCAGCCTGCCAAACTTTATCGTATAATCCCCAAGATTTTAATCCTTCGATAAATACAGAATCTACATCTTGTAAAATCTGTACTTTCTCTGGAGTAATATCTCCTAAAATTCTAATTGATAATCCCGGTCCTGGGAAAGGGTGTCTTCCTAGCAATTCAGGATCTATTCCTAATGTAGCTCCTACTCTTCTTACTTCATCTTTGAAAAGCATTCTAAGCGGTTCTACAATTTTTAATTTCATATAATCTGGCAATCCACCAACGTTGTGGTGCGATTTAATTGTTGCAGATGGTCCTTTTACCGAAACAGACTCGATAACGTCTGGGTAAATAGTTCCTTGCGCTAACCATTTTACGTCTTCTAACAAGTGTGATTCATCATCAAAAACTTCGATAAATACACGACCGATTGTTTTACGTTTTGTTTCTGGATCACTAATTCCGGCTAATTCGCCAAGGAAACGATCTCCAGCATCTACACCTTTTACGTTCAATCCCATTCCTTTGTATTGATCTAATACATTTTGGAATTCATTTTTACGAAGTAAACCGTTATTAACGAAGATGCAATATAAATTCTGTCCGATTGCTTTGTTTAATAAAACTGCTGCTACAGTAGAATCTACTCCTCCAGATAAACCAAGAACTACTTTATCGTTTCCTAATTTCTCTTTTAATTCTGCTACCATTTCATCAACGAAAGCATTTGGAGTAAAGTTTTGAGGAACTTCAGCAATTTTAACTAAGAAGTTTTCCAGCATTTTCTTTCCATCTGTTGAATGGTAAACCTCTGGATGGTATTGAATTGCATAAGTAGTTTCGCCTTCAATTTTGTAAGCTGCATATTCTACATCATGTGTGCTTGCAAGCTTTACAGCATTTGTTGGAAGCGCTTTGATACTATCACTATGGCTCATCCAAACTTGGCTATTTTCTGAAACTCCTTCAAAAAAAGTTTCACCTTCTTTAATATAAGACAAGTTTGCTCTTCCGTATTCTCTTGTGTTTGAAGCAGCAACTTCTCCACCACTAAAGTGTGCTAAATATTGTGCTCCGTAACAAACAGCAAGTAAAGGCATTTTACCTCTAATTTGCGATAAATCAGGATGCGGTGCATCTTCTCCTCTAACAGAGAAAGGGCTTCCTCCTAAAATTACGGCTTTATAACTTGATAAATCACTTGGAATGTGATTGTAAGGAAAAATTTCGCAGAATATATTTAATTCGCGAACTCTACGCGCAATAAGCTGAGTATATTGCGACCCGAAATCTAAAATAAGTACGTTGTGTTGCATGCGCAAAAGTACTTTTTATATTCGAAATTCAAAAATCGGAACGTTGAAAAAATAAATATTTTTTTTCAATGTTCCGATTTTTAGACTGAAAGGTTCTGAGTAGCAAAGGTTCAAAGTTTTTTTTCTTTGCTCCCTTTAAACCTTTGTAACTTTGAACCTCAAAAAAAAATCCAAACAATCCAAAAATTCGTATCTAACGAAAAACCGATATTAAATTTAACTATGAAATCAAAAATTATTGCCCTGACAGCTTTCTTGTCCATCTTTTTTAGTTCGTGCGACACTGTTGATGATTTGCTAACTTTTACTATTTCGAACAATGCTTCGATTAAAATTCAAAGCACTTCACCAATTAACTTGCCATCGGAGATTATTACGCCCGAGGTTACAACCAATTCATCTGCGGAATTTGAAAACAACAAAACAAAAGCAAATCTAGTAAAAGATGTAAAGCTAAGATCGCTGAAACTTTCGATTACAGATCCTTCCGATAAAACTTTCACATTTCTAAAATCGGTTCATTTGTATATCTCAACAGCAAATTCAGAAGAAATTGAATTAGCGTATGCAGACAACATTAATGTATCGAGCAATTCAGTTGATTTGATTTGTACAGATAAACGATTAGATGAATACATTAAAGCAAATAGTTACAAAATAAGAACACAGGTAACATTAAAAGAAACTTTAACTAAAGATGTTACAGTAAAAGCAGAAATGAAATTTAAGGTGACTGCCGATCCATTCTAGTCTAAGATGCTAAGACACTAAGGTTCTGAGATTCTGAGATTTTAATCAGATTGTATAAAAAAAGGAGATTCTAAAAATAGAATCTCCTTTTTGTTTGTATTAAAGCTTCTGAAAAAAAACTTAGTATCTTAGAACCTTAGTGTCTTAGCATCTTAAAAAAATCACTCTTTCGTAACAATAATAGATGCCTTAAATCCTGCAGCTAGATTATCCCAATAATCATTTGTTACCAGATTGCCTTTATCATCATAGACTTGAATTTCGGCTGTATTTCCTCCTAATGTTCCAATATTTAGGGCTTCGAAATCTAATTTATTAAAGCCTGGTGTAAGATTAATTTTTACTTGCTGAAAATTAGAATCCAGTAAAATTCTATCGCGAATTATGTTGTCATTTGAAGAAACTTTTACTAAATCACCGTCAATTGCTCCGAAATCTCGGAACTTAACAATAAAGAATTCCGATTTGGTTCTAAAATCTCCTAAAGAAATATTTTTCTTTACCAATACTCCACGACCTTCTCTTAGTCCGGCATCTTTTAAAGATTTATCTAAATCTTTCTCCATTTTTGCCACATATCGATCGCCTGGATTAGCAAAATCGGTTTCTGTAGACATGGTAAATTTGCTTTTTTCTTCGCCAATCTGAAATTTTGATTTTGGAGTTATAGTCGTATTTTCAAAAACATTTGGAGTTTTAATTGCTGGCATATCATTAAAATTTGCCTGCGGGTCTTTGACTTCAGGAACTGGAGTCTTTTTAGGCTTGGCAGTAAATTTCCCTCCAGGAATAGTTTTAAATTTAGTACTAGACTCTATTTGGGCTGATACAGACAGTGCAGTAAAAAATAATATGAAAAATAAAATGTGCTTCATTGAAAAAGTATTATCGAATCGCCTTTTATAATTAATATAAATCAAAAGTCCAGCTTCACAAAAATAGTATAATTTACTTACTTGCTACAACTTTAGGAGTTTTATAACATTAAATTAAGCTAATTTTTGGAATCAAAAAACCTGCCAAAATTTTTTATTTCAAAAAAAATAAATTTCAAATTTCAAATCTTATAAATTCCAAAAAATCACTTTATAAAAACATTCAGCATTTTGATTATTAACAACTTATTCTTAACTTGAAGACTTTATTTACCATTTATAAATCTCAGAAAAATGGATTATATCGATTATTACAAAGTATTAGATGTTACAAAATCGGCTACTGAAGCAGACATCAAAAAAGCATATCGAAAACTGGCGAGAAAATACCATCCTGATTTGAATCCGAATGATAAAGAAGCCGAGAAGAAATTCAAAGAAATAAACGAAGCCAACGAAGTTTTAAGCAATCCTGAAAATCGAAAAAAATACGATAAATACGGAAAAGACTGGAAACATGCTGACGAATTTGAAAAAGCAGGTTACGATCCTAATCAGCAGCAAAGCAGACAGCAAGGTGGTTATCAATATTCTGAAGGTGATTTCTCTGGTTTTGGAGGCGGAGATTTTTCTGGAAGCGACTTTTCAGATTTTTTCAATTCGATGTATGGAGGCGGAAAATCGAGATCGCAGGCTAAATATAGAGGACAGGATTTTAATGCCGAATTGGAACTGGATCTTAAAGCCGCTTATACCACGCACAAACAAAACTTAACTGTAAACGGAAAAAATATTCGAATTACAATTCCTGCTGGTGTAGAAAATGGACAGATTATTAAAATTCCGAATCATGGCGGTCCAGGTGTTAATGGCGGACCAAATGGCGATTTATACATCACTTTTATAATTTCTAACAATTCAGATTTTAAACGAGAAGGCAACAATCTTTATGCCGAGGCTCCAATTGATTTATACACGGCAATTTTAGGCGGAGAAACTTACATCAATACTTTTGACGGAAAGCTAAAAATTAAAGTGCCGCCAGAAACACAGCCTGGAACCAAAGTGAAGTTGAAAGGAAAAGGTTTTCCTGTTTATAAAAAAGAAAATCAGTTTGGTGATTTATACATAACATACACTATAAAACTCCCAACAAAACTGTCGAATAAAGAAAAAGAATTATTTGAAGAATTAGCAAAACTCAGAAGTCATGAAAAATAAAAATTTGATCCAGATAAAACAGTTTTGTATTTACCACGAAATTGAAAATACTTTTATAACCGAACTTAATAATTATGGACTCATTCATATTATTACACAAGAAAATGACGAATTTCTGGAACCAGAACAGCTTCCAACGGTCGAAAAAATGATTCGAATGCATTACGATCTTAAAATAAATCTGGAAGGAATTGATGCAATTGCACATTTATTAAATAAGATTGAGGCCTTACAGCAAAATTTAAATACGGTACAAAACAAGCTTCGACTATACGAAGAAAAAGAAACTGAATAACGATTAATATCACAAAAAAGCTTGATTTCTGAATTGATTTCAAGCTTTTTTTAATCGCTGTAAAAACCATAATTCTTAAATTGCAGCATCTTTAATCAACCTGAATTTGCTTTTAAAACCATACAGACAAATTCGCAAAAATTATAAAAAATGAAAAGAGAAAACATCTTAACTGGATCTCCGTGGGAAGACAAAATGGGATATTGCCGTGCCGTAAGAATTGGCAATATTGTGGAAGTTTCTGGAACTGTAGCCATTGTTGACGGCGATAAAGTAAAAGCTGATGACGCTTATGCTCAAACGTATAATATTTTGGAACGAGTAGAAAAAGTTTTAGAAGATTTAAATGTAAGCATGAAAGACGTTATTAGAACAAGAATTTTCACAACAGACGTTTCTACTTTCGAAGAAGTAGCTAGAGCACACTCTGCTTTCTTTAAAGATGTAAAACCAACTACAGGATTTTACGGAATCAGTAAATTGGTTGCTCCAGAATATTTGGTGGAAATCGAATTTACAGCTGTAGTATAATATTTTTTTTGCCACGAATTTCGCTAATTCTACTAATTATTTTTCTTATGGCACTCCCGATAGCTATCGGGATAATGGATTAAAATGATTGTTTTTTCCCTTTTAATTCATGAAAATTGGCGAAATTCGTGGCAAACTTTTTAGAATTCATTAATGACTTCATTAAATCCAAAACAATTCCTGCTTTCTCTTCCAAAATGGATTCTTATCTGTGCATTAATAGGTATACTTTCCGGATCGGCTTCAGCATTTTTCTTAGTTTCTTTAGAATGGGTGACGCAATTTAGAATTCAGCATGATTGGATTATTTGGCTTTTACCTTTCGGCGGATTTCTAGTTGGATTGAGTTATTATTATTGGGGAGAATCAGTTGCAAAAGGAAACAATCTTTTACTGGAAGAATACGAAAACCCTAAAAAAGTCATTCCTTTTAAAATGGCTCCATTAGTTCTTTTAGGAACGCTTTTGACTCATTTATTTGGAGGATCTGCAGGACGCGAAGGAACAGCCGTTCAAATGGGAGGCGCAATTGCCGATCAATTCACAAAGTTTTTCAATCTAAATAATTCTGAACGCAGAATTTTAATCATTCTAGGTATCAGTGCTGGATTTGCTTCTGTTTTTGGAACTCCTCTTGCGGGAGCTATTTTTGCTTTGGAAGTTTTATATTTCAGTAAAATTAATTTTAAAAGCATTCTTCTTTCTTTCTTAGTTGCTTATGCAGCTTATTTTACTGTAGAATTCTGGGAAATTAAACATACACATTGCAGTATTCCAATTGTTCCAGAACTTAGTTTAAACAACATTGTTTTTACTATAATTGTTGGAATTTTATCTGGATTTGCTGCTCTATTATTTTCTAGAAGCACACATTTCTGGGGTTCTCTTTTTTCAAAAAATATTAAATATCCTCCACTTCGTCCTGTAATTGGTGGTGTAGTTTTGGCTATTGCCATTGCTGGTTTCGGATTTACAAAATTCTCTGGTTTGGGAGTTCCCGTTATTGTCGATTCTTTTTCCAATACAAACCAATGGTACGATTTCCTGCTAAAAATTTTATTCACCGGATTCACGTTAGGAGCTGGATTTAAAGGTGGCGAAGTAACGCCGTTATTTTTTGTCGGAGCTACTTTAGGAAGTGCCTTATCAACTGTAATTCCGATGCCAATTGCTCTTTTAGCAGGAATCGGATTTGTTGCGGTTTTCTCAGGCGCAACCCACACTCCTATTGCCTGTACCGTTATGGGAATGGAATTGTTCGGAATTGCTCCCGGAATCTTCATCGCAATCGCCTGTACAATTGCTTATTTTTCTTCTGGTTCTGTCGGAATTTACAAATCTCAAATTGTAAAAGGTGCGAAATATAAATTGTATCAGAGGTTTCTTTAAACGGAGTTTTCAGTCGCAGTCGCAGTTTACACTCTCAGTTTCAAAATAAAAAAATCCGTCCAAATCCGCGTTTTCACGATAGCGAATCAGTTTCATCCACGTACATTTTTTTTACCCCTAAAATATCTGAAAACTGAAACTGAAAACTGCGACTAAATATTTTCAGCATTACATTAAAAAAATGTAAATTCGCAAACTATGAAAATACAAGATATTCAAGCAATTCAATTATTGCTTGCTACGCCAAAGAAAATTGCAATTATTCCGCACAGAGGACCAGATGGTGACGCCATGGGTTCGACTCTAGCTTTATACCATTTTTTACTCAAAAATAATCATCAGCCAACAGTTATTTCTCCAAATGATTTTCCTGATTTTTTAGCTTGGCTTCCAGGTTCAGAAACAGTTAAAGTTTATGAAAAAGACACTCAAAACTGCATTAAAATATTAGAAGAAGCTGAACTTATTTTTACGCTGGATTTTAATGCTTTTCATCGCACTGGCGAAATGGAGCATACTCTGGCAAAACTTACAGCACCATTTATCATGATCGATCATCATGAAAAACCTCATGATTATGCTGCTTATACGTACTCAGACACTTCTTTCGGATCTACTTGTGAAATGGTTTATAATTTTATTGCCTTTTTAAATAAAAAAGAAGATATCGATAAAACCATAGCAACTTGTATCTATACTGGAATTTTGACTGATTCTGGTTCATTCCGTTTTCCAGGAACTACAGGAAACACGCATAGAATTATTGCCGAATTAATTGATTTAGGAGTTGAAAACACTCAAATTCCGGTTTTACTATACGATAATAGTTCTTTTAGCCGTTTGCAGTTATTAGGCCGTGCACTTCAAAATATGAAAATTTTTGAAGAACATAAAACGTCTTACATGACTCTTACACAGGAAGAACTGGATTCGTTTAACTATGTAAAAGGAGATACTGAAGGAATTGTAAACTATGGCTTAAGCATTCGCGGAATTGTTTTTACAGCTATATTTATTGAAAACAAAGAAGAAAAAATAATTAAAATTTCTTTCCGTTCTCAAGGAGGATTTGATGTAAATCAATTTGCAAGAGATCACTTTAACGGAGGCGGACATGTTAATGCAGCTGGAGGAAGATCTGAAGATTCTATGGAAAACACCATTAATAAATTTGAAGATTTAGTAAAAAAACTAAAATTATAGTCCAAATCATGAATTACCTAAAACTTAGCATTTACACTTTGCTTTTTGCTGTTTTAATAAGCAGCTGTAAGCATCATGAAGAAGCCAGAAGACCAATTTCTAGAGCTTCGGGAACATTCATGAAAAAATCGGCAGACCGAAATAAAAAATTAGTGGCCAACGAAGAGGAAGTCATAAAAAAAATAATCAAAAGCAATCCGAAAGTAAAATATTTTGCCACTCCAAAAGGATATTGGTTTTGTTATGAAGAAAAGAATGCGACAGAAACTCTAGCTCCTAGAAAAGGCGATATTGCCTATTTTAACATGGAAATAAAAGACATAAAAGGCAACGTCATTTATTCAGAATCTGATCTTGGACCTCAAACTTATTATGTAGACAAACAAGACATTATGATGGGGTTGCGTGACGGAATCAAAAGAATGCATAAAAATGAAACTGTTACGTTTTTATTTCCATCACATATGGCTTATGGATATCATGGAGACAATAAAAAAATTGGTACGAACGAATCTTTAATTGTTACCGTTACGCTTAGAAATTTTGTCCCAGATCCAACTGCACAAACGGTAAAACCTGCTGCACAGCCTACTCAAACCGTAGCACCAAAACCTGCAGCTGCAAAGCCTGCAGCGCCAGCTAAAAAAGACACATTAACTCAATAAACAATATCTTAAAATGAAAAAGAGTATTTTATTATTACTAATAGCCGTAAGCTCATTTTATTCTTGTAAAGACGACCATAGCAATCTGCCAGATGGTTTATATGCTGACATCGAGACAAACAAAGGTCACATTATTGTAGAACTTGATTACAAAAAAGCCCCAATAACGGTCGCTAACTTCGTGACTTTGGCTGAAGGTAAAAACGAGTTTGTAACACATGAAAACCTTAAAAACAAGCCCTTCTTTGATGGTTTGAAATTCCATAGAGTTATTGAAAGCTTCATGATTCAGAGTGGTGATCCATTAGGTACTGGTTCTGGAGATACTGGTTATAAATTTAAAGATGAATTTTCAGATTTAAAATTTGACAAAGCAGGTGTTTTGGCAATGGCTAATAATGGTCCAGGCACAAACAGCAGCCAATTTTTTATCACACATGTTGAAACTCCTTGGCTAGACGGAAAACACACCATTTTTGGCCATGTTGTAGATGCAAAAGATCAGGAAGTAGTAAACAAAGTGGTACAAGGCGACAATATCGTTTCTATAACTATTATCAGAAATGGTGAAGCCGCTAAGAAATTTGATGCTGTAAAAGTATTCCATGATTATTTTGCTGACATTGCAAAAGAACAAAGCAAATACGCTGGCGTTCAAAAAGAAAAAGTAGATTATTATGCGGCTTTAAAAGCAAAAGCAACCAAGACTACTAGTGGTTTAGAATATGTAATTACAGAAAAAGGAAGCGGTAAAAAACCTGCTGCAGGAAGTCCAATTTACATTCACTACGCTGGTTTCCTTGAAGACGGAACTTTATTTGACGCTAGTATTGAAGAAGTGGCAAAACAATTCGGAAAATACGATCCTGCGAGAGCAGCACAAGGCGGCTACCAACCAATTCAATTTCAAGCTGGTAAAAAAGATGGTTTAATTCCTGGTTTTATTGAAGGAGTTGAGCAATTATCTTACGGAGACAAAGCAGTTCTTTTCATTCCATCTCACTTAGCTTATGGAGCAACTGGTGCTGGAGGTGTGATTCCGCCAAATGCTAATATCATCTTCGAAATCCAGATCTCAGACAAACAGTAATTGAATTAAAGACTTAAAATTTTAAAAGCAATGAAATATAAATTTCTATTTTTATTTTGCTTAGCAATAGTAAATATTCAAGCTCAAACTAAAAAGCCTGCAACAAAACCAGCAGCAAAACCTACAAGCAAAGCAGTTGTAGCCGCAAATCCTGGTGACGGAATTTTTGCTACAATCTCTACTTCAAAAGGAGATATTGTTCTTTCTTTAGAATATGTAAAAGCTCCTGTAACAGTAGCAAACTTTATTACTTTGGTAGAAGGTACAAATCCTAATGTCAAAGCGTCGCTTAAAGGAAAACCATTTTACAACGGATTAAAATTTCACAGAGTTATTAACGATTTCATGATTCAAGGTGGTGATCCTGACGGAAATGGTTCTGGAGGCCCAGGATATTCGTTTAAAGATGAATTTGTAGACGATTTAAAATTCGAAAAAGGCGGTGTTCTAGCAATGGCAAATTCTGGCCCAGCAACCAATGGAAGCCAATTTTTCATTACTCATAAAGATACTCCTTGGTTAAACGGAAAACATACTATTTTTGGCCATGTTGTTTCTGGGATGGATAATGTAAATAAAATTGTTCAGGACGATGTAATGACAAAAATTGTTATTACACGTAAAGGTGCGGCAGCAAAGAAATTTGATGCTTTAAAAGTTTTAAGTGATGATGTAAAAAAAGAGGCTGCTAAAAAAGAAGAAGCTAAAAAAGTAGTGACTGCTAAAGCTACGTATTTTAAAGACTTAAAAGCTAAAGCAACCACTACAACTTCTGGTTTAAAATACGTAGTAACTCAAAAAGGTACTGGCGTTAAAGGTGCTGAAGGTTCTACAATCTATTTTCACTATGCAGGATATTTTGAAGATGGCACTCTATTCGACAGCAGCATGGCTCAAGTAGCAAAAGCATACGGTAAATATGATGCAAACAGAGATGCACAAGGCGGTTACAAAGCTTTTCCTTTTACAGTTGGTAAAAAAGATGGAATGATCCCTGGTTTTATTGAAGCCCTTGATATGATGACAGACGGAGAAAAAGCAACTTTCTTCCTACCTTCAAATTTAGCTTATGGCGAAAAAGGCGCTGGCGGAGTTATTCCACCAAATGCAACTTTAATTTTTGAAATCGAAACCTATCAAAACCAACCTAAGTAATTAGGAAACAAAGAAGATTAATTCTTTATACATATAAAAAGCCATCAGAATTATTTTTGATGGCTTTTTTGTTTTTCGGTATCTCGTTTTTTAATGAATTCCTAATTTAAGCCTTTAAAAACCAATTCTATTGTAATTAAATCACTATTTTCAACATAGTACAAGAGAATCCTAAACAAAATAGCTTACCTTTGCCGGCTTAATTTTTTAAAAAGAGATAATTTATGACGTCGCAAAATAATGTATTAAAAGGTGTTTTTCTTGTTGCTTTGGGAGCAACTACTTACGGAATGCTAGCTACTTTTGTAAAAATAGCTTATTCTGAAGGCTACACAACTGCAGAAGTAACGACCTCACAATTTATTTACGGAATTCTTGGAATTCTTCTAATCAATCTTTTTCAGCGCATTAAAAATAAAAACAAACCTGCCATAAAAGCATCTCGTAAAAATATTTTCAGTTTAATGCTTGCAGGAACTTCATTAGGAATGACCAGCCTATTTTATTATTTGGCTGTAAAATACATTCCTGTTTCTATCGGAATCGTTTTATTGATGCAAACCGTTTGGATGGGTGTTTTACTTGAAATGATTTTAGAAAAAAAACTGCCTTCAAAACAAAAAGTCATTGCTGTCTTTATTGTACTTTTCGGAACTGTTTTAGCCACAAATATTATCAATAGTGATATCCAATTAGACTGGAGAGGTTTAGTTTGGGGAATGTTGGCTGCTGCGTCTTTCACTACAACTATGTTTACTGCTAATAGTGTTGCAACCGAAATTTCGTCTGCGCAAAGAAGCCTTTATATGCTTTTAGGTGGAGCTATAATTGTATTTTCGTTTGCTTTTGCAACGCAGGTTACA
Organism: Flavobacterium luteolum; assembly: GCF_027111275.1. Lineage (NCBI taxonomy): Bacteria > Pseudomonadati > Bacteroidota > Flavobacteriia > Flavobacteriales > Flavobacteriaceae > Flavobacterium > Flavobacterium luteolum. The sequence continues at coordinate 3,887,245 of NZ_CP114286.1, read as the reverse complement.
GCCTTCAATATGGAAATCTTCTTAAAATGGGGAATTGTATTGGCACTATTCGGAACTATCATTCCACCCCTATTAATGACAGCTGGATTTCCGTTAACTGGAATCGGACTGGGAAGCATTGTGTCTGCCCTTGAACTGCCAGTTTCTGTAATGATGGCTTATGTTTTATTAAACGAGAAAGTAATCTTTTCTCAATGGCTTGGTATTGCATTAATTATTCTGGCCATAATTATTATGAATGTAAATTTCAAGTCAAAAAAATAACTCAAAATACATAGTTTCAAAAAAAGAAGTACTGTAATGCAATAATTGTTAATTTTTTTATAAATTCGTGATAAACAATTAGATATCATGATTCTACCTTGGCATTTGTATTTAATGGCTTTCCTTTATATTCTTGCTGGGCTAAATCATTTTAGAAATCCTGGAATGTATATAAAAATCATTCCACCCGCATTTAAAAACCCCAAATTAATAAATATTTTAAGTGGTGCCGCCGAGATTATTCTGGGCATCTTTTTAGTCCTGCCTTTTTCATCAAATTTTGCCGCGTGGGGAATTATAGTGCTGTTAATTGCTGTTTTCCCTGCCAATTTGTACATGTTTCAAAATAAAAAAGCAGGTTTTGGTTTACCAAGATGGATTTTATTTGTACGTTTGCCCTTACAATTTGTTTTAATTTATTGGGCTTACCAATATACATTCTAAACATTAACCATTAAATTATTTTATTATGAAAAAATTATTTGCAGAGTTTTTTGGAACTTATTGGCTTGTTTTTGGAGGATGCGGAAGTGCTATTTTTGCTGCCGGAATTCCTGACCTAGGAATTGGATTTGCTGGTGTTGCGCTGGCATTTGGTTTAACTGTGCTTACAATGGCTTATGCTGTTGGCCATATTTCTGGTGGTCACTTTAATCCCGCTGTTTCTTTTGGTTTATGGGCTGGCGGAAGATTTTCTGCCAAAGATCTTATTCCGTATATTATTGCACAATGTGTTGGAGCCGCAGCAGCTGCAGGAACTTTATACACAATAGCTTCTGGAAAGGCTGGTTTTGCAATAGACAATACAAAAGCTGGCGCCTTTGCATCTAATGGTTTTGGAGCTTTTTCTCCTGATGGTTATTCGTTACAATCTGCTTTTATTGCAGAATTTGTCCTTACATTATTCTTTTTATTGGTGATTTTAGGAGCAACTGATAAATTTGCAAATGGCAGATTTGCTGGAATCGCAATTGGTTTGGCACTGACTTTAATACACTTAATCAGTATTCCAATTACGAACACTTCTGTAAATCCAGCGAGATCTTTATCTCAGGCAATTTTTGTTGGAGGAGAACCATTATCTCAGGTTTGGCTGTTTTGGGTCGCCCCTATTCTTGGTGCATTAGCTGCAGGTTTTCTATATAAAACACTGCTTCAAAATCATGCAGAAGCATAGTAGCTGAAAGAAGAAATCGACACATCATAAAAAAAAAAATATGGAATTTTTATATTTCTTACTTATAGGTGCCATTTCTGGATGGCTAGCTGGTCAAATCTGGAAAGGTGCCGGCTTTGGTTTAATTGGCAATATTATCGTCGGAATCATAGGAGGTTTTATCGGAGGATGGATTGCCGGAAAACTTGGTATTGGAGGCGGAGGCCTTCTGTGGCAGATTCTGATTGCTGTAGGGGGTGCATGGGTTTTATTATTTATAATTAGCCTCATCAAAAAATAATACGCAATTATTAGTACATAATTAAATTCGAAAGAGAAAATCTGATATATTTATATTTGATTTTCTCTTTTTGTTTGGATGAAATCGACAAGAAAATTTTATTTCAACTCAAATATTTATGTATTATGAACGAAATCATTTCTTACTTCAGTACCATTCCTTCTTCTCACAGAAGCCTTATTTTGGTTGGAGGCATTACTATTTTCTGGCTTATTGAAAACAGTTTTCCCCTGTTTAAAATGCACTATAAAAAATGGCCTCACGCTGGAATAAATTTCTTTTTCACCTTCACTACCATTGTCGTCAACTTTATTCTAGCATTTATTTTAATAAGAACTGCTGCTTGGACAATCGAACATAATTTCGGAATTCTGCAATGGCTCCCAAAAATGCCAATCTGGCTATATACTATAATTGGTTTATTACTTTTGGATTTAATTGGAGCTTATTTAGCTCATCTAGTAGAACACAAAGTAAAAATTCTCTGGCAATTTCATTTGGTGCATCATACAGATACTTGGATTGATACTACGACAGCCAATAGACACCATCCTGGAGAAAGCGTAGTTCGTTTTGTTTTTACCACTTTAGGAGTTTTAATTGTTGGAACACCAATGTGGATGGTTTTTCTTTATCAGTCATTATCGGTTATCGCATCACAATTTAATCATGCCAATATTTCGCTTCCTGAAAAGCTGGATATATTCTTAAGCTATTTCATTGTTTCTCCGAATATGCATAAAGTACATCATCATTATGTGCTGCCTTACACCGATAGTAATTATGGAAATATTTTTTCTATATGGGACAGACTTTTTGGAACATTCTCTTACTTACCCAAAGAGCAGCTGGTATACGGTGTAGACACTCATATGCTTCCAGAAGAAAACAATGAATTGAAGAATCTGCTAAAAATTCCATTTCAAAAATCAAGATCCTTTAAAAACAGCTAAATTCTCTAAAAAAAGTGCACTTTACTGAACCAACTTATTATTTTTTTTTTTAATATTGATACAAGAATTGAAAATCAATCTATTAATAATTAACACCCTATTTTGAATTAATTTTCACGAGATGAAAAAGAGTAGCCGCAAAGAATTAACTCCGGAACAAATTGAAAGACTTGTTTCGTTAGCTTTAGAAGAAAGAAATCCATTTGAAATTATAAAGAAAGAATTTGGATTGGCAGAAAAAGAAGTCCTAGACATCATGAAAAAGAAAATGCCTCTTGAAAAATTTGAGATGTGGAAAAAGAAGGCAATTGCAAATAAACCAAAACCAAAACCTGTTAAAATAGATGATTTTGATGAAGATTTGGACGGAAAATATTATATCAAGAATAAATTAGACTAACATAAAACTCCTGTTTTTCAGGAGTTTTTTTTTATGTTTCAATTTAATGTAATTTTTTAGTAACTTTTTGGTGATTTTTGAGTCAAATACAATTAACTAAACATATAGAAATGAAAAAAATACTTTACACCTTAACTCTAGCGGTCACCTTTTGGAGCTGTAAAACAGGGAGCACTGGAGCCGCAAAAAGCAATATCGTTGAAGTGAATATCAATTTAACCGATGTTAAAGATGATAAAGTTTTGGTAACCGTTACACCGCCAGCCTTTAAAACAGATGAAGTTGTTTACAGTATTCCAAAAACTGTCCCTGGTACTTATTCAACAGATAATTACGGAAAATACTCAGAAGATTTCAAGGCATTTGATGCTAAAGGAAATCCGCTTACAGTAAAAAGATTAGACGATAATTCTTGGTCTATTTCAAACGCAAAAGCACTAAAAAAAATCACTTATTTAGTAAACGATTCTTTCGATACTGAAAAAGGAACTGGATTTGGAAATGATGACGTTTTTTCTCCAGCAGGAACAAATATCGATGCAGGAAAAAATTTCATGGTTAACACGCATGGTTTTGTCGGATATTTTAAAGACAAATTAGACGTTCCGTACAAAGTTACTATCACGCATCCTGAAACACTTTGGGGAGCAACTTCTATGACAGATCAAGATGCAAGCAATACTTCTGATGTGTTTACCACTGCTCGTTATGCTATTTTGGTAGAAAACCCAATTATGTATTCTAAACCTGACTACACTACTTTTAATGTAAACGGAATGGACATCTTAATTGCTGTGTACTCTCCTACTGGAAAATATACAGCTGAAAGCATCACTCCAGAGATGAAAACAATGATGACAGCACAGAAAAACTTTTTAGGAAAAGTAAATTCTACTAAAAAATATACGGTGTTATTATACTTATCAAGCATGGCAAAAGACGATGCACATGGTTTTGGAGCTTTAGAGCATCCAACTGCTACAACTGTCGTTTTACCAGAATCGATGCCAAAAGAAAAATTAGTAGAATCTATGAAAGATGTAGTTTCTCACGAATTCTTCCACATTGTTACTCCATTAACTATTCATTCAAAAGAAATTCAGTTTTTTGATTACAATGCACCAAAAATGTCTGAGCATTTATGGATGTATGAAGGGGTAACAGAATATTTTGCAAATCTTTTCCAAATCAACCAAGGTTTGATTGACGAAGCTGAATTCTACTCTCGTATTGCCGATAAAATTGAGCAAGCTAAGGGCTTAAATGATACAATGTCATTTACTGTAATGAGTAAAAATGTATTAGAACAGCCTTACAAAGACCAATACTTAAACGTATACCAAAAAGGAGCTTTAATTGGTATGTGCATCGATATTATCATTAGAGAAAAAAGTAATGGAGAAAGAGGAATTCTTGACTTAATGCATAAATTATCTGACGAATATGGTGTTGAAAAACCATTTAATGATGATGAATTATTCGCTAAAATCACTTCTTTAACTTACCCTGAAGTTGGAGAATTTTTAAACAAATATGTTGCTGGAACGACTCCAATTCCTTACGATTTCTATTTAGCTAAAGTTGGTGTGACCAAAGCAATGGAGAAAAAAACAGGAAATCCGTTTATTAAAGGACAAACTCCAAATATTACTATTGACAAAGCAACAAAAGAAATTGCTGTTCGTCCTGAATCAGAATCAATTGAATTCTTCAAAAACTTAAATTTAAAAGGTGGAGATAAAATCTTAGCTGTAAACAATAAATCATATAATTTAGATAACATTTATGATTTGATTACTGAAAGTGAAAACTGGAAAGATAATGACCCAATCACTTTGAAAGTAAAACGTGGCGGAAAAGAAGAAACCATCAAAGGAACCGTAAAGTTACCATTTGAAGAATCTGAAACTTTTAAAGCAACTGATGCTTCAAAAGAGAAACTTAAAAATGCTTGGTTAAAAGGATAATTTCTTTTTAAAGACAATAAAAAAAACCGACAAGTGATTGTCGGTTTTTTTTATTGTTTGTCATCCTGAGGAACGAAGGATCACACACGTAAATCGACAAAGATTGTCCGACATACTTTGCGGAGCTTCTTGTGTGATCCTTCGTTCCTCAGGATGACAAAAAATATGCTATTTCTTCACAGGAAATTTCCAGTCAAATTCGTCTTTGCTATTGATAATTGCGCCAATTTCAAACTTCACCACCTCATCAAATTCTGTTTGAAGGATAAACCAATTGTCTTCGTTGAAGTAATTTTCGAAAGTATCAAAAGTTTCTTGATTGTACTTTGTAATTCCTTTTGCAGCAAAATCTTTCTTTACATCAGCAATTTTTCTTCCGATTAATTTGAATCCGAAAACTTCTAGATCATTACTTGAAGCTACTAAATAACCTAATTTCATACCTTCTTCCTGATAAAATGTCAATCTGATTTTATATGCATTATAAACAAAAATCACGTTGTCATCTTCGTCTTTATAATTTTTATCAGGTTTTCCTAAAACAGCTGTTACGTCATTCTGCTTCATTCCGAAAAGCAGTTTATCTATTCCTGATTTTAAATTGATCTTCATATTGATTGTCTTTATTTGAAGTGCAAATTTCGTGAAGTTTTTTGTTGTTTAGCCACGAATTACACAAATTTTCACGAATTAAAATATTATCATTTGTCAGGCTGAGCGGAGTCGAAGCCTTTTTTAAGCTATAAAGCCCTTCGACTTCGCTCAGGGTGACAGACGTAAAACTAATTTTGATATTGCTTTTTATTTGGTTTGTTGCTCATATAAAACGTAATCTTCCCTCCATTTATAACATCTGAATGCTTTAAAAATTGTTTCTCCAATTGCTTTCCGTTCAGCAAAACTTTGCTCACAAATACATTTTTATCAGATTGATTTACGGTTTCGACTTCAAAAGTTTTTCCGTTTTCTAAATTCAAAACAGCATTTTTCAGTAGCGGACTTCCCAATGCATATTCATCAGAACCGGGAGCAACTGGATAAAATCCTAAACTGCTAAAAATATACCAAGCGCTCATTTGCCCGAAATCGTCATTTCCTCCTAGACCATCAGCACCATTTTTGTACATTTTTTTTAAAATCATTCTGATTTTATCTTGAGCTTTCCATGGAGAATCTGTCCAATTGTATAAATAGACAACATGGTGTGAAGGCTCGTTTCCGTGAACATAATTTCCAATGATTCCGTCTCTTGTTATGTCTTCAGTATTTTCAAAATATTTATCTGGAAGATGCATATTGAATAACGAATCTAAACGGACTTTAAATTTCTCATTTCCTCCCATCAATTGAATCATATCAGCTGGATCTTGTGGAACGTACAAGCTATAATTCCAAGAATTCCCTTCAATAAAACCTTGTCCGTGTGTATCTAATGGATCAAATTCTTTCTTGAAAGTCCCATCGTTTAATTTCGGACGCATAAAACCTGTTTTCTCATCGTAAACATTTTTATAATTTTTTGATCTATTGATGAATTCATTATAAATTTCGGTTTTACCCAATTTCTTTGCAGCTTGCGCAATTGCCCAGTCATCATAAGCATATTCTAAGGTTTTAGAAACCGAAGCACCGCTTTTGTCTTCTGGAACATATCCTTTATTCATATAAAATTCCAATCCATCGTAGTATGGAACTTTTGCAGTATTAACACAAGCCTGAAGTGCTTTTTCAGCATCAAAACTAATATTGCCTTTTACAATAGCATCTGCTACAACAGAAACCGAATGGTAACCAATCATACACCAATTTTCATTGGCATAATGCGACCAGATTGGAAGCATTTTATGAACACTTTGTTCTGAATGTGCCAGCATGGAACTCACCATATCTCCATTTCTTTTGGGTTGCACAATATTAAATAATGGATGCAAAGCACGATAGGTGTCCCAAAGTGAATAACTGGTATAATTTGTAAAGTTTTCAGCTTTGTGAGCATTCATGTCCAATCCTTTATAACTTCCGTCTAAATCCATGTATTCTGTTGGTCCCAAAAAGGCATGATACATTGCGGTATAAAAATTGACTCGATCTTCTTTTTGAATGGTTTCTATCTGAATTTTATTCAATTCTTTATTCCAAACTTCCTGACTTTGTTTTTTTACTTTTTCAAAATCCCAATCTGGTGTTTCTTTTTTCATATTTTCAAGTGCTCCAGCAGAACTGACTGGTGACAATGCCATCTTCATTTTGATTTTCTCTCCTTCGTTGGTATCAAAATCAAAAAATAATTTTAGGTTTTGTCCTGCCATTTCTGGAAAATTTTTAGTCTGATCAAATCTTCCCCAAAAACCTCTATAAACGCTTTTTTCCTGAGCTGCTTGTCCATAACTTTTAATTGGTTTATTAAATGACATTGCAAAATAAACCGTTCTAGTTCTTGCCCAGCCATTTGTTTGGCGATATCCTGTTATCAAAGTATCGTTTTCTACACGAACAAATGTCCAGACATTCTTTTTATCGTAATTGTAAATTCCTGAAGTCAAATCGAGAATAATATGGGCTTCATTAGATTTTGGAAAAGTATATTGATGCATTCCAACGCGAGTCGTTGCGGTCAATTCTGCTTTAATTTTATGATCTTCTAGAAAAACACTGTAATAAGCGGGTTCTGCTTTTTCTGTTGCATGCGAAAATGCCGATCTATAACCATACAATGGTTTAGACGCCACGCCCGGATTTAATTGCAGTTTTCCTGTTGTTGGCATAATCAAGAAATCGCCTAAATCTGAATGTCCAGTTCCGCTAAAATGCGTGTGACTGAAACCTACAATCGTTTTATCTTCATATTGATATCCTGCACAATATTTATAAACTTCACCATTATACTTTCCGTTTAAACTGTAAGCAATTGTATCGGTTTCTGGACTCAATTGCACGCTCCCAAAAGGAACTGTTGCTCCTGGGTAGGTATGTCCCATTTTTGCCGTTCCAATCATTGGATCTACATACTGGATAAGGTTTTTACTTTGAATTACTTTTTTTTGCGCCATTACATTAACAGCTGAAAGCAATATTAATACAAGAAGAAAATTACCGCGTTTTATTTTGATCATTTTTATAGTTTTTCTTTGAAATCTTTGTTGTCATTTGAATGCAGAAAAGTACAACAAAATCTATTTTTAAAAAACATAAATTTAGCTGACTCAAAAGGTTTAAATATCTTTGGCATACTAAAAGCCAAGCCAAAACATGAAAAAATATATTTTAATTTTACTTTCTTTCTCTTCATCGTTTATTTTTTCTCAAAAAATTGAAAGCCACAGATTAACGAAAAAGGAAATTTCAGAAAGGGAACTTGAAAACGTAACTGATTTTCCTATTTACAGAGCTTTTGAATTTCAGGATAAAGGTGGTGTTTACGAATTGGTTTTGAGCGAAAATCAAAAAACAATTTCTAAAAAAGATACTTTAAATACCAAAATACAAGCAATTTGTGTAATTAATGATCACGGCGGATTTTTAGAAAAATGGAGAATAAATGATCTTCTTGAAGATAATCTCCCTAAAGAAACTAATATCTGGTTCTGGACAAAATATTGCAGTACAAAAGATATTGATGGAGATGGATTTATTGATCCTATTATTGTCTATGGAACACGAACTGAAGACGGCTATATAAGAAGAGTAAAAGTAATTACCGTTTATAAAAACAAAAAATACGCTATTCGCGCAGTTGAATGTGATTTAGACGATTGCAGAAGTTTCAAAAAAGATCAAAATTGGAATATGCTTCCGGAGAAAATAAAAACACATGTTGATCAATTGCTAGCTAAAATGAGAAAAGAACAGGATGTACTTTTGAAAAACGGGTAGTTTTAATTATGAATTGTGAATTGTAAATTGTAAATGATTGATAGCTGTTCATAATTCGCCATTTACAATTTACAATTAACAATTTACAATTATTTTTTACTCGTTCATTTCATCATAACGTTCTGGAACTTGCGGATCGTAAAGCGGACATTTGAATTCTTCCATGATATCAACCAATTTATTCATGGTTTTTCCTTCTGTTCCGTAGCAGTCAATTTTTATGCTTTGTGGAGTAGTGATTACTTGAAATGCACCTTTCCCTTTTGGATTTTTCCAGCTGTTTTCATCTACTCTTTCCCAATCTGAAAAGACTGAATTAATTCTATTTACGATTACTTCAACTTGAAGTTCTGCTAAACCTTCAACCTCTTGTTTTTCTACAAGCGCTTCATAAACTTCCTGATTGTTCAGGTAAATTTCGTCTAGATATTTCCAGAAAAGTAATTCGTACATAGTTAAATATTTTTAAACCATATAAGTGATATAAGAAAATATAAATTCTTTCTGAGTGAAATAGAAAGCTGTCAAATCAAAATAGGACTTCGACTTCGCTCAGTCTGACAATCTAACTTAAAATGAACTTATATCACTTATATGGTTATTTTTTTAATAGTTGAATGTTCCGTATTCGCTAGTAATTGTAAGCTTTTTAGAATCCGAAGCTTCTACTCTACCTACAATCTGCGCATCAACATTGAAAGATTTCGAAATTTCGATAATATCTTGCGCAATACTTTCTGGAACGTAAAGCTCCATTCTGTGACCGCAATTGAAAACCTGATACATTTCTTTCCAATCTGTTTTTGATTGTTCTTGAATTAATTTGAACAATGGCGGAACTGGAAATAAATTGTCTTTTATAACATGCAAATCTTTTACGAAATGCAAAATTTTAGTTTGTGCACCTCCACTGCAATGCACCATTCCGTGAATCTCTTTTGGAGTATATTTATCTAAAATTTTCTTGATAATTGGAGCGTAAGTTCTAGTTGGAGAAAGTACTAATTGACCAGCATTTATTGGGCTTTTTTCAACCTCATCGGTTAAATTTACTTGTCCCGAATAAATTAATTCTTCTGGAACGGCTGCATCGTAACTTTCTGGATATTTTTTAGCCAAATATTTGCCAAAAACATCATGACGTGCAGAAGTTAATCCGTTACTTCCCATTCCGCCGTTATATCCTTTTTCGTAAGTTGCCTGACCAAAAGAAGCCAAACCAACAATTACGTCTCCAGCTTTGATGTTTGCGTTGTCTACAACATCAGAACGTTTCATTCTTGCTGTTACAGTAGAATCTACAATAATAGTACGAACTACATCTCCAACATCAGCAGTTTCTCCTCCTGTTGAATGAATCGTAACTCCGAATGATTTTAATTCGTTGATTAATTCTTCTGTTCCGTTGATAATTGCAGAAATAACTTCGGCAGGAATTAGATTTTTATTTCTTCCAATAGTAGAAGAAAGCAAAATATTATCTGTTGCACCAACACATAATAAATCGTCAATATTCATGATTAAGGCATCTTGAGCAATTCCTTTCCAAACAGAAAGATCTCCAGTTTCTTTCCAGTACATATAAGCCAAAGACGATTTTGTTCCAGCTCCATCGGCGTGCATGATAAGACAGTGTTCTGAATCTTGCGTTAAATAATCTGGAACAATTTTGCAGAATGCCTGCGGAAATAAACCTTTGTCAATATTTTTAATAGCGTTATGTACGTCTTCTTTTGATGCCGAAACACCTCTTTGTGCATATCTTTTGCTAGAATCTGAACTCATGAAAATTAGTTTGTGTTGATGTGCTGCAAAGATAATCCCTTTTTTTAATTCTTTGACTTATTCGATTATTTGATTCTAAAAAAAATCGGCAGAAGATTATTTCCTGCCGATTTCCCGAAATAAAATTGGTTATGAAGCTCTTGGCTGTTTATTTTTATTCCCAATCGGGCATTGAGCTACCTGTGTACAATGTCACCCTTGAATTCACAATTCCAATACCACATTTTACAACATTCTTCACAGAAATACCATCATTTGAAGTATTTAGAAAAATTAGCTCTGCTTCATTAGGAGAATATCGAACATCTAAATCATTTGTCCCTGTTGGTTTTTCAGTAGCCAATTGATATGAATTTCCAAGAAGAAAACTATATTCAAAAATTTTAGAATCCAACTGGCGATAATTGGAACTTTCAAATCCCGAGACATCTTTTGTGTAAACCAATTTTAAGCCTGAAACAGAAAAATTCAAGCCACTAACGGCTCCTGTCTCTCCAGCTAATATGGGTGTAACAACTGCACCAGACGGATTTATAACATAAATTTCCACATTATACCCATTTATATCATTCACTTTTAAGGCTATTTTACTGCCATCTGAACTCCAATCACATTCTGAAATAAATTTACCATTTGGAGTCTGGAAGATTTTGGTCAATCCGCTGCCATCGCTCTTTATTCGGTATAATTTATCAAAATTTGGATAGATAAATTCACTTCCCGATGCATTCCATGAGTACCCTAAAAAATCAGCATTAAATCCTGCAATAGGGACCGAACTTGTTACTTTTTTAATATTAGTCCCATCAAAATCCATGGTGTAAATATCATTTTGTGAACCACTTGTCCCGATAAAAGCAATTTTCTGAGCTTGGTTGTTTCGTCTAGGGCGCCAGCTATTTTTATCTGAACTTGTCAATTGATATTGTTTACCTGCGTCATCTGCAGCGAAAATCACATTATTACCGCTAATACTTTTGACAAACAAATTTCTTGTTGCCGGAAAAGCTATTGTAGAGAAAGCGCTGATAGTGCTTAATACAGGAGTATTCACCCCATCACTTACAGAAACTTGCCAATAGTATTTAGTTCCAAAAATCAGATCTGTGAGAGTCAATTTTTTATCTTTGATGTCATTAAAAACCGCTACATCACTGTTTTTATCGTTTCTGAGTGTCACGGTGTATGTCATTGTATCATTATCTGGATCTGTCACCGTCCATGTTAAATCTAAATTTACTGGCTGACTTACACTATTATCTACAGGAGCTGCTAAAACAGGAACTGTTGGCGGTTTATTATTTGCAGTAGATTTACTTAATTCAAAAACAATTTGTGATGTACTATTTGCCGTCACACTAGCTGCCTCAAATTTTGCAATGAAGCCTTCTTTTTGGGCTTGAAAAGAATATTCTCCAACTTTGACATTTGTTACTGTAAACTTCCCTTCTACATCTGTAAAAACTGTACTGGTAGTTGGACTAGACATAATTTTTACATTTTCCATTGGCTCAAAGGTTTCGCTGTTAACGACTTTTCCTGTAACAGTTCCAAATTCAGAATCTCCTATTTTTTCTTCGCTGCAGGAAATCAAAACCACTAAAAAAATTGCACTTATTATTTTGTATAAATTCTTCATGATTAGCTTGCTTTAAATTTTAAACGTGTGTCTTCTATTTTCGAAATTTCTAACTTGTTACTTTTTCTTTTTACCAAAGTAAAACGTTAGTCCTAACCCGAATTTATAATAGTAATCATCACGAGTTCCTGCTACGATATAATCAAGATTGTCACTGAAATTAATATTCTGTTCAGCAAACAATTTAATTCCGATTTGGTCTGATGCCATATATTCTAAGCCCGCACCATATTGAATTTTTCCATACGTATTTTCAAATTTCCTATTCATACCATACCCTCCTCCAATATATAAATATGGAGTAAGACGGTCTTTTGGAAGAATGATCCATTCCATGTTCAGGTCGTAGGTAATGTAGCCAACATCAAGCAAATTTTTATTAGCAAGGTTTACAACGTTCGTAGAAGCACTTACCGTAAAACTTGGAGTAAGCATCCATTTTAAGGCTCCACGTCCAAAAGGTCTTAATAGCGGATCTTGATAATCTCCATCCATTAAAGTAGTACCACCAGAAAGCTCAATGCCAAATTTACTTCTTCTGTTTTCAAGTACACGGTCATACAAACCAGTCACATCAGCAGTTTTTGTTTCTTCAGCGTAAGCTTTTAATAAATTATCAACTTCCCATTTTGGCGCGTCTGCTTCCCAAATATTGTCCTTTATTCCTTCCAAAACCAAAGATTCAACGGCTTTTTCTATAGCTTCTGTAACAGCCATATGTACGGGTTCGTTAGTCGTGTAACCTGTTTCTACTTCCAAAAGTCTTTTAAAATTGACATATCTGAAAAGACTTTCGTCAATTGCCTGAGACAAAATAGTTTTTGATATATAAACCGATTTTAAAATTTTTCCGTTTGATGTAGAAATCATTCTCAGATAAATTGTTACACGATCCTGACGATATTTTACAGATGCTCCCGCACCAAAATATCTTGCGCCAAATCCGCCTGTAATAATATTAGAGTCATAGGAAACAATTCCTCCTTCTAATAAAACTCCCGCATACAATAAAGGTGTTAGTTGCGGCTCATTGGGATTAGCATTTTTTACATATTCCTGTCTTGTTGCACGAATAAGATTTCGTTCCTGCAATAAGTTTCCAATATTTTCACGTTCAATGGGAACAAACCATTTAGAATCTTCCAGCGCTTTTATCAAAATAGAAGTCGCTCCCTGAGTTACAGCTGTACTAAAACTGCTTCCGTTTTCCTGAGGTTTATACTGTCCCGTTTGGTCTCTAAATTTATAGACACCAACCACAACTGGTTCCTTAGGTTTTGGCAGATCTTTTAATAATGACGTCGCAGGCGTTCCTTCTCCCAAAACAGCTTTTTGAACTCCAGTGGGTTGATTATAGTAAGCGCCGCAGCCAGTAAAAAGAAATCCAATTAAGATAAATGAGTAGTAATGTAATCGCATGTTATTGATTTGGGATGATTACTTGAGTTTGCTCTCCTGTATTGGTATCCAGAATATTGAGTGTCAGTCCACCTGAAGAGGGGAACACATCAACCGAATAACTCCCAAAAGTATAAGAGCCTTCTTTGATACCATCTGTACCAAATTGCTGTTTGTAAAGTTGACTGGAAATCTGACTTAATAATTGCGAATTCAAACTCGATTTAAATCGCTCTAAATCAGTTTGTGGTTTAGCATCTGCTGTTTTATCCTTTTGTTTATTTTGTGCTTCTGCACTGCTTAAAAGCCATTGATAATTAAAAGTATCTCCTCCAAAAGCCGGGTTGACTGGTTTATAAACTAGTGCCTGCGCGTTTATAAACGGAGAAATGCAGAGTACCATTGCGAAGGTTAAAATAAATTTCATGTCGCTAATAATAAAATTAATACTGAGTGAAATATTTGCGTTGTTTTTCTTTTTCTTTCAAATAAGTAAAGGTTGCGTTTACAGCTTCTTCTGCAACCGCATCTAAAAATTCGTCGTCTGGCCTAATTAAAAAATTATAAATAACCTCATTATCTATAGTTATAGATATTGCTGTATTTCTGGCAAAACTATATTCTTCACCTATTGTCACTATTTTTTCGGCGTTTATCCCTATTTCATTGTATTTGTAATAATATCTATCGTAAAAATCTTTTCCTGCTTTTGTTTTAGTATCATCGGTAATGATACCCCTTAAAACAAATCCATCAGTGGGAAGGACTATTACATTATCTTTTTTTTTTCTTCACCTAATACCACACGGTCTTTTGCGACAATTTGTTTGTCTTCATCATAAAACAATAGCAAAACAATTACTTCATCTTCTGCGGTCAAATTAATCTGAGAAGTAGATAATTTTTGAATCTCATTGGGCTGTAAGGTAAAAACACCAACTTGTTCATTATTAGATTGATTATTACTTTTATCATTATTTTTTATAACAGACAAGCGATAGCCCGCACTGCGAATAACATCTGTTAGGTTTTCTGCAGTACCAGTGATTTTTACACTGTTTTCAACTTTCTCTACTTCGATTTTTGCTTTGAATTTATCTTGCGGAACTTGTCCTAACATTATAAATGAAAAAAACATTAAAAAGAGTATGATATGCCTGTTTATAAAACGCATCTTTTATTTATTTATAAGAATTATTGAAGCGCCATTTCCTGTCTGGGTAATTTTCATGTTTTTGGACAGTGAATTGGTTCCAATGTTTTGAATATTTTGATTATCACCATTTTGGATCATTTCCATATTTACATTGTATTTAGTGTACAATGTATAATCAGTGATCCGATTGTTGTTTCCTTGCTGCACAACATTTTGAGTAATTGTTTTAGCATTTTTATCTAGCAATAAAGTGTTGTAATCACCATTTTGAGTTACAGCAACTTTTGTCTCATTTGATTTTAAATTTGCATGCACTTTATTTAAATCTCCTATTTGCTGTATTTGGATACCAGTCTGAATTTTTGATTTTAAATTATCTTGTGCTTTTGTATTCATACCAGTAACGACACTTAAAGCTTTCTCTTCTGAATTAAAAATAGAAGAACTATAATTTTTAAAATCATCATTCTTATAATCACTTTGATTTTGAGCAGTACAAAAACCAGATGATAGAATCAAGATTAAAAGTATTTTTTTCATTTTCTGATATTTTTAAAATATAAATAATGAGAAAGCTAATCGCTTTCCCATTATTATATTCTTTTCAATTATTTATCTAATTTGTTTGTGCAACATTTGAAACGTTAGCAGTTCCATTTTGGAAAACAACACTAGAATGACCATTATTAGCTTGAGTAACTGATGAAAAGTTATAGTTTCCAATTTGAACTGTATCAGTAGTTAAGTCCCAACCATTTTGATTAGACCATGCTTGGTTATAATTTCCGTATTGATAATGGTTTGAAACGTTTTTATCACTATCATTTCCACCTGTACCATTTTGCACTTGATTTGAGTAATTATCCCAACCACCTTGGCTAGCATAAGCCACACTATAAGTACCAGTTTGTGTTTGGTATGCATCATTAAGCGCATGTGGAGCTGCAGGAACAACAACAGCATCAATTACAAGTTTTTGTGCTGCAGAAAAAGGAGGGTTTGTTGGTTTAGGGTTATTACCCGTTGTTCCTTGATCAATAGTTGCTTTATTATTACTTCCGCTTTGGTATTGAACTGCTAAATCATATCCTTGACTTGCATTACCTTCCAACTGATCTTGCCAAATAGTAGCTTGGTTACTGTTACCATATTGAGTTTGATATGCATCATTCTGTAAATTGTTTTGCGAAGTAAAGGCAGCATTACCTGATCCTTGTTGAAAAATTGTTGTGGTATTATTGTTTGACGCAGCTAATTGACTTGGTAAAACCCCTTGTCTTACTTGCGCATCATTTGAACTACCATGTTGAGTTACTGAAGATACTTGAGTATTTCCAAGTTGGTCAACATTACTTGTGTTATTCTGCGCAACGGCAGCAAACCCTACAAACAGCATCGCTGAGATGCTTAAAATTACTTTTTTCATAATAAATATATTTAATTGGTTATTAATACAAATTATTATGTAGGTACTTGCAGGTTGACAATTTGGGGGAAACGGGAGGGGGCTCCAGAACATCATTTGAAATAGTTTTTTAATCCTATTTTCTCAACTTCATGACCAAAATTAGAAAACTTTCTGTAAAATCGGTTCACGTATAAATACCTATTTTACAACATATTAACCTCTTTTCGATGAACTGTAAAACTATCTCGATGAACTGCCAAAATACTTTAAAATTTTTATAGGAAAAAAGATACTTAATACAATTTCTTTACATTTCAAGGTGTATAACTAGCAAAAAAGTCCTTCTTAAACCATTTTTTTAGTATAATCTCAAAAAAAAGCCTGTCTTTTTGAGACAGGCTTTAACAAATTGTTACGTTAGCATTATTTCGTAAACAATAATTCTCTGTATTTGGTCAATGTCCAGCTTTCATCATCTACCAATAATTCTAATTTATCACAATGATTACGGATATCTTCAAAATATGGTTTTACCTTATTACAGTAAGCTTCAGCCATTTTTTGAGCATCTGTCAATTGATTGGCTTTCTTTCTCTCATTGGTCATTGCCAATACTTTAGAATTGATTCCTTCAATATGACCTGAGATTTCTCTAATCAAAACAATCTGCTCTTTAGCCAATGCTTCAAAATCTTTTCCGAAAATTTCTTTTAATCCTTTTACATTGTCAATTAATGTATTCTGATAACGAATTGCAGTTGGAATTACATGGTTTCTAGCAATATCTCCTAAAACACGACCTTCAATTTGGATTTTTTTAGTGTATTCTTCCAATTCGATTTCATAACGAGCCTCGGCTTCTACGTGATTAAAGATTCCTAATTGTTCAAATAATTCTAAAGCTTGTTTAGAAACCTTAGCTTTAATAGCTTCTGGAGTAGTTTTAAAGTTGCTCAATCCTCTTTTAGCCGCTTCTTTTTCCCAAGCTTCACTATAACCGTCTCCTTCAAAAAGAATCTTTTTAGATTGTTTGATGTACTCTCTTAAGACATTAAAGATCGCATCGTCTTTTTTCATGTCTTTATTTTCAATCAAGTTCTCTACTTCATTTTTAAAGTCAATTAACTGTTTTGCTACAATTGCATTCAAAGTTGTCATTGCATTTGAACAGTTTGAATTTGAACCTACAGCTCTAAACTCAAATTTGTTTCCTGTAAAAGCAAAAGGCGAAGTTCTGTTACGATCTGTATTATCTAATAATACGTCTGGAATTTTACCCACCACGTTCAATTTCAAATCTGTTTTTTCTTCTGGCGAAAGTTTTCCTGTAGTTACACTTTCTAATTCAGATAAAACCTTTGTCAATTGCGCTCCAATAAATACAGACATAATTGCTGGTGGTGCTTCATTTGCTCCTAACCTATGATCGTTACTTGCTGTTGCAATAGAAGCTCTTAATAAAGTTTCGTTATCATTAACCGCTTTGATTGTATTAATAAAGAAAGTCAAAAACTGTAAATTGCTCATTGGCGTTTTGCTCGGACTCAATAAATTAACTCCTGTATCTGTAGCCAACGACCAGTTATTGTGTTTTCCAGAACCGTTTACTCCTTTAAAAGGCTTTTCGTGAAATAATACTTTAAAGTCATGACGTTCTGCCACTTTCTGCATTACATCCATTAATAAAGAGTTATGATCTACAGCAAGATTCGTTTCCTCAAAAATCGGCGCTAACTCAAACTGATTTGGCGCAACTTCATTATGACGCGTTTTTACCGGAATACCCAATAGCATACATTCCTGCTCTAAATCTCTCATATAAGTAAGAGCTCTAGTTGGAATAGATCCGAAATAATGATCATCTAATTGTTGACCTTTTGCAGAAGTGTGTCCTAATAAGGTTCTTCCTGTCATCATTAAGTCAGGACGAGAATTTGCCAAAGCTTTGTCAATCAAGAAATATTCCTGCTCCCAGCCTAATGTTGCTGTTACCTTTTTTACGTTTTTGTCAAAATATTTACAAACTTCTGTAGCCGCTTCGTCAATTGCAGATAATGCTCTTAATAAAGGTATTTTATTATCTAAAGCTTCACCTGTGTAAGCAATAAATACTGTTGGTATACATAAAGTTGTACCATATATAAAAGCTGGAGAAGTCGGATCCCAAGCTGTATAACCTCTTGCCTCAAAAGTATTTCTGATTCCGCCATTCGGGAAACTAGATGCATCTGGTTCTTGCTGCACTAACTGTGCGCCTCCAAATTTTTCTACAGATTCGCTTCCGTCATAAGAGGTTTCAAAAAAAGCATCGTGTTTCTCTGCAGTAGTTCCTGTAAGTGGCTGAAACCAGTGCGTATAATGTGTTACACCTTTAGAAAGAGCCCACTCTTTCATTCCCATGGCAATATAATCTGCTAATTTTCTGTCGATTTTAGTTCCGTGCTGGATAGCATCTCTTACTCCTTTAAATGCATCTGAAGTTAAATATTGCTTCATCGCCTTTTCATTAAACACATTTGCACCAAAAAGATTTGATTTTCGGCCAATTTCTTCAAAATGTACCGGCTTTCTGTTAGAAGCTTGTTGTAAAGCTTGAAAACGTAATGTTGACATGGTTATGTATATTTTAAATTCGTACTAATTTTCATTAAAAAATGATCAGCAAATATAAACAATTAAAGTACCTGTTTGGAATATAAATTTTAGATTTTTAGCCAATGATTTTTCAACATAAAATGCTTTTTTCGAAGAATAATGAATTCAAATCACAGAAATATAACAAAACTGTACGGTATTATTGATTAAATAAACATTTTTTCATAATTTCTTAACCCATAAATTCAAAAATGAGCCGTAATTATTACGAATTTATTTTTTTAAGGTAATTAAAATTGCTTTTTTTAAAATATACCCCTAACAAAATTGCGCTTATCCAAAAAATTATACTTCACAAAACAAAATAGCCCCCTAATTTTTAGGACTAAAAAAATAAATCTATATTTGACCCAACGAAAAAAACAAAAAAATTAATTTATATTATTATGGCTAAAATTAAGTTAGAGTACATTTGGTTAGATGGATATGAACCAACTCAAAATCTTAGAAGTAAAACTAAAGTTGAAGAGCACGAAAACTTCAAAGGAACATTAGAAGAACTTGGAAACTGGTCATTTGATGGTTCGTCAACTAAACAAGCTGAAGGTGGTTCTTCTGACTGTCTTTTAGTACCTGTTGCAATTTATCCAGATCCAACTCGTATCAACGGATGGTTAGTAATGTCTGAAGTTATGTACGCAGACGGAACTCCACACCCTTCTAACGGTAGAGCTACAATTGATGATGATAATGATGATTTTTGGTTTGGTTTCGAACAAGAGTATTTCATTATGGATACTAAAACACAACTTCCACTTGGTTTCCCAGTTGGAGGATACCCTGCTCCACAAGGGATGTACTACTGTTCTGTAGGTGGAAAAAACACACACGGTAGAAAATTAGTTGAAGAGCATGCTGATTTATGTATCGCTGCTGGAATCAACTTTGAAGGAATCAACCAAGAGGTTGCTTGCGGACAATGGGAATTCCAATTATTCGCTAAAGGTGCTAAAAAAGCTGGAGATGAAATCTGGGTTGCTCGTTACCTATTAGACCGTTTAACTGAGAAATATGGTTACTATATTGAATATCACCCAAAACCTCTAGGAGATACAGACTGGAATGGTTCTGGAATGCATGCTAACTTCTCTAACGAAGTTTTAAGAACATGTGGAGACCAAGCAACTTACGAAAGAATCTGTGAAGCTTTCCGTCCTGTTACTGCTGAACACATTGCAGTTTACGGAGCTTACAACGATCAGCGTTTAACTGGTAAGCACGAAACTGCTTCTATCCACGATTTCTCTTATGGAGTTTCAGACAGAGGATGTTCTATCAGAATTCCTTTAATGACTGTTCAAAAAGGTTGGAAAGGATGGTTGGAAGACAGAAGACCAGCTTCAAACGGAGACCCTTACAAAATTGCTGCTAGAATTATCAAAACTGTTAAATCAGCGCTATAATTTTAAGCTTAAATTATATACTAAAAACGCCAGCATTATTTGCTGGCATTTTTTTTACCATAAACCCGACATAACGAGCCACACTGTTTGTCATTCCGAGGAACGAGGAATCACACTCGGGATTCGACAAAGATTGATGACATTCTTTGCGGAGTTTCTAGTGTGATTCCTCGTTCCTCGGAATGACAAAACTAAGAGCAAAATTCTATAAACTAAAAAAACAAAACAAATTAAGCCTCAAAAAACCTCATAACTTTATAATACTTAACACTTTACAAATAACAAATATTACTTAATTTTAGGATTAAATTTAATTTTTAAGTTAAACATCAAAACTTATCTTTGTAAATCATTAAAAAAAATCATTATGATAGTCTGGTCACTCTTTTTACTTGCTGTAGTTTTTATTCTTGCTTTAGATTTAGGTGTCTTTAATAAAACGCCACATATTATTAGTACAAAAGAAGCCAGCAAATGGACCTTAGTTTGGGTTACTTTATCTTTCCTCTTTTCGGGAGTAATTTATTGGCTTTACACCACAGACTATATTGATAATCCAGACAATTTGAAACCAGCTGTCGCTTCAATGAAGTTTATTACGGGTTATTTGATCGAGCTTTCGCTGAGTGTCGATAATATCTTTGTTATCGCTATTATCTTTGCTTCATTCAAAATTCCGCAAAAATACCAGCACCGTGTTTTATTCTGGGGAATCTTAGGCGCTATTGTTTTCCGCGGATTAATGATTTTCTTCGGAGTTATGCTAATTAACAAATTCTCTTGGACAACGTATGTCTTTGGAGTTTTCTTAATATTTACCGCAATAAAAATGCTTTTTTCGGGAGAAGAAGAAGATTTCCACCCAAAAGATTCTTTTATCTATAAAGCTTTAGGCAAAGTTATGCCGATTACAGCAGAGACAGATGGCGAGAAGTTTTTCATTTCGACCAAAACTGCAAAAAAAGCAGCTACTCCATTATTTGTAGCTTTAATTGTTATCGAAGTGATGGACGTTTTATTTGCTGTAGATAGTGTTCCAGCAATTCTTGCTATTACCAAAGATCCGTTTTTAGTATTTAGTTCGAATATTTTTGCGATTCTTGGATTACGTTCTATGTATTTCTTCTTAGCAAATATGCTGGCAAAATTCAGTTATTTAGAATACAGCTTAGTTGCAATTCTAGCTTTCGTTGGATTAAAAATGCTTTTACACGATTTCTTCCACGTTCCAGAATGGGCTTCTTTAGGATTTATTGCTTTATCTCTTCTAGTAGGAATTCTAGTTTCTCTTAAATTTGGCCCAGAAAAGGTTTTAAATGATTCGTCAAGCGAAGAATAATTAGCTTCAAAACATATATTCATAAAAAAAGGAAATCTTACGATTTCCTTTTTTTATTTATAATTAAGAGAAATTAAAGCTTAATTTTTTGTACTTGACTTTCACTTAAGTTAGCTGCTTTCATAACTTCCAAATAATTAGCCTTATTAACAGATTTTGCAAAATCAGCAGGAACTACAACAATTCTAAAAATCTGATTAAATCTGTAAGGATCAAGTGCTGAATCAGTTAGATTATTACCATTTAAATAAATATCCACAAAAGAATCACTAAATGTAAAATCAAAAGAAAAGTCCCTTGTACCATCATCAAAGTAATGCGTTTCAGGCAAAAATTCCCAAACATCTCTGCCACTATCCACACCTCCATATCGATACACCAAAACTACATCTGAATCAAAAATTCGTTGTGGAAAAACAAATCTAACTCTAAAATTTTTAAGTGGATCTGAACTTGAATTGAAATTATAATAATTAGGAGGTGCATTTTCATAAACTGTTCCAACTCCATCATATCCCGGAGGTCCTGGAGGCCCTTCTGGCCCTTCACAACTAGAAAATGCAATTAAACCGATAACTGCAAATAAGGTAAGTATCTTTTTCATAATTATTTTTTTTAAGGATTATACTATATAAAGGTATTCCAAAAATTAAACCAAAAAAAGTGATTTGGATAATTTTAAAACAAAAATGCCCTTATTTTTTTGCAGTCACCTGATTTTTAGCTAGTATTTTATTAAAAAATAAAGCGTGATACGGAAGTGAATTTTCCCAATAATCCCAAGTATGAGCTCCTGGACGTTCTGTATAATCGTGATCCACTTTATTATAAACCAATCTTCTGTGTAATTCTCTATTTGGCTCAATCAAAAAATCGTCTACTCCGCAATCTATTATTAAAGGTAATTTGTTCGATTTGAGTTTATCCGCCATTCTTAAAACAGAATTTTGTTCATACAATTCGGTGTTTCCGCTTTTATCACCAAAAACAGGCTGCATTAATTTTACAATTTGAGCCGAAGAATCTCTATTAAGCATCGTACTCATATCTACAGCACCGCTCATACTTCCAGCTGCACAAAACAAATCTGGATGTCTCGCAGACAAATACAATGCACCGTGTCCGCCCATAGAAAGTCCTGTTATTACTCTTCCGTTTTTATTAGCAATAGTTCGGTATGTTTTATCTATTTTCTGAATAACTTCCTGCGTAATAAAAGTTTCAAACTGACTTTCTTTATTTACAGGACTATCAATATAAAAACTAAACGTTTCTCCTTCTGGCATTACAATAATCATATTGTATTGATCTGCTAGATTATGAACCAGTTTTTTGTTTGGCGTATTTTTTAGCCAATCGCTAAAATGTCCGTACGCACCATGCAGAAGATACATTACCGGAAAAGTCGATTTGCTTTTTGCATAAGAATTTGGTAAAACTACCGCTGCCTTATAGGTTTTACCCATAGCGGTACTCGCAACTTGAAGTGTGTCTACTTTTGCAGCGTATGTCATGGTGGTAAGACAAAGCAAAAATGCAGACAATAGCATTTTAAATTTCTTCATTTTGATATTTTTTTTTTCTGATTAGGGTTTGTAAATATAACTTTTTTCAGAATAAAATATATGAAAAATCCGACTAGGTTCTAACTAGTCGGATTTCTTTTTTAGCCACAGATTAAAATGATTTTATGGATTTTTTTTATTTACACTTCAATCCAGAATAATACAAAATCATTTAAATCTGCGTAATCTGTGGCATAAAATTATCAACTAATAATAATCTTATGTTCATGACGGTATTGCGAAGCGCTTTTACCGGTGTATTGTTTAAACGATTTACTAAAGTGGCTGAAATTATTGAAACCGCTTTCGTAACAAACCTCATTAATACTCATAGGCTGTTCTGCCAAAAGTTTTGAAGCGTGCACTAAACGATATTCATTTACAAACTCAGTAAATGTCTTGTTTGAAATCTTCTTGAAATAACGGCAGAAAGATGGCGTAGTCATGCTTACCAGACTCGAAACCTCATCTATAGAAATAGATTCCTGAAAATGATCTTTCACAAAATTGAAAACCACATTCATACGATCGTTGTCTTGCGTTTGCAATTCCATCGAAAACCCGTCAGCATTTAAGATGGTATATTCTTCAGCCGATTCCAATTCGTCTAAAACACTCAAAAGCGTCATTAATCTCTGAAATGGCGGTTCATTTTCCATCATTTCAATTTTCTTTCCGATACGCTTTTTCGTTTCGCCACCAAAAGCGATTCCGCCTTTAGCTTGCTTTAAAATATTCTGAACTTTTCTCATTTCGGGAGCCACAAAAAAGTCGCTTCCTAAAAATTCAGGCTTAATATGGATAACGGTTTCCGTTGTATTTCCAGTCTGCTCATTTGTAAAACCGCAATGCGGCAAATTAGCTCCTATTAAAAGTAAACTACCATTGGTATAATAAGAAACATGGCTTCCTATTTGTCTCTTCCCTGCCCCACCGTTTATATAGACCAACTCAATTTCTGGATGATAGTGCCATAAATGAGCTTTACTATTGGTCTTTTCGGCGTGTTTAGCGTAGGTAAAAGAACTTCCGTATGAGTTAGTTATCACTTCAAGAGCTGGGGCAATTGTCTTCATGATAATTTCTTTAAAAAATAATAGCAAATTTAACAAAATCACCTAAAATAATTTAAATTTTAACCTATAACGGTTTCGTAAATGCGAATTTTACATTAAAATAACGTTCTTAACACTGAATAATTTACATCAAAATCGGCTTTTTTTTAGGGTCTTATTTTTTTTCCTGACTTTTTTTCTATTTATCCTATTTAAAACTCGATTTTATACCAATTTGTTAAAAATTGTAAGAAAAATGGAAATTTTAAGAAGTATTCAGTTTTTGAAAAACTTTGAATAAAAACAATCAAATTAACAAAAACACAACATTAAAGTCAAATTTTAACATATAACGGTTTCGTAAATGAGAATATAGCATATAAATTGGAAAATATAGATGTTAAAATACCACACATGCTGCCATAACTTTGCCTTAGAAAAATGAACGAAAAAAATTTAATACTATAGAATATGAAAAAGGTTATGAAATTAAGTTTAGTATGTGCAGTACTTCTAACAGGAATGAGTACTTATGCAATTGATGGAAATGAAGCGTTAAATCTTCATGTATTAAAAGGAAATGGCAAGGTAATTGCTTTTGGAATTAATCAATTACAAAAAGCAGTTATTAGTATATCTGATACAAATGGTAATGTAATCTATACTGAGAATGCTTCTGGTAAAGACGGAATCTTAAGAACTTTCAGTTTAGAAGAATTCCCTCAAGGAAAATATATTTTAGAGGTTGCTGACAGCTTCAAAAAAGTAAAATACGATATCACTGTTAACGCTAATAGTTCTGTTTTGTCTTCAAAAGGAACAGTTTCTGTTAACTAAGAAAATATTAAGGTTAAGTGCAATTTTCTTCACGGCACTTAAAACTTTATACTCTAATACAGTATAAAAAGTGAGGTTAGATAGTTAGTAAGTTAAAAACTTTCAAAAGTTTTAAAAACAGCTCTTTGTGGTTACTGAGCTGTTTTTTTTTGCTTTATACTTTCTTAACAGTAAAGTTTTTTTTACCGCAAAGCGCGCAATCCCGATAGCTATCGGGAACGCAAGGTTCGCAAAGTTTTTTTTGACAAAGCTTTGCGAACTTTGCGTTTATATTCACAATCCGAAGAAAAAAACCTTGTGATTTTTGCGGTTAAATACACATTCAAATTAAAAACTTAGAAGCTTAGTGCCTCAGCACCTTAACATCTTTACAATTTCTTACATTTTTAAACAAATCGTTATCTCAATGTAAATCAAAAATCATCAAAAACGTTGAAAAATAATAACCTAATTAACGAAAACGATAAATATAATTCAAATTTTAACCTATAACGGTTTCGTAAATGAGAATATAGCATAGAAATTGGAGAATATAGTATTGCTTTTTTACTTACAACTGAAGTAATTTAGCATCAGAGAATTAGAACTATTAATTTAAAAACTAAATACCATGAAAAAGATTGTTAGATTGAGTTTAGTAGCAGCATTGCTTTTCACAGGAATAAGCACTTATGCAATTGATGGAACAGCAGACTTTAATCTGCATGTTATTAAAGCTAATGGGAAAATGATCACATTTGGTCTTAACCAAACACAAAAAGCCTACTTAGCTATTTATGACAAAGACGGATCTCTTATTTATTCTGAAACTGCTTCAGGTAAAGATGGAATTCTAAGAACATTTAGCTTAGAAGAATTTCCAGAAGGAACTTACTTCTTAGAAGTAGAAAACGATGCAAAAAAAGCAAAATACGAAATCACAATAACTGACGATGCTACTATTTTATCTAAAAATGCAGTTTCTTCAGTTTACAAACCAGGTTTTGCTAAAAATACAAGCGTGGCAGCACGCTAAAAAGTTTATGCTTTCATAAAGTATAAAAGTGAGGTTAGATAGTTAGTAAGTTTAAAAACTTTCAAAAGTTTTAAAAACAGCTCTTTGTGGTTATTGAGCTGTTTTTTTTTGTTTTATACTTATGTAAGGTTCTGAGATACTAAGATGCTAAGGTTCTAAGTTTTTTTTCTTATGATCTAAATCTTGACACATAAATATAAATTGTTCGTAAAAAAAAGACGCACTGCAGTGCGCCTCTACAGCTAAAACAAAAAAAGAAAAGGCTTAGAATCTCAAGATCTTTCAAAAACTTAAAACCTTAGCATCTTAGTACCTTAGCATCTTTTTTTGTAAATAAATCCTTAATCCATTGTAAACTTAAAATGAAGCTAAACATTGAAAAATAATAATCTAATTAACAAAAACGTTAAAAATAATTCATGTTTTAACCTATAACGGTTTCGTAAATGAGAATATAGCATAGAAATAGGAAAATACAGTTGCGCTTTTTCATGTATTACATAAGTAATTTAGCATCAGAGAATTAGAACTAATAATTTAAAAACGAAGTACCATGAAAAAGATTGCAAAATTGAGTTTAGTAGCAGCGTTGCTTTTCACAGGAATAAGCACTTACGCAATTGATGGAAATGGAGATTTTAATCTTCATGTATTAAAAGCTAATGGAAAACTGATCACTTTCGCACTTAACAAAGTACAGAAAGCCAATTTAGCTATTTATGACACAGACGGGACTTTAATCTATTCTGAAACAGCATCTGGAAAAGATGGAATTTTAAGAACTTTTAGTCTAGAAGAATTTCCTGAAGGAACTTATTTTTTAGAAGTAGAAGACAGTGTAAAAAAAGCAAAATACGAAATCACAATAGGAGATAACGCATCTTTATCTAGAAATGCAGTTTCTTATGTTTACAAAGCAGGTTTTGCTAAAAATACAAGTGTTGCTACACGCTAAAATTTTATACCACAAAAAGGTATAAATTAAGGTTAGAAAATTTTAAAAATTACGATTATAAGAAACAGCTCTTGACGGTTACAGAGCTGTTTTTTTTGTTTAAAAATCAAAAGAGATGATGAAACAGAAAATTTCTGAAAATTATTCTTATTAATTCAACCCTTTGATTTTTAAGTGTTAAAAAATGTTTTCTAAAAACAAATCCGAAAACCCAGTAATTACGTACATAGTTTAAACAAAATACCGAAATAATTACAATTCAGCAACTTATACATCGAAAAGTGCCAATATTTTGCTAAAAATTAAATTTGTATTTGTAGTTTTACGCGTTCCACATTTAGTAATTAACAATTTAAAAAAAACATGACAAAATTTACCAAAGCTGGTTTAGTTGCTGCCTTTTTTTTAGCGACTGTGTTTACCTATGCCATTGATGGAAAAGGTGATTATATTTTAAACATTAAAACAGGAAACGGAAAAGTAGTTAGCTTTACTTTAGACATTGTAGAAAATGCATCTTTCTCTATTTATGACGAGAATCACAATTTACTTTATGCAGGAGACGCTGCAGCAGACAAATTGGAGGTTTCAAAAACTATTAGTTTAGAAAGTTTTCCAGCTGGAACTTATGTTCTTGAATTGAAAGCAAACGACAAAGTGGCGAAACACGAAATTAAAGTTGCTGCTAAAAAAATTAAGACTGTAAAGTTAGACCAATCTGTAAACCAGAGTCCTTCTTTCCGTCGTTAATTTTTTGCCCTAAAAATTAAAAAAGCAGCTCGTACCAGGAGCTGCTTTTTTTTATTTCTCAATTCTTTTCTCTATAAAATCTTTTGAATTTAAAGAAGTTACTACTTTTTTTCCTGTTTTAGATTCCAATTCGTTTAAAGCAACTTTAGCAACATTTCCTCCTTGTTTTGCTACTTCTTTACTTTCATCAAAATTTTCTGGATTTGTAGCACTTGAAATATCTTTTGTAGATGCTTCTGCCAGCATGTTTAAAATCAATTCAGTATTAGACATATTATCTCGCAAATTCTCCTTTTTAAGCCCTTTCAGTACTTTATATTCTTTAGTTGTTTTTCCTGACCAAGCTTTTGAAATAATATCTGTTAAAATAGCAAATTCCATTCCTTCCTTTATACCTCTACTTTTCCATTCTCTAGTCAATTCATTCCGAATTTCGATACTTTTTAATCTCTGATTAATCCAACTTTCTGAATAACCCAATTGCATATATTGTTCTAAAGCTCGATCAATTGTAATTTCAGGATCTTGCATTTCATCTAAACGTTCAGATGCAATTTGCGCTAGCCATAATTTAAAAGGCTCTGCTTTAGGCGATGGAATAGATTGTATTAATCTAAATATTTGTTCTGTGTCTACAACATCTGTTTTATAATATTTACCGTCAGTGGCTTGCATTTTCAGTTGACTACAATTTGTAGTCAACTCACTTCCTTCTTTTTTTAAACGAAGTTTTAATACACTCCAGTACTTCCTTGCATTAGGGCTATCAGTTAATACTTGTATAACATCAACTATAGAAAAATACCATTTTTCTTGCTCTTCATCCCAAATTGCCCTTACTTTCTTCTTTTCAAATATTTGAATAGCACCTTCTTCTTTCATTTTTCTTTACATTCTTTATTTTTACAAAAATAAGAAAAAACACACAATTAATTAACAAGTTAATAATAAGTTCTCACCAATACATTACAAATTTAAGCAGAAAACCAACTCAAATAAATTGTCTCCTATTTACATTTTCTATTCAAATCTGAACCAATTTTTACCAGTTTCCAAAAAATTACTGACTCTGATAAGATGATTATTTTTTTTGTTTCTTTATATACCATAGAATGCATAAAAGCATAAATATAATCTAAGAAATCTATCAATCTGAAACTTTGCCGATATTCTGGACGCACTTCTTCGCTATTGGCAAAACATACATTTCCTGATTCTTTTTCTTCTAAGAATAACAAACCTAAGCGATTCGCAAACAATTTTAATGCTTCGTTATTTAAAAGAATCCTTTCCGAAGTTTTTTGCAATACATCATCAAGCATAAAAAAGGATGTGGCACTTTGCTGCATTTTTTGAACGTAAAGCTCAAGATCATTATTGTCAGAAAATGTAATCTTAGTCTTTTCGCGTTGCAAGCTTTCTATTTTATCTAGATAATCCTGTATTGTCATCGTAATGTTCTTTCTGATATAAAGTTAAATTATATTCTTTTTAAAAAATAAAAATACCTACCTCAAAATCGTTTTTCACTTTCAAAAAAACATATAAATCAAACAAAATCAATTATTTACAAAAACATAATATAATCGACCAAATCAAAAAAACATCGTTTAAAAACACTTTATATTACTGAGTTACATATCTTTGTATAATAAAAGCATCATTAAATGCAAAATAATAGACCAAAATTGACGTTTATTGATTTAGCAAGCTTTTATCGAGCTGAAAATATTTTCAAAAACAATTTAAAAAATACGATTAAATACCACAACCAAAACTAAACCTATGCAAAAACATTTAGCAATTTTAGTATTGTTAATCGTATTTTCATTTCGCGCCACGGCGCAAAATGAAACTTATTATAGAACCGAAAAAGTCGGCGAAAAATACGCTTATGTTGACGTTATAAAGACCTACGAAAAAGTCGCTGCAAAGGGCTACAAATCTGTAGACTTGTTTCAAAAATTAGGAAATTCATCGTACTCGAATTGCGAACTTGAAAAAGCAGCCGAATGGTACAGCGAACTCTTTGCCCTTACCACAGATTTAGATCCCGTTTACTATTACCGCTACGCAGAATCTTTACGCTCTATTTCTGAAAACGAAAAAGCCGATGCTCTGATTGAAAAATTAAAACGTAAACCAAAAACTTCGATAAAAAAGAAAGTTTAATAAAAGAACCTGAATTGATATATAAAAACCTCTCTGAAATGGGAGGTTTTTATATTTAAAACACACAATCTTGTCATTTTGATCTAAGGGAAAAATCCAGAGCAAGGAAAATTTATTTTCAATATATTTGAGATATGAATGAAAATAAAGACATATTGATCAGGCAAGCTATAAATACAGATTTACCTAAACTTGCCGAATTTCTGCAACATTTAGTGCACGCAGAAAGACCTTTCGACGTAACATTAAAAGAAGGAGAGATTTTTTATTATAGTATAGAGGAATTTATTTCTGACCCCAAATCAGAACTTTTGGTTATAGATTTTAACACTCAAATCGTTGGTTGTGGATATGGCCAAATCCGACAAGCTAAGCCCTTTCAAAAGCATGAATTTTTCGGGTATCTTGGTTTTATGTTTATAGATCCAGAATTTAGAGGAAAAGGTCTTAATAATCTATTAATTGACCGTCTTAAAAAATGGGTTTTATCTCAAGGAATAACCGAAGTTAGATTAGAGGTATATCATGACAATGAAGCCGCTGTCAACGCTTATAAAAAGGCAGGATTTAAACCAATACTTACTACCATGCGTTGCGATATAAGCGAAATGGATGATATTATTTAAACACAATTTTTGTCATTTCGACCGAAGGGAGAAATCACACACGTAATTCCGCAAAGATTGGCGACTTACTTTGTCAAGCTTCTAGTGTGATTTCTCCCTTCGGTCGAAATGACAAATTTCATGAAATTTCGTTATAGGATACTTTACAAATCTTCAATTTATATCTTTACAATTTTCTTATTTATAAGAGAATTTCCATACTTAATCTGAACATTATAAATTCCCTTAGTCAATCTTGATACATCAATTCTATTATCATGAAAAGTCGATAAATCGGTTACCAATCTTCCATTTATATCAAAAATATTAACCGTTTGGATGCTTTCACTATTAGGCAGATTAATTTGAACAAAATCAGTTGAAGGATTTGGATATAAAGTTAATGATGGTTGCTTATCTATTGATATTACATTCAGATTACTTGCATATTTCCACAATTTGTTGTCTTTTGAATAATATAAATAATCATTATAACTAATCGCCTCCGAAACATTGTCTAATGCAGTAATATTTTCAACTTTTTGCAAATTATAATTGAAAATATAACCACTTCTTTCTTGCTTTTCATCTTCAGGTGATGTGATAAAATATTCATTGTTATTAATATTATAAATTAAAGCAGCAGACTCATAAGCAAAAAAGACAAAAGGCTTTGATCTTGATGGCATTTCCTTTATTTCAGATATCTCGTTATTACTAAGCTTCATAGACAACAATGAAGTACCATTAGCACTATTTGGACCACAAAAAATTAAAGAATCGTTTTTATATACAAAACTAGAAGGATAAAAATATTGTGAATTTTGAGCCGAATATATCATAGAAAGATTTTTATTCGCTAAATTAAATTTCCAAATTTCTACATTAAAATAATCCGCAGAAAAAAACATAAAATACAGATTTCCATTAACTTCGATAACATCACTAAAATTTGCTATTTTAAAACTTCCATTCCATACATTTCCTCTATTTATTGTATTTTCAGGAGTTCCATCCGTCTCAAATAAATAATTTCTGCTAACAAAATACAATTTATTAGCGCTTTTAATATATGGACTAAATGCTGCAGTACCTCCTAATCCTGAACCATTGCCATCCATTTGATCTGATATAGGATGTGTCCCTTCTGAAGTTCCATCGCTTCTCCACACTCTAGAATCATTCGAATTAACTACCTGAAAAGTAAAAATAAATATATTATTTAATTCACCTTCAAAAGTTGGTTTATTCCAAATAGGTAAATTATCTTTTATCAATACTGTTCCTTCTTTTGTACCATCCGTTTTCCAGATCTGCAATACATAATCGCTGGTTTTCATTAAAAAGAAAATCGAATTTCCTACAGTTGTAAGCTTCTCAACTCTACCTTTAAGAAAATCTGTAATTTTTACAGTTTCATTTATTCCATCTGTTCGCCAAATTTCTCCATTTGAAAGATTGTCTCTTGCAATAAAAAACAACTTACCATTTAATATAGCTGAACCTGTATTTAATATTCTTTTTGGATTAAAACCTTTACTTACATTCATAGCGTGAAGAATAGCTGTGTTCTCAGGAGTTCCATCACTTTTCCATATTTCAAAACCTGTATTTTCAGCACTAGCTTCAAAAAATAAATTGCCATTAAATTTTAAAAAACTGTTTGGATTACTAGTTAAATCATAGATTTTCTGTTGAGCACTGGTTTCGATAAAAATACAGAGTATAAAAAATAAAAGTAGTTTTGTTTTCATTTGGTTTGTTTAGCAAGTTTTTTTTATTAAAAGTAAATATATAAGTATAAAATAGATGAACAAAAAAACCTCTCATTTCTGAGAGATTTTTCTATTAAATTATAATCTTTCAATTTCACTTAATCAGCAATTTTATAATCGGTAAATTTATAAGTATTGTCCATTTTTCCCATTAATTCAACCGATTGAAAATTAACTCCTTCTTCTGTAACTTGATAATCGTAAACATCAATTACGCCATCGTAGTTATGTAATTCATAATACTTTCCGTTTTCAACCCACCATTTGCCATTTTCAGTTGTTTGATCGACTTTACCGCTTGGATAAATTACAACAAATAATAAAGTACTAGTTCCGTTTTCAAAACGGCATGAAACCCAATATTTACTTACACCATCTTGCTGCTGTCCTGTTTCAGAGCCTTTCCAGCATCCAAAAAGTTTTGAGTCGTATGTTTTGTTTTCTGTTTTATTAGTTGCTTTTATGTCTTGCTTAACCTTGGTCTGGCAAAAACTCAAGCTTGTAATAAATAGCAATCCTAAAATAAAAATGCTTTTTTTCATTTAAAAATTAATTTTTGAGGTTATATATAGTTTTTGGTTTTTATAATTGATTTGCCTTTCCCAGAAAGCTTTTCATCTCTATTTTTCTGGTTGCTAATATATACAAACAAATTTCTTCTAAATTGAGGAAAGCCGTAAAACGATATTTTTTTGTAAAATAAAAAACCTCTCATTTCTGAGAGGTTTCTATATTCTTAAAAAGCTTACTATTTATCTTTTAGCAATTTTTCTAAATATTCTATTTTATCTTTTTCTGATTGAAGCAAACGCTCGTAAAGCTTTTTATTTTCTTCTACCGTTTCCATTAATTTATCTAATGGATTGAAAGTACAATGATTATTATTTCCAAAATGACTATTATGAACCGCTTCATTAAAACTATTGAAATAATTAATTGCAGCTTCGTCTGAAAAATTCTTAATTGCTTCAACGGTTACACCAAGTGCTTTTGCAACCTCAACAAGTTTTTCGTCATCAATGGTTTCGCTGTTTTCCATAGCCGAAATCGCTTGTTGGTTTGTTCCTAAAGCCTGCGCCAAAGCTTCTTGTTTCATATCACGAAGTTCACGAATACGGCTTATTTTTCGCCCTATATGATTTGGTTTTGTTAGTGTGCTCATAATTCAAAGATAATAATAAAGTCTCAAAATCGGTAAAATGTAAAAAACAGATTTTTTTGCCATGCGATACAGTAAAAAATGATTTGGTACAGCAAAATCTATTTCTTCCTTCGCCGAATCAAACAAAAGTACAATTTTTCTTATAATAATTTTGTAAAAGTCAAATTGTAAACTAATTAAAAATATACGCCTTATGGAAACTAACGAAACAGAAAAGCTACAAAAACTGCAAAAATTAACCGCTCAGTATTTTACAACGCTAAAACCAACCAACGAAGCCAATTCTTTTACCGCGCAATTTAAGGTTGTCAATTATTTAGAACTCGGTTGTCTTATTACCGATTTATTAAAATTATGTATTCTGGCACTTGATAATGATATGCATAATTTTTCTAAAGCAGATAAAAGTACAACTATTAATGTTTCGTTGATTTTGG
The DNA here is from genome assembly GCF_027111275.1 of Flavobacterium luteolum. Taxonomy (NCBI): domain Bacteria; kingdom Pseudomonadati; phylum Bacteroidota; class Flavobacteriia; order Flavobacteriales; family Flavobacteriaceae; genus Flavobacterium; species Flavobacterium luteolum. Next base: position 3,853,220 of record NZ_CP114286.1, on the reverse strand, counting down.
AAACGATTCTGCATTTGTTTCCTATGGATGAAATGGAGTTTTTGGGGTTTGTTGGGGAGGTTGTTGAGTGATTTTCTTCTTTGCTATTCAAAAACGATATAGACATAGCCCGTGGTTTCAACCACGGGAACGTAATATTGTCTTGCTCCGATTGTGTACCCGTGGTTGAAACCACGGGCTATATTTGATAATAGGATTTTTTTGCTGGCGCGAGCGTCTCGCTCGTGCATTACTTTGCGTTCACGAGCGAGACGCTCGCGCTATCGGGGCATTAGTGAACTACTTTTTTAATAGAATTTATTGAGAGGTTTAGATTCTTAAAAGTCTGCATAAAAAAGCCTGAAAGGCTAACAGCTCCAAAATAGGGCAACGCCCTATTAGCTAAAACTCAATACAACTCGAAGCCCTGAAAGGGCAATAGACATTCTTGTCATCTAATTGCTTACACCCTTTCAGGGCTTTCTTATTCAATCCTATTACAGACATTGGGCGTTTGCCCAATGCTAAAATGCTTTTAGGCCTTTGGCCTTATTGGAAAATTTCTAATAAAAAAACCTCCCAATAATCTTGAGAGGTTTTCCATATCATTAAAAAAATCAAAGATTACATATTTCTCCTATACTGCCCACCAACTTCAAACAACGCCGAAGTAATCTGACCCAAAGAACAAACTTTTGTAGCTTCCATTAAATGATCGAACAAATTTTCGTTTTTAATAGCGGCTTGCTGTAAGGTATTCAAATGCTCGTTTACTTTTGCTTCGTGGAAATTGTGCAAGTTATCCAACATCGTAATTTGATATTGTTTTTCTTCCTCGGTTGCGCGAATAACCTCAGCCGGAATTACCGTTGGCGAACCTTTTGAACTCAGGAAAGTATTTACACCCACAATTGGAAAATCGCCATTGTGTTTTAAAGTTTCGTAATACAAACTTTCTTCCTGAATTTTAGAACGCTGGTACATCGTTTCCATTGCGCCAAGAACTCCTCCACGCTCTGTAATTCTGTCGAATTCTTGAAGAACAGCTGCTTCAACTAAATCAGTCAATTCTTCGATGATGAATGAACCTTGAATTGGGTTTTCGTTTTTCGCTAAACCTAATTCTTTATTAATAATCAGCTGAATTGCCATTGCACGACGTACAGATTCTTCTGTTGGCGTTGTAATCGCTTCATCGTAAGCATTTGTGTGCAATGAATTACAGTTGTCATAAATCGCGTATAAAGCTTGTAAAGTTGTTCTAATATCGTTGAAATCAATTTCCTGCGCGTGTAACGAACGTCCAGAAGTTTGAATATGATATTTCAGCATTTGTGCTCTTTCGTTGGCTCCGTATTTATTTTTCATGGCTTTTGCCCAAATTTTACGCGCCACACGTCCAATAACTGAATATTCTGGATCTACTCCGTTTGAGAAAAAGAAAGATAAATTTGGTCCAAAATCGTTGATGTTCATTCCACGGCTCAAATAATATTCCACATAAGTGAAACCATTTGAAAGCGTAAATGCCAATTGCGTAATTGGGTTTGCTCCTGCCTCTGCAATATGATATCCTGAAATAGAAACCGAATAGAAATTACGAACGTTTTTAGTAATAAAATATTCCTGAACGTCGCCCATTAATCGCAAAGCAAATTCAGTTGAGAAAATACAAGTATTTTGCGCCTGATCTTCTTTTAAAATATCAGCCTGAACCGTTCCACGAACTTGAGCTAACGTTTTTACTTTTATTTCGTTATAAACGTCCAATGGTAAAACCTGATCTCCCGTAACACCCAAAAGCATTAATCCTAATCCGTTATTTCCAGCAGGAAGTTCGCCTTGGTACTTCGGTCTTTCGATTCCTTTGTCTTTATATAATTTGTTGATTTTAGCTTCAACTTCTTTTTCTAAATCATTTGCTTTGATGTAAATCTCACATTGCTGATCGATTGCCGCGTTCATAAAGAAACCTAACAGCATTGGCGCAGGTCCATTAATCGTCATACTTACCGAAGTTAAAGCATGAACCAAATCGAAACCTGAATATAGTTTCTTCGCATCATCTAAACAGCAGATTGAAACTCCTGCATTTCCAATTTTCCCGTAAATATCTGGACGCAAATCTGGATCGTTTCCGTATAAAGTAACACTGTCAAAAGCAGTCGAAAGACGTTTTGCTGGCATTCCTGCACTTACATAATGAAAACGTTTGTTGGTTCTTTCTGGTCCGCCCTCGCCGGCAAACATTCTCGACGGATCTTCGCCTTCACGTTTAAACGGATATAATCCAGAAGCAAACGGAAATTCTCCAGGAACATTTTCCTGTAAATTCCAACGCAGAATATCACCCCAACCTTCATATTTAGGCAAAGCAATTTTCGGAATCTGTAAATGTGATAAACTTTCAGAATGTGTTGCAATCTTGATTTCTTTATCACGTACTTTAAAGGAGTAAACTGGATTTTTGTATTTCGCTACTTTTTCATCCCAATTCAGAATAATTTCCCAATTGTAGGGATCTAAATCCATTTTTACTTTATCGAATTGATTCAGTAAAAGATTTAAAAAGATTCTGTTTTCGTCGTGTTCTTGAATTCCGCTTGGTAAAACTGTAGAATCGTCGATTCCAGCTTTATTTATTTGAGGCACTTTCCCAGAAACCGATTCGATGGTTTTGAAAATTCCGTATAATTTCTGCGCTACTTTTTGCTGCGAAAGTGCGATTTCGTCATAAGATCTGTTATTCTCTGCAATTTCAGATAAATAACGCGTTCTTCCCGGCGGAATCACGAAGATTTTCTCGCTCATTTCTTTAGTGATTTCAAAAGTCGATTTCAAATCAGAAGCCGTTTTTTCAACCACTTTATCCATAATTGCTTTATAAAGCGTGTTCATTCCCGGATCGTTAAACTGCGAAGCAATTGTTCCGAAAACTGGCATTTCGTCTGGGCTTTTATCCCAAAGATTATGGTTTCTTTGATATTGTTTTTTTACATCGCGTAAAGCGTCTAAAGCGCCGCGTTTATCAAATTTGTTTAAAGCCACTAAATCGGCAAAATCAAGCATGTCGATTTTTTCCAATTGTGTTGCAGCTCCAAACTCTGGCGTCATCACATATAAAGAAACATCAGAATGATCCATAATTTCAGTATCAGACTGACCAATTCCTGAAGTTTCCAGAATAATCAAATCGTATTTTGCAGCTTTTAAAACCTGAATCGCTTCGGCTACATATTTAGACAAAGCCAAATTTGATTGACGTGTCGCCAATGAACGCATATAAACACGAGAATTATTAATAGCATTCATACGGATTCTGTCTCCTAAAAGCGCTCCTCCGGTTTTTCTCTTAGAAGGATCGACAGAAATTAATCCGATTGTTTTTTCTGGAAAATCAATTAAAAATCGGCGAACCAATTCGTCAACCAAAGAAGATTTTCCTGCTCCTCCCGTTCCTGTTATTCCTAAAACTGGAATTTTTGAAGAAGCATTGCTTTCGTGAATTTTATCAAAAACTGGTTTTGCAATTTCTGGGAAGTTTTCGGCTGCAGAAATTAAACGTGCAATTGCGGTAGGAATTTTATTTTCGATATGATCGATTTCTCCGTTCAGTTTATCTCCAATAGGAAAATCAGCTCGCTGTACTAAATCGTTAATCATTCCTTGAAGTCCTAAAGAACGGCCATCGTCTGGAGAATAAATTCTTGTAATACCATATTCATGCAATTCTGAAATTTCGCTAGGAAGAATTACACCACCTCCACCACCGAAGATTTTAATGTGGCCTGCTCCTTTTTCGCGAAGCAAATCATACATATATTTAAAGTATTCGTTGTGACCACCTTGGTATGAAGTCATTGCAATAGCATTGGCATCTTCCTGAATAGCGGTATTCACCACTTCTTCTACACTTCTGTCATGACCAAGATGAATTACTTCAACCCCTGTTGACTGAATAATTCGACGCATAATATTGATGGCAGCATCATGACCATCAAAAAGTGAAGCAGCAGTGACAATTCTTACTTTATTTTTAGGAATATATGGTATTTGTTGTTCCATTTTATGAATATGATAATTTTAAGCGACCAATGTACAAATTATTTTAATATTTGATCAGTCAAATAACATTATGTTAATAAAAAAGAAAATATTTTTTCTTCAATATAAAGGTAACAATTCTTGCTACTAATTGATATAAGTTAAAGAAAGCTTAAAGACATGGCAATTTCGCAACATTTAAATAAAATCAGGAAACATGTTTCGAGCTCTCTAATAGTAATTTAGCAGTGTAGAAAAGCCCCAAATTTTTACCTAAAACTTACGTAGAAAAGTAATAACGTAAAAATTAAAAAAATGAAAACATTATATTCATTCACCGTCATTTTAAGTTTGAGTTTTTTTGTATTTTCTTTTAACAGTATTGAAAAAAACAATCTTACCTATAAAAAAACTTCAAATCATTTAACTGTTTACCACAATCAAAATGATGTAGACGAAATCTCGAACGACTTCTTTAAAAGATATTCGGATTTAAAAAAATATAAATCAGATGTCATGTCTTTGTATAAAAACAGAACTCTTGGATCTATCTGGTTTGATGAAAACGAAATCAACGAATTTGGTTCTGTTTTGTACGAAAAAGCAAAAAAAACAGATGATTTAATTATTCCTTATCAAAAAGAAATAGACCAACTATTTGATGCTTCATCAGATAAAAGCACTCTTTCTAAAACTGACGCAGATATGCTTTTGAGTTCATTATATATAGTGTACACTAAGAAAAGTAATGCCGACAAGAAAAAATTAGCTTATGATAGCATGCTGAAAGATTTCTTAAACTACAGCACATTAGAAGAAGCAGAAACAACAGCAGTTGCCTCAAATGAAAAAGTAGAATTTGACCAGTATTACAAATTGCAAGATGCTCTAAAAAAATATAAAAGATTAGAAAAATCTAGCAAATATAAACCAATTGTTCCGGCAGAATCACCTTATAAAGAGTTACGTCCAGATGCGGTTTCTAGCACTATTTCGCAAGTTAGAACTCGTCTGTATTTGTTAGGCGATTTAAAAACAGATTCTAAAAGCGATATTTATGATCGTGAATTGATGGACGCTGTAATGAAATATAAAGTCCGTAACGGATTTAAACCTAATTATATTTTGGCAGAAGAACACATTAACGAAATGAATATTCCGCTTGAAGATAAAGTGGCGACTTTAAAACTTAACATGGAAAGATGCCGTGAGATTTCGGCCAAAATTGCTGCCAGCGATGAATATGTTTTGGTAAATGTTCCTTCTTATGAATTGTTTTATGTTAAGAACGGAAAAATAGTTTTGACTTCACCCGTATTTGTTGGTGCACCTTTAACCAAAACAACCATTTTTAATGGAGAAATTGATCGAATTGTTTTTAGCCCATATTGGACAGTACCTCAAAGTATTGTGCAAAATGAGTTGAAATCTAAAATGGCTGAAGATCCTAATTATCTAGCAGCGAAAAACATGGAAATGGTAAACGGACAAGTAAGACAAAAACCAGGACCAGATAATTCTTTAGGATTGGTAAAATTTATGTTTCCAAATTCTGATGATATTTACATGCACGATACGCCATCTAAAACTTTATTCGATTTTGAAAAAAGAACTTTCAGCCACGGATGTATTAATGTTAAAATGGCTAAAGAACTTGCTGTTGCCATGCTGAAAGATTATCCAGAATGGAATCAGGCAAAAATTGATAAAGCAATGGCTGGTAAAACAGAAAACAGTTTTAAGCTGTCTAAAAAAGTGCCAATTTTCATCACTTATTTTACTTCATTGGTAAATGAAAATGGCGAAATAGGATTCTTTCAAGATGTTTACGAAAATGATAAACAAATAACAGAAAATGCAGTTGTAGCTCAATAATACAATTCTAATAAATTATAGAGAGGATTTGTCAATTTTTGACAAATCCTCTCTTTTTTAATTGTAAAAAATCTTAACTTATTTATTCTTAAACCTTTTAAAGGTTCAGATTCTTCGTAATCAAGCCGAATTTTGTTCTTTTTAATTCTGCCATTAATTTTACAGTATTTAAAAGCTAATTATTATGAAAATGAACAACATAGAAGATCTAACAGCTTTTGAAATAACGTCTTAATTCAAATCTATACAACCCTCAATCTAAATTATCATATTAATTAAAGTCTGAAAGGCTTTCCTAAAAATCATCTTGTACAGTTATGAGATGATTTTTTTCATTCCAATTAATAGAAAATCAAAATTATAGAAAACTGAACATAAATACCTTCCATTAAAAAATTATAAAATAAACAAGAAATTATCCTTATTTTAGCTTTGTCATTCACCTAAAAAATTGATTTATGGACGATTCTAATGAGTTAATACAAAAACAAAGCTGGCTAAACCGAAACTGGAAATGGCTTATTCCCAGCGGATGTTTAACTCTTATCATATTAGCGGCTTTATTTATTGGCGGAATTTTCTATGAAGTAACTTCGGTTCTTAAAGATTCTGAAGCCTATAAAGAATCTATGATTGCTGTAGAGAATAATAAATTAGTGGTTGAAAAACTCGGATCTCCCATCGAAACTGACGGAATGGTTTCTGGAGTTGTTACTTCACACAACGATGTACGAGCTTGCGATGTACAAGTTCCTCTAAAAGGTCCTAAAGGCAAAGCAACTTTGTTTGTTGTAGGAGAAAAAAGAGGAAAATGGAAATACAGTGAAATGTCTGTTTATATTGAAAAAACAGATGAGAAAATAGATCTTCTGAAAAAGTAAATAATTCTCTTTCTTTTATTATTATAATCATAAAAAGTCCCAAATACACAAATAGTAATCTGTTGTTAATTATCAAACAAAATCTTTCTTCACCCTGAATAAAATTGTGGCGTTGTTTTTGAATAAGTAGTATTTTTGAAACTTAAATAAAAACCCCAAATGAAAAAGATTTTACTATTAGCCGTTACATTTTCGCTTACTTCTTGTGCACAGGTACAACAAACCCTAAATCAATTGCCTCAAATCGCATCTCAGATTCCAAATTCAGGAACTGTTGATATTGCTTCTGGATTAAAAGAAGCTTTAAATAAAGGAATCACGCAACAAGTAAGTAAACTAACTGCTGTAGACGGATTTTACAAAAACGAAGCTGTAAAAATTTTAATGCCCGAAGAATTACAAAAAGTAGATGCAACATTGCGTAAAGTAGGTTTAAGCTCTCTTGCAGATGAAGGAATCAAAATGCTGAACCGTGCTGCAGAAGACGCAGTAAAAGAAGCAACTCCGATTTTTGTGACAGCAGTAAAAAACATGACGTTTACAGATGCTAAAAACATTCTTTTAGGAAGTGATAATGCCGCAACCAATTATTTACAAGGCAGTACAACAACTGCATTATACGCCAAATTTAATCCGGTTATCAAAAGCTCTTTCGAAAAAGTAGGCGCCGATGCTGTCTGGATAAAAATTATAAACAAATACAATACTATTCCGCTAGTTAAAAAAGTAAATCCAGATTTAACTGATTATACAACCAATCAAGCTTTGTCTGGTGTTTTTAAAATGATTGCTGTTGAAGAAAAAGTAATCAGAAACGATATTTCTGCAAGAACAACGCCTTTATTACAGAAGGTTTTTGCAATGCAGGATGGAAAATAATTCTAAAGTTGCTAAGCTTCTAAGACATTAAGCATCTAAGCTAAAAAACTAAGTGTCTTAGGATCTCAGCAGCTTTGCAACTAACCAAAAACAAACTCAAATGCAAAAAATTACCATACTCATTCACTGTAAAGATCAAAAGAATATTATTGCTTCAGTCACTACTTTTATTGCTAAGGTAGGAGGAAATATTACCTATATCGACCAACACGTGGATGTAGAGCAAAATGTATTTTTTATGCGTCTGGAATGCGAATTCGAAAATTCGACTATCACAGTTGAAAGTTTTAAAGAAGACTTTGATAAAACTCTTGCTGTCAAATTTGGAATGTCTTGGGATTTATACAATCTGGAACAAAAACCTAAAATGGCTTTGTTTGTTTCTAAGTATGATCATTGTTTATTTGACATTTTAGGACGTTACAGTGCCGATGAATTGGGTGTTGAAATTCCGATGATTATCAGTAATCACAATGATTTGCGTTCGATTGCAGAACGTTTTGATATTCCGTTTCACTATGTTCCTTTTACAAAAGATAACAAAGAAGAAGGCGAAGCAAGACAAATTGAGCTTTTGAAAAGATATCAGGTCAACTTTATCGTTTTGGCGCGTTACATGCAAATTGTCACTCCAAAATTGATTTCGTTATACGAAAATAAAATCATCAATATTCACCATTCATTTTTACCTGCTTTTCCTGGTGCAAAGCCTTATCATTCGGCTTTTAAACGCGGTGTAAAAATTATTGGTGCCACAAGCCATTACGTAACAGAAGAATTAGACGAAGGTCCGATCATTGAACAGGATATCGCAAGAGTTTCTCATATTCACTCTGTAGAAGATTTTATCATGAAAGGCCGTGATTTGGAACGCATCGTTTTGGCAAGAGCAATTAAACTACACGCTGAAAGAAAAACGATGGTTTATAGCAATAAGACGGTGGTTTTTTCTTAATTTTTAAGATGCTAAGGTTCTGAGTTTCTAAGATACTAAGTTTTTTATATAGCAAACCCGACAGATTTTAAAAATCTGTCGGGTTTATTATTTATCGATCATAAGCTCAAAAGTTGGCAACTTAGAATCTTAGAATCTTAGAATCTTAGCATCTCAGAAACTTAGAACCTCACCTTGCTTTAATCGCCAATCTAGGATCATCAAAAGCATTAACTTCGGCCATTGTCATTCCTAGAGCGTTTGCTACGCCTTCTCCGTATGCTGGATCGGCTTGATAGCAGTTTCTAATATGACGTACTTGAATAAATTTCTGTGCTCCTCCTACTTGACCCGCTGTATTTTTAAACAAAAGCTGTTTCTTCTCATCGGTCAATAAACGGAACAAAAGTCCGGGCTGAGTGAAGTAATCGCTATCATCTTCTCTAAAATTATGTGCGTAAGCATCGCCGTAAATTGCCAATGGCGGTTCTTTTACTTCTGGCTGATCTTGCCATTCGCCAAAACTGTTTGGCTCGTAGTGTTTTCTTCCGCCATAATTTCCGTCGACACGCATTGCTCCGTCTCTATGGAAACTGTTATACGGACATCTAGAAGCGTTTACTGGAATCTGGTAATTGTTTACCCCTAAACGATAACGGTGAGCGTCTCCGTAAGAAAACAAACGTCCTTGAAGCATTTTATCTGGAGAGAAACCAATTCCTGGAACTACGTGAGCTGGATTAAATGCCGCTTGCTCTACTTCGGCAAAATAATTTTCTGGATTTTTATTCAATTCAAATTCTCCAACTGGAATTAGCGGAAAATCTCCTTTTAACCAAACTTTAGTTAAATCGAATGGATGAAAACGATAGGTTCTCGCCTGCTCTTCTGACATAATCTGAACAAACATTTTCCATTTCGGAAAATTGCCTTCTTCAATTGCATTAAACAAATCTCTTTGATGACTTTCTCTATCTCCTCCTACTAACTTAGCAGCTTCTTCATCAGATAAATTTTCGATTCCCTGTTGCGAAACTAAATGGAATTTTACCCAATGTCTTTCGTTTTGCGAATTAATAAAGCTAAAAGTATGACTTCCGAAACCGTGCATTTCTCTATACGATCTCGGAATTCCTCGGTCACTCATTACAATTGTAACTTGATGAAGAGCTTCTGGCAACAAAGTCCAAAAATCCCAATTATTATCAGCACTTCTTAAATTGGTTTTTGGATCGCGTTTTACAGCGTGGTTCAAATCTGGAAATTTCATTGGATCACGGAAAAAGAAAACAGGCGTATTATTTCCAACCAAGTCCCAATTTCCTTCATTTGTATAAAATTTCATCGCGAAACCACGTATGTCTCTTTCGGCGTCAGCAGCGCCTCTTTCTCCTGCAACAGTTGAAAAACGGACAAACATTTCTGTCTTTTTTCCAATTTCAGAAAACAAGTCTGCTTTTGAATATTTGGTAATATCGTGTGTAACAGTAAAAGTTCCGTAGGCTCCAGATCCTTTGGCATGCATTCTTCTTTCCGGAATCACTTCTCGGTCAAAATGTGCCATCTTTTCTAAGAACCAAAAATCTTGTAATAAAACAGGTCCACGAGGGCCAGCTGTTTGAATATTTTGATTGTCTGGAACGGGAGTTCCGGTTGCAGTTGTTAATTTTTTGTTTGATTCCATTTTGCTGATTTTTAACGTTTTATCAAATATACAAACTTATCCTTAGCATATTCATAAGTAAAATTGATTGTTATTATATTTTAATAACTAAAGATTATTCTATGATGCTGAATGCTCAAAACAGCGATTTGACAAATCTTAACGTATGGTCAACAAAGTAATAACAAAACCTTAACAGCATAAGATTGATATATATCGGACATTTGTAATGTAATAAACTGGTTATTTATTATTTTGGTTTTGGTTAGTTAAATGATGCCGGCTTCTTCGAGATGCCGGCATTCTTTTTTTATAAAAGTTTAGTTTCAGGTTTCAGGTTTTTCTTGGTTTCAAGTTGCTTTAGTTTGAACATAATTTTACCGCAAAGAGCGCAAAGTTTTTTCATTTATTAAGCTTTGTATAAAGTGCAAAGTCCGCAAAGCTTTGTGTAAAAAAACTTTGCGAACCTTGTGTTCCCGATAGCTATCGGGATTGCGCTCTTTGCGGTTAAAAAAATACAATCTTTTAAACATTAACTTATATCCAACAAAGTAATAACAAGACCTTAACAGCATAAGTTTGATATATGTCGGACATTTGTAATGTAATAAACTGGTTATTTATTATTTTGGTTTTGGTTAGTTAAATGATGCCGACGTCTTCGAGATGTCGGCATTCTTTTTTTGGTTAAAAGTTTTATTTGTTTCAGGTTTCAGGTTTCAAGTTGCTTTACTTTGAACATAATTTTAACGCAAAGAGCGCAAAGTTTTTTCATTTATTAGGCTTTGTATAAAGCACAAAGTTCGCAAAGCTTTGTCTAAAAAACTTTGCGAACTTTGCGTTCCCGATAGCTATCGGGATTGCGCTCTTTGCGGTTAAACTTGAAACCTGAAACTTGAAACCTGAAACTTGAAACTTGAAACAAAACTAATTCTTCAATCTTTCATGCAGTAATTTGAAATACGAAAACGCTTTTAGCAATCTGCTTCCGTGCCATGAGAACATTTCGCCGTCTACGAAAATGGTTTTGGCGTGATGTGTAAATCTTCCAATTTCAAAAGCATCTTCTTCTTTAAAAGGATAAGGTTCTGATGAAAGAAATACAATATCTGGATCTCCTTCTAAACGCATTTTCTTTAATTCGATTTCAGGATAACGACCTTTGTCTTCGTAGATATTTTTAAAATGATTGAGTTTTAGCAACTCATTTATATAAGTATCATTTCCTGCAACCATGTATGGATTTTTCCAAATAAAATAGGCAGCTTTCTTTTCTTTTATATCTTGGATATAATTTTTGAAATCGCTTAATGCAAAAGCCAATTTGTCGTTCCATTTCTGCGCTTCGGTTCTGCAATTGAATAATTGTCCGAAATCTGAAATCATTTGGAAATTATCTTCAATAGAAACAATATTTGTAACCCAAACTGGACAAATTGCACTTAACTGTTCTACAATCTCAGGCGTGTTTTCTTCTTTGTTGCAGATAATAATATCTGGCTCTAAAAGCTTTATTTTTTCGAAGTGAATTTTCTTCGTTCCGCCAACAGTCTTTTTGGTAGATTTAAAATGAAACGGATGAACGCAAAACTTCGTAATTCCGATAATTTTTTCTTCTAAACCTAAATCATACAATAATTCAGTTTGTGAAGGAACAAGCGAAATAATACGTTTTGGAGCTATTTCAAAAGAATGAATAGTACCAAGCTGATCTGTTAATTGTTTCATTTATTTAAATTGTGTTTCTTAACCGCAAAGTTCGCAATTTCGATAGCTATCGGGATTGCGAACTTTGCGGTTAAATCTGTTTTCTATTTAATTAAAATCTGCTGTCAATAATAGTTGCCATTTCTTTTTGAACTGATAATGCCTCTTCTCTAGCCTTTTCAGCGAAATCGGTTCCTTTTGACGCATAAATAATCGCTCTTGCAGAATTTACCAAAAGACCAACTTTATCATTCATTCCATATTTGCACACTTCAGACAGACTTCCGCCTTGAGCGCCAATTCCAGGCACCAATAAGAAACTGTCTGGAACAATTTTTCTAATTTCAGTAAAATATTCTGCTTTGGTTGCGCCAACAACGTACATTAAGTTTTCGCTGTTTTTCCAAGTCTTAGAAGTTTCTAGAACTTGCTTGTATAATTCCTTTCCGTTTGTACTTAAAGTCTGAAAATCGAAAGCACCTTCATTTGAAGTTAAAGCTAACATAATTGTATGCTTGTTTTCGAAAGCTAAAAAAGGTTCTACAGAATCTTTTCCCATATAAGGAGCAACGGTTACACTATCAAAATTCAAGTCTTCAAAAAAAGCTTTGGCATACATACTCGAAGTATTCCCAATATCGCCACGTTTTGCATCGGCAATCGTAAAAATATCAGGATAATTTTCGTTGATATAATTGATTGTTTTTTGCAAAGACATCCATCCTTTTATTCCGTAAGCTTCAAAAAATGCCGTATTTGGTTTGTAGCCAACAGTCAGATCGTGTGTTGCATCAATAATTGCTTTATTAAATTCGAAAATAGGATCTTCTGTTTCTAATAAATGTGCTGGCATTTTAGTTAGATCTGGATCTAATCCAACGCATAAAAATGATTTTTTTTGAAGAATTTGTTCGTGTAGTTGTTGTGTTGTCATATTCTGTTTTAATAGTGGCGCAAAATTACGAATAAAATTATTAGTTTCAAGTTTCAGGTTTCAGGTTGCACCTTTTGTTACGTTGTCAGGCTGAGCGGAGTCGAAGCCTCTTTGCGCCCTTCGACTCTGCTCAGGGTGACATTAATCATACTTTATTCTAAATTATCTCATTAACATTGAATTCCTATAACATCTATCAAAAATTGTGTAAGAAAAAAATTAGAATCAAAAGTAACTTTGAAATAAACCATTAAAAAGACAATTATGAGCCCAAATATCGGAATTACACCAAAAAACTTAAAAAAGAGCGCTTCTATACTGGCCACGATTTTATCCAATGAAATGACTTTATATGTAAAAACAAGAAAATTTCACTGGAACATTTCTGGAAATAGTTTTATGGAACTGCACAAATTGTTTGAAGAGCAATACCGCATTCTTGAAGCCCAAATTGATGAAGTTGCAGAACGCATTAATCAGCTGGGAGAAAAAACAATTGGAACAATGAAGGAGTTTATTGATAATTCGACTTTAAAAGAATCTCCAAAAGAATACGCTTCACAAAAAGACATGTTATCTGAACTTCTAGAAAATCACGAACAGCTGGTAACAGAATTTAGAGATTATATTCCGGTTTTTGAAAACGAAACCAACGATGCTGGCTCAGCCGATTTTGTGACGGGATTACTGCAAGAACATGAAAAAATGGCTTGGATATTAAGAAGATATCAGGCGTAGTTTTGAGTTATGAATTGATTTTCATTCTCTATTAAAATGAAAATTATGCAACAGTCGGGAAAATAAATGTAACATAAACCTGATTTAGAATTTGCAATTTTACAATACAATAAAATACAAAAAAAGAGATATCATGAATACTACTGAAATAAAAGGAAACTGGAATGAGCTGAAAGGTAAACTGAAACAAAAGTTTGCAACACTAACAGATGATGATTTGATGTTTGCTGAAGGAAAAGAAGACGAAATGTACGGAAGACTTCAGCAGAAATTGGGAAAAACAAAAGAGGAATTTCATCAAATCCTGTCAGAATTGTAAATCCTTACAACTCAATCAGGGAAATACCGTCTAGTAAAAATATTAGACGGTATTTTTTTGAAAATTTTATTTTAAAATCGTATTTTGAGGTAATTCTGTGCTAATTAAAAGCAAAAACACCAAATAAATTAAGTATCTTTAACCAAATTTCTATAAAATGAAACTATTTATAAAGTTCGACATTAATACTATTTGCTCTCTTTATTTGAAACAAAATCTGGAACAAAACAATGTAAATTTTACAACTCTGGGATTTGGCGAAATTGAGATTGAAGACAATCTTGATGCCGAAGCGCTAGACAATTTAAAAACTAAATTGGCTCCGTGTGGTTTTGAAGTAGTTGAAAATCAAAAAAGTGTATTAGTCCAAAAAATCAAAGATGCGATTATCGAACTTGTATTTATGGACGACAGCAATAATTATAAAAGTTCTGTATTTTTGGCAGAAAAGCTAAACCACAGTTACGGATATTTATCTAATGTTTTCTCAGAAGTAACTTATTCTTCTATAGAAAACTTTATTATTTTACAGAAAATTGAAAGAGCAAAACAGCTTATTATCATTAACGAAATGAGTTTGACTGAGATTGCTTTTTTACTTAATTATTCGAGTGTTGCGCATTTGAGTACTCAGTTTAAAAACACAACTGGCATTACTCCATCTGCTTTTCAGAGAATTATTAAGAAACGAAGAGAAAATTTAAAATAAAAACCCAAATACCACATTAAAATGCAAAAAAACGCATTACACATTTTATTGGCCGATGACGATGAAGATGACCGTCTTTTCTTTAAAGATGCTTTTGAAGAAATAAAAATACAAACGAATGTAAATTTTGTTCACGACGGGATGCAGCTTATGGATCATTTAATGGACACAAACAATAAACTTCCAGATATTTTGTTTCTAGATTTAAACATGCCTAAGAAAACAGGTAAAGAATGTTTGATTGAAATCAAAAAAACGGATCATTTAAAAGATATAATCATTGCAATCTATTCTACTTCTTCTTCAGAAGAGGATATCGAAGATACCTTTATTCAAGGCGCCAATATTTATATCAAAAAGCCAAGCGATTTCAATACGTTAAAAAAAATAATTAATGAAGTCGTGACTGTAAACTGGCATTATCATACTTCTGGTCTAAACCGTGATAATTTCTTGCTTCGACTAAAATAAAAGCATTCCAATAATGAAGTGGATACCAAATTTTAATTCTTCAAACTCTTTGAGAGTTATTTTTGTAATCGCAGTTTTCATTCTGTTATTCCTTTCTTCAATTGCTTACAAACATAACCAGGACTTGAATGAATCGAGCAAACTGGTTATGCATACTTACGAAATCAACATTCAGCTCGAACGCTTAATGTCGGCAATAAAAGATGCAGAAACGGGCCAGCGCGGGTATATTATTACGCGCAATGCCCGTTTTTTAACTCCGTATATTTATTCTCGAGATAAGGTAAATACTTCGTTTATCACTTTAAAAAAACTCACTGCCGATAATCCGAAACAGCAGGATAATCTCCAGAAACTTTTCAAACTCATTACCCAGCGTTTTGTCTCTTTTGAAAACTGTCTAAAATACAGCGATCCTAAAACGTACGACAAAAGAAAGCTGGACAATCATATGTTTGGCGGCCGTATTCTAATGGAAAACATCCGTTTTAAAGTGGATGAAATGAATGACATAGAGAAAGACTTTCTAAAGAAAAGACTAAAAATTTACGATTCGGAAATCTCTTTGAGTCCGCTTTTTTCTATTTCACTATTTCTGGTGGCTTTGAGTTTTATTTTATTGGCATATCGTCAAATTAGCCGTGATTTTGAACGCTTGAAAGTATTCAATAAAAAACTTTTAATTTCGACAGGTTTAATTTCTGAGTCTGAAAATATTGGTAAATTCAGCACTTGGCAATGGGATTTGGATTCTGATAAAATTGACTTTTCAGACAACCAATTCCGATTATTAGGTCTCGAACCGAGATCTTTTGCGCCAAACAAAGCTACACTTATAAAATATGTTCATCCAGACGATAAAGAATCTGTTGCAAAAGCAATTGACGGAATTATAGAAAAGAAACATCTTCCGTTTGTGTATTATAAAATTGTACGTCCAGATTTTGAAGTCCGTTATTTTAAAACCACAGGGAAATTGGTAACAGATCAGCAGGGAAGTAAAATCTTGCTTGGGATCAATTTTGACATTACAGACGAACATCTTTTGAATATCGAACTTCAGGAACGAAATAAAGAACTGGAGAAAAGCAATAAAGAATTGGCTTCTTTCAACCACGTTGCAAGTCACGATTTGCAAGAACCGCTTAGAAAAATACAGACTTTTATTTCGAGAGTTTCCAGCGCAGATAAAGAAGTGATGTCTGAAAGCGGAAAAAATTACATTACCAAAATAGAAAGTTCGGCAAAAAGAATGCGTGTTTTAATAGACGACCTTCTTTTGTTTTCAAGAACCAATACTACCAAAAAGGAATTCATTAAAATGAATCTTAATGAACTTCTAGACAATGCTGAATCTGAATTGGCAGAAATTATCGAAGAAAAGAAAGCCGTTATTCAGCGAATTGGAAAACTTCCGAAGCTTTCTGTAATTCCGTATCAGATCGAACAGCTGTTTATCAATTTAATTGGAAATTCATTAAAATACAGCCAGCCCGATACTGAACCTCAGATTTCTATTTCAAGCGAAAAAGTTAGTTCATCAGAATATCCAGAAATATTAGAACAGTCTATAAAGAAGTTTCATAAAATCACTTTTACAGATAACGGAATGGGATTTGACCCTCAGTTTAAAGAAACCATTTTTATTCTTTTTCAGCGTCTTCATTCTAAAACAGATTATCCTGGAACCGGAATCGGATTAGCGATCTGCAAGAAGATTGTAGAGAACCACAAAGGTCACATAATTGCCGATAGCACTTTAGGAAAAGGTTCAGTATTTACGGTGTTTCTGCCCGATTAAACTTCATTAAAAAAACACATAAAAAGCGTTATATAAATCCATTATGGGAATTATATAACGTTTCTTTTTTATGCTGTAAAGTAAAATCTTTCATTCGTTAGCATCTTTGTAATGTAATACTTTAGGAAGTAATAATGAAAGCAATTCCCCCCTTAAAAGCTTCAATTTTTAGAGTTCTTTTTTCATTCCTTTTAATTCTATGCATCACCTCTTGCAGAAAAATTAATCCGATCGAAAATACTTTGAAGAACCAAGCTTTTGCAAAAAATGACAGAGAAGAAACAGAGGTTTTCTTTTTTATATCTACGGCGAATGTTAGTAAGTCTATTATTTCAAAAAGTCAAATTGCACAACAAAAAAGTTCAGATGTAATTGTTCAGGAATTAAGCAAAAGAATAGAAGTTCAAGAGAGTCAATTACTGGAAGCGATAACCAAAATGGCCACATCGAAGCTCATTGTCATTACTGAAATAAATGCCACGCACAAACGAGACCTGTACAACCTCATTGATGCCAACGGTTATGATTTTAACAGCATTTATCTAAATGGTATGACAGATGCGATCTGCAACCAAATTGAGTTACTCGAAGCAATTTCTAGAGAAACAAACGATAAAGAAATTCTCGAACTTGTTCTTCGCTTTTTGCCACAACAATATAGACTCTTACGAGAGACTGAACGAATAAAAAGACAAAATGTATAAACGCCTATTATTTATCTATTAACTAAATTTTTTACTATGAAATTACAAGCCAATTTTTTATGCGCCTTAACACTTTTTTTATCAGCTTCATTTGGAATGCTGCATGCTCAGGACAATAATGTAAATACCGAATTCGGTGTAAAAGGAGGATTCAATATGTCTAACCTTTACGATAGCGGAGACAATGTAGATGACAACAATGTCTTATACGGTTTCAACGCCGGGGTTTATGCTACACTTCCTATTTCAGATTTTGTAGCCATTCAGCCAGAGCTTTTGTTTACCACAAAAGGGGCAAAATTAGAATACAACAACGCTTTTGCAAGTGGGGATGCAAAATTTAGACTTAATTATATCGAGCTTCCACTTTTAGTGCGAGTTAATGTTACAAAAAACTTTAACATTCACGCCGGTGGTTATGCTTCTTATCTAGTAAGTTCTAAAGTAAGCGGAAACGGTACTGTTGATTTTGACCAAGATATTGACACAGACGATCTAAACAAATTTGATGCTGGTCTTTCTGCAGGTGTTGGAGTTGATTTTAACCCAATTAGCGTAGGATTGCGTTACAATTATGGTTTAACGACTGTGGGTAAAGAAAGAACGGTTGCAGGAACGACATACACATTTCCTGATGCAAAAAACAGCAACCTTACATTATACCTTTCTTATAAGTTAAACTAAACGAGAATTGATTATTAACCGCTAAAATAAAAAACCATGTCAAATTTATTATATACAATCGCAGTGATTCTGGTGATACTTTGGGCCTTAGGGTTCTTTGTTTACAGTTTCGGAAGTATTATCCATATTCTCTTGGTAATTGCCATTATTGCCGTATTGCTTCGACTTATTAAAGGTCGAGAAGTTTAAAAATCACAATTTATTAAATCAACAAATTATTAAATATTAATCCATTAAATTAATTATTATGAAAACTAGTAGCACAATTTTAGGAATTTTAGGAGCCGCAGCGGCGGGAGCATTCATAGGTGTTTTATTTGCACCAGATAAAGGATCGAACACAAGAAAAAAAATCAAAGATAAATCAAAAGATTACGGAGATAACCTGAAATCAAAATTTGATGGCATCGTAAGTACAATCTCTTCAAACGGTAAAGAAATTATCGAAGAAGGAAAATCTAAACTTAACCAAGTTAAAGAAGATTACAACACGCTAAAAGACGATGTTAAAACAGTAAAATCAAACTATTAATCGCAAGTATTAATTAGTGAAATTTTCAAAACCATAAAACCTTATATCATGGAACCAAATGCAACAACAAACGAGAATTTAAATCTTTATGAGAAAGCAGAGAACTATGCTAAAACAAGTTTAGAATTACTTAAACTAAAAACAGTGTGTTCTGTTGCCGATGGTGTATCATCGTTGGCATCTAAGATAGCGATTGGTATTGTTGTTGCATTTTTTACTTTGTTCCTAAATATCGGAATTAGTTTATGGATTGGTAAAGAACTTGGAGAGTATTATTATGGCTTTTTTATCATGGCGCTATTCTATTTAATCGTCGTAATTATTGTGGTAAAATCACATCATAAATTGATAAAAACACCAATTGGAAATACGATTATCTCCAGTATTCTAAAAGAAACAAAAAACTGATTTAATTATTAATAAACATAAAAGACTATGGAAGCCATTTACAATATTGATCAGTTAAATCAAAGAATTGAGGAATTAGAAGTTCGCCAAGATAAAGAATGGTGCGACATAAAAGACGAAATCGAAGAGATTAAAAACAATTTAAAACCTATTAATCTAATTAGAAATACAGTGGAGGAAATTAACGAAACTGTTGGTTTTAAAAGTCATATCGCTCAGTCGGCAATTAGTATCGGAATTGGTTATCTGGCAAAAAGATTTATTGTCGGAAAAGGCGATTCGATGTTCAAAGGAATCCTGGGTTCTGTCGTTCAGCTTATTGTAACCAATCTGGTTTCGAAACCTCATAATGAATCTTCTGAAGAAGAAGAAGAAGAATCATCACAATACGAACCGTCTAGAGAGTAATTTGTCTAACTTAATTTAATTATTATGGAAAAATTTAGCGAAATAGTAATAAAAAATGGTGTATACGTTTACTCGAATCTATATAAATGTTTTGAATATACGAGAGTATTTTTAGGGATATAGCTTTTTTTTTAAAGTTGCTAAGGTTCTGAGATACTAAGGTTCTAAGTTTTTTTTAAGATTCTGCGAATCTTTTTACCTTGACTTGGTATTAAAGAAAAAGTAAAAAAAACAGCATCACTTTGTGATGCTGTTTTTTGTTATACTAAACTAAAAGACACAAAACCTTAGAACCTTAGTATCTCAGAACCTTTATCTATAATCCTGATAAATCGGTATTTTAAGACCGGCATAAATATTACAGCCTTTTGTATTGTTCGAGAATAGACTGGAAAAAAGAGTACCTGAGCCAATAAATATTGGTCCAGCTCTAAAACCTGCTCCGATTGTTGTTCCGCTGTATTGCATGTACGTTACAGGAACGTAGAAACTGAATTGTCTCGTTTCGTATCTAGGCGTAAAAGTAACCGAATTGGCAATTGCAGTTCCGTTTATTTTTTTGGCATCTACAAGGCTAAAATCACCACTTAGATTCAAATAAAACCTCTGATCGATGTTCCAGTCAAAATTGGTGTGCAAAGCCGTCGGAAGATTTGCTTTTACTCCTTTCTTAGATGAAATTTTAGTATAGTTTGAATCGAAAAAATCAAAAATATCATCTGCATCGTCAATATCTTGCTGCGTCACTTTTCCTGTAATATTATAAGTATTCTCGATTATGTTTTTATAATTTACTTTTCCAATATCGGTTACAGAAGCCGCTGCTTTAAACTTATAACGATTTCCTTCGCACGTATGGCAGTTGGTGCGGTATTCGTATGTAAAACCCAAATCGACACCTACTCCAGCCGAAGCTGCATCAAACTTTGGATCATCGCCGTTTGCATAATCGTAACTTGCGGCAGTTCTAATCGTTCCTGTCGAAAGATATTCGCTCGCAGCAGGATTTGCATTGTTTTTATTGAACGCTACACTCAAATCACTTCCGTTAATGTAGCCGTTTACTCCCGCCATTAAGTATTTTAAAGTAATTCCGCCTTTTACAAAATGATCGTCACGATCTAACAGAACCGTTGCATAACTCGCTCCTATCTCCGCCCAAGAATTTGTAACACTATTCGGATTCCCTCCTGTGATTAAAAAACTATTCGAAGCATCCATATCTTTGTTCACCTCATCAATAAGCTGTCCGTTTATGCCAACGAGATTCGAAACGCTTCGCACACGCGTAAAAAGCGCCACGCTATGCAGAGGCGTAATATTCATCATAAAAGAAGGTCCAAGAATATCGACATTAAAATTTCCTCTGTTGTTCGATTTAAAATTTTTGCTCGCATCGGTTGCCAAATCATAATCGCCGTCTAATGCATCTAAAATATTAATTCCGTACAAATCATTTTGTCCCGTTCCGCTTGCCGAGAAAAGCGTCACATCGGCGCGATACTTCGACTCAACAATATTAGACGGATTAAATATAGCACTCTGAATTCCAGCATAATTATCATCCCTGAATCCGAAATACGATTGCGACCGCGCATAAAAAAAGCTTCCAAAGAAGCAAAATAAGAGTAAAGTTTTCTTCATAAATTAATGTTAGTTGGTTGTTTTAGCATGACAAATATGAAACAAAAAACAGTAATAAAAAATTTAACAAATGATATGTATGTTAAGTTTTTTCGATGAAAGTATAAGATTATAAGAACGATATAAAAAGAAAGAAGGTTCTTTCTTTTTAGGTTCAAAGTAGCAGAGATGCAAAGGTTCAGAGGTTTTGAAAAAATTTGCAATTTTTTCTTTATAATCAAAAACAGAAAAGCCAAACATAAGTTTGGCTTTTCTGTTTATATAAATCACTCCAGAGAAAAACCTCTGAACCTTTGCATCTCTGTCACTTTGAAACTATGTACAATTAGTACACCTCAGAAGCTTCCTTCAATTTCTCCATATTATTAACTAACTGAAGCTCAGAAACGATTTTCTGAATATCGCCATTCATGATATTTCCTAAATCGTAAAGCGTTAAACCAATACGGTGATCGGTTACACGACCTTGCGCATAGTTATACGTACGGATTTTTGCCGAACGGTCTCCAGAACTTACTTGAGAACTACGTTTTTTAGCATCTTCTTCCTGCTTTTTGGCCAATTCCATTTCGTACAAACGAGAACGTAATACCATCAAAGCTTTATCTTTATTCTTGTGCTGCGATTTCTCATCCTGACATTGCGCCACCAAACCTGTTGGAATGTGCGTTAAACGTACAGCCGATTTCGTAGTATTTACCGATTGTCCTCCAGGTCCAGACGAACAGAAGAAATCTACACGAACATCGTTCATATCTACCTGAACATCAAACTCCTCTGCTTCTGGCAAAACCATAACCGTTGCAGCCGATGTATGCACACGACCTTGAGTTTCTGTCTGCGGAACACGCTGTACACGGTGAACACCCGCTTCAAACTTCAAAGTTCCGTATACATCTTCTCCAGTAACCTCAAAAATAACCTCTTTGAAACCTCCAGAAGTACCCTCGTTCATATCTACAACAGATGATCTCCATCCCATAGATTCGCAATATTTCGTGTACATTCTAAACAAGTCACCAGCAAAAATACTCGCTTCGTCCCCACCCGTTCCGGCGCGGATCTCCACCATTACGTTTTTCGCGTCTTCAGGATCTTTAGGAATAAGCATAAATTTGATTTCCTCCTCCAATTCTGGCAGACGTTCTTTTGCTTCATCCAATTGCATTTTGGCCATTTCCACCATTTCAGCATCGCTTCCGTCAGCAATAATTTCGTTTGCTTCGTCGATGTTTGCTAAAATTATGATGTACTCTTCTCTCTTTTCAACAAGCGCTTTTATCCCTTTATATTCTTGGTTAAGCTGCTTATAACGTTTTTGATCAGAAATAACATCCGGCTGAATAATCAAATCCGAAATCTCATCGAAACGCTGCTTTACATATTGAAGTCTATCTAACATTTTCTAATTCCTTTTATTGGACGGCAAAATTACAAAATTTTTATTGAAAATTCTAGTCTTCCTTTTTTGGGGAATTTAAGTTGAATATTTAGTGGAATTGTAATGATTTTTAGGAGCTGTTTCCTGTCCCGATAGCTATCGGGACTACTATCTTTTTAGGCAAAACATTTACAGTTTAATAAGCTCTTTTTCGTTTGCCTAAAAAGGATGCCGCTTCTATCAGGGCTAGGGCTTTGGTTTTCATAATTGCGTTTACGGTTTTCCGTAATGTAATTGAATATAATGCAATTACTTTTAGCAAATAAATTTTACATAAAAACAAAATTGAATTACATATGAAATCACTAACATGTTGCCTGTTTCTTATTTTAATTTTTAGCTGTAATCAGAAAGAACAAACTGAAACCAATTTAACAGTTGAAACTGAAATTCCAAAAATTAAAGAAAAGGAAGAAATAACTTTAAAGAACTTTACTTATGAAGATATTGCTCGCTATACAATGGCTTCTATTATGGGACAATCATCAAAAATAATTAAAGTGAGGAAAAAAGACGAATTATATTTCGTGTCTTACATTAGAAAATCTGATCATCAGAAATTTGATTATAAAATAAAGATCGATGGAAATAAAATTCTTTGGGCAAACATTGACGGAAGATGGAGGGATTCAAAATATGATGAGAAAATAACTTTTGTCGAAAAAGACAACAAGCTTGAAATTATTCAAACCTTCGACGATAACTCTCAAGATATTCAAGAATATAAAATAGGAGATTAAATCAGGTGAATTTACTTGGTTCTTATTTTAGAATAAATACGATGTTTGTTTTTTAAATCAAGGATATGAAAAAAATATTATTTACTATTTTACTTTTTATAGTTTATAGCAGATCATTTTCTCAAAATGATGAATTTCAGTATGTAACTTCTGCAAAAGATGGAACTGAAATATATCTTTATCTTGAAAAAGGGAATGATGACATGAAAGAGTTTTGGTTAAAAATGATTAATCCAACTAAAACAGTTAAAAATAAAAAAGGTCAATTAGTTAAAACAGGTGGCGACTCCAGTGTACAATTTTATAAATTAGATTGTGCCGAGAAAAGATACTCTACTTCTGACGGAGTTATCTATGATCGAAATGGAAAAGTAATTCAGAAAATTTACATTGATTCTTATAACGATAAAGTAATACCTGGAACGATTATGAGCGCAGTTTATCGTTATGTCTGCGAAGCTGAATAAATTAAAAACCTATATTAACTATTTACAAAAAAATGAAAGAAGAAAGATTAAAAGAACTCACAAATTATTATGAGAAATTAATTGAACATAAATTGGATACCCAGAAAGAATACCAAAAAATAATAATGGGACTTTCTGGCGGAGCTTTAACAATTAGCATGACCTTTAGTGATAATATTGTTTCTTCACAAGGAACATTATTTAATTTCATATTAATTATTGGCTGGGCACTTTTATTTCTTACAATTCTATTGCAAGTATATTATAACCGTCTAGTAACAAGCAGTACAAGTAATTTAATTTTAAAACTTGAAGAAGTTCTTTCAAAAAAAAAGGAAGAGGAAGAAATATTTAAAATTTACATTAGAAAAATTAGAGAATTAGAGCTAATAAACAGAATATCTACTATCATTATGTGTTTAGGTTTATTGTTTATAAGCCTTTTTTTTTCGATAAATTTTTTATATAAAAATAAAAAAAATGAATCTACCGGTAATTATGTAAATACAGTTGAGAGTAAATACAATACTCCTCCAATTAGTATAGAAAATAACCCTATATTTATTAATAACAATGGTAAAGTAGACACTTCTATTATAAAAAAAGTTCTTTATAGAAGGCCAAAAACTAAAAATCCTTGTCAACAATGAGAAATGATAGTCCTCAAAATCCAAAACCTACACCACAGCCAAAATCTGTGCCTTCAAAACCAAGACAAGTGCCACCTCGTGAAGACGGAGGATCAAGAAAACATATACCTCCTCCACCTCCTAAGAGATAAGACTACTAATAACGTCAATCATTTGTAACAAAAAACTAATAATTTTCAAAAACAATTAAGAAGGAAACGTTTAAACTAGAAATCTAGTGAAATTTCTAAAAACTAAACAAAAATATAGAAATATGAAAAAAATTATAATTTTATTCATTTTGATTACAACAAACATGCTGTGTCAAAATAGATATTCACAAGTTAGTACATCTAACTACAAATCAACATCTAATAACAATTTGATGCGAGTATATCAAAATTATAATCAACAATCACAAGAAGTAAGCTGTCAAGCTTTATATGAATATATTATAGATAAAGGTTACCAAAAAGCTAGTTTATCTAATTACATATTGGATTCGTCATGGCTTTATAAAGTAACTGCGTATGAATACAATTATAAAACTTATGTTATTGCTGAAATAAAAGAAAATGAATATAGCTACAAAACTAGCACATATATTTTCTGTGGAATTTCTAATATGAATTGGAATTATTTCCAATTTGGAGATTATAACGATAGTAATTCTTATGGAGAACGTTTTCACAAATATATTTTTAATTACAAATGCGATTGTGAATAAAAAATATCGTTTCCCAGCTTCCCAAAGTGTCGGAGACTTTGAGAAGTTTCTGTTTTCAAATTAACGATAGCGAAAATGGCACAAAGTCAGAGACATTTGCGCAGCCCCGCTCCCCGAAGTCTTCAACTTAAAAGCTACGCAAATGTCTCTGACTTTGCGTTTTTTTTTGTTTCTTATGAATCCGAAAACCACTCAAAAGTCTCCCGACTTTTTACGAATCTTTCTAAAATGATTTTTTATAAGCACGAGTGATATAACGTCAGTCCCGAAAGCTTTCGGGATTGCGCAGCGTCGAAAAAACAAATCAAATTAGTGTTCTAGCGAAAATTTACACAAATCATCCAACAACTCCATTTCATCTTCTGGCAATAATTGCAAGGCAATTTCAAGCAAAGTCATTACATTGACATTATTGTCTTTTGTAAAACTCGACAAACCGTTTGCATCTGGATTAAGCAAAATAAGACTTGCTTTTAGCAAATCTGAAACCATTAGATTTACTTCGTTATACGAAGATACTTTTAGCGGTATGGTAAACGAGTTGGTTTCTTTTGGCACTGGTTTTAGTTTGGTGAAATACCTTCCTTTATTTATTAATTCTAACAATTCTTCGGCTCTTTCTCTATTTTGTGCTTCCATTTATATATAAGATTTAATTTACAATTTTAAACAAATATATAAAAAATCAGTAACATACAACCCCTCTTTTACATTCACTTAAAAACAATCGATTACTTGTAATTTCATTTCTATGAAAAGAGAAAGAAAAAGTGAAATTCCAGAAGTTGTAAAAGACCTAGGAATCAAGATTAAAGATATAATTGAAGAAAAGAAATTCAAGCGACGAGAGGTTGCTCATGATGCAGAAATGGATGTTGAAAGTCTAAGAAAATACATTAAAGGCTCGCAAGAAATGAAAGTAAGCACTTTGTTTAAAATTGCACAAGCTTTAAAAATTCATCCAAGTGAATTGATTAAAGATTTGTAATTTCTGTTTTTCTAATAGCTTGATTGTTTTTTTTAATTGAAACGTATATTCCTAATTCTCTCATATATCTTAATACTGTAATAGGCGATATTAAATATCCACATTTTTCAAGTTCTACAGCAATTCGATAACATCCATAAGTTTCTCTTGAAGCGACAAAAATGGAGTTTATCTTATTTTTTAAAATAATTTTACGTTTTTGCTTTTCTGTGAGGGAACTTTTTTTCCATGCTCTATAACTTACTGTATTTGTACCTAATGTTTTGCACATTAATTCTTTAGAATAATTTCTTTGATTTTCTGCAATAAATTGAAAAATACAAGGTTTCCCACAAACAATAAATTCCCTAGCATTTGCAATAATTTCAAACTTTAGATTTATATTCTTAATCTTTTTTTAAGCACTTTAATCTTTTTGTCATCAGAACTTAAAATTGGATTCCCTTTACCAGGAAAACTTATATCTCCATTCTTTTTTAAAATATTTCGCCACAAAGACAAAGATTTTAGACTTATTTGCAAATCTTTTGCCGTCCGAGTTACACTTCCATTTTCATAGCTTAGTTGAATAGCTTTTAACTTGAAATCTCGATTATAATGTATTCTCCTCTTTTTCATAGTTAAAATTATTAAACTCCTCAATTGTCTTATAATTAAGACTGGAATGTATTCTTTTCTTATTATACCAGTTTTCTATATAATCAAATATTACTATTTTCATCTCGCGTGTTGTTAGTAATTTTGTCTGTTTATAAATTGCTTCTCTCTTTAATGTATTAAAAAAACTTTCCACAACAGCATTATCATAACTGTCGCCTGTTCTACTCATACTTGGTTTACAATTATGTTCAATTAATTTATCAGTAAACAACTTATTTGCATACTGAATTCCTTTGTCAGAATGAAATATTAATCCTTCTGAAACTGAACGATTAACTATTGCTTTTTCAAAAGCAGGTAAAGTCGTAACCTTGGTAGAAAGTCCAAAACTCAAATGCCATCCTATTATTTTTCTCTCATACAAGTCCATGACAACAGTGAGATATGAAAACCTTCTATCAATCCGAATATAAGTTATATCTGAAACCCATACCTTAGAAGGTTTATCTACTTTAAATTGTCTGTTTAAAATATTTGGAGCAATACATGAATTATGTTTTGAATTGGTTGTAGCAATAAATTTCTTTTTTACTTTACTTCGCAAACCAAGCTCTTTCATCCAAAACGATACTTGTCCTTTAGAAATTTGAAATCCACGACTGTGTAGTTCTCTCGTAATCAATATTGCTCCTTTATATTGTTCAAATTGAAAAAATATAGAACTTATTTCTTTTTTCAGTAAATAGACACGAGTTTCTGTTTTCGAAAAAGGTTGTTTTATCCATAAATCGTAGGTGGAATGAGAAGCGCCTAAAACTTCGCACATTTTGTATAAAGGATATTTATCTCTATTTTGATGTATAAAATTACATAGTACGTGTTTACCTTGATATATATATTTTAATCCTTTTTCTAGTATTTCTAATCTAAGTTCGGATTCTGAAAGCTCCTTTTCTAATTCGTAGATTTTCTTATTTTCATAATAAACTCTTTTATTTCCTAGACCTGGGAAACTTCCTTTTCCAAATTTTTCATAAATTTTGCGCCATTTAGAAAGTTGTTTTGCATCAATATGAAGTTCTTCTGCAGTTTCTCTAATCGTATTTCTTATATAACTAAGTAAAACTGCATTCTCTTTGAAAATTCGGCTATAATGTCTGATATTTTTGTTCATGACAACAAAATCAAATAACTAATTTACAACAAGTTAATCAATACAAATACAAATTCGTTTAATAAAAAATTCCAATAGCGCGAACCTGCAATCCAGATTGCAAATCCGCATTATAGAAAAAGATTAGAAAATATTTCTTACATTTAATTTTCTTAATAACAATCTTTTACTTACTTTTATAATTAAAACTATTCAATTCTATTAAACGATTAGCGTCAATACCACTTCAGGTGCAAAAAAATCTTCCAAAATAAAAATTTAATTCTCCATGTGCTTCATAGAAATTCTATATCCAACTCGAATTAAGAAGCATTTCAATTGTATTAACTTTAATATCAATAAAAATGAAAAGAATTATTTTTTTACTCGTAGCTGTTTCTGCAAATGCCTTATTTGTAAGTTGTTCAAAAGAACAAGATCCCAAAGAATCGTATTCCAAAGAAAAGATTGAGATTCCTCTGACTGATTATGGTTTTTATCATAATGAAGCATTAGATTTATACTATAAAAAATATAAAGGAATTGACGGGAAAACAACTGGTCTGATAATAGACGAAATGTTGGCTGAGCTTAAAATAAAATATCCAGATCAATTCAAAAATATGGATACAAATGAGGTAAAACTTGCATTTCAAAACATTGATCCAAAAAAATTTGACATTTATTCTTTTTGGAATTCAAAAAAAGAGGAATTATATGCCTCTAATAAAGTATCAAAACGTTTAGGAGGTTTGGTTGACAAAATAATTGAAAATGATATGAATTATAACCAATGTATGGTTGCAATTGAAAATTTCAAGAAAGCCAATTATTTATCGAAAACAAATAATCCATTAACAGTAAATGAGCAAAATGAATTAGTAGTATTTGAAAATGTATTGAAAAGTTCAAATCAATATTGGACTTCTAAAAGCAATCCAACAAAAAAAACAAATAACCAACCAGGATCAAAAGCAATTATTGCTGACACAATGGGAGCTTTAATGTTTGTTTACAGCGGTCCAATGTCATTAATTGCAGGAGGGATTTGCTCACTTTTTGTTAATGAAGCTGTACCTTTTGAAGAGGTTCCATACGAAGAGTTTCCATACGAAGAGTTTCCATACGAAGAAGAATCTATAAATCCTTAAAAAATAAAAACGAGCAATAATGATAAATATCGAGTTAAATAAAAGTATAGAAATGTTAGAGAAATTCAATTATAAATACAAATTGAGAAACAGCATTATTACAGTAACTCTTGAGTTTTCTCAAAATGTGGTAATTGATTTATCTAATCCTTCAAAAATTATTATTACGGATCATCTCGAAAATTGGAATTTTTTAACAGGCTGTATCAAAATGAGTTTAAAAAATGCGATCCTGTATAATTTTATCCTACTATTATTCTTTGGTTTTTTATGTCAATATTTACAATTTACAGGAAGCTCATTAACCAATTTATTTTTAACTTTCATAGGATGGGTATTGTTATTTTCCACATATTATTTAATTAAACTGGAAGGTTTTAAATTACAACTCAAAACAATTATGAAATAGTTTTTCTAATTAATGTATAAAACAAAATACGCAAAAAGCATTAAAAGCTATTTGCGTATTTTTTTTTATTTTTACTTCTCTGCAAGCGCGAGCCTCTCGCTCGTGAACGCAATCTAAATCAATTTAAAAAACAATACGTGTATGAGCAAGACACTCACACAAGCAGAAAAACTCTACGATTAATAACTAAAATGGAACTTAAAAATCATCCTTTCTTCAAAAAATATAAAATTGCCAAAGTTGCATTATTAGTTCATGTAATATTTTCGTCTATTATTTTGGTTACGATGCTAGTACATGGTCTTATCGACAATGATGTTTTGGGAACTTTCGAAAAACCTTTTGAAAATTATAAAGCATTTCAAAATCCTGAAAAATATCTCAAGAAAGAGTTGTTTGCAGTAGATACTGCTTATGTTGGAACAGAAACATCTTCTAGTATGGGAAAATCTACTTCTAAAGATATTACGGTAATTAGAGGCAATCTATTGCATTCTGATAAGAAACAAGAATTAATATATGATGGTGTCAATTCAAATTTCTTTCATGACACTTATATTTTAAACGAAAATATAAAACCCATAAAAGTTTGGAGAAACACTATTAATGATGAAGTTTTTTTAGGAAATAAAAAAGAATTTGAATCGGAAAAAACGAATGCTGTAATGCACATTTACTTTTATTTTTCATTTATTCCACTTCTTATAATTTTGCTGATTTTAAAAAGGAAATCGGAAGTGAAATAGGTATATAAACAAACGTTTATCATTCTATTTCCCTCTAGTTTTGTCATTTCGAGGAACGAGAAATCTCCGTAAGTAACTCTACAAAGATTGGCAAGTATCCTTTGCGGAATTTCTCGTGTGATTTGCTTCGCCAGTTCGCTAACGCTCGGGTCTCCTTACGTCGAAATGACAATACTTTGTGGTTACAATATGGAAAATTGTTGCGGAGCTACTTGCGGAGATTTCTCCTTGCGTCGAAATGACAAAACTGTATGGTTACTATGTGTATAAACTGGCGAGCGACAAATCCAACAAAACCAACTTGCACTAAATCAGTATTTTAGCAAGAAATTTATATATTTGGTTATACCAAAAACAAATTTACTATCTAAAACCACTATTAATGAAAGGACTTATTAAACTCGGCCGTTTATTTTACGGTATTGGCATTATTGCTTTGGGAGTACATCAGCTTATTATTAAAGATTTTCGATCTGAAATTTTATCCCCTTTTCCCGCTTGGGCGCATCAATATCCTATTTTTTCTATCCTTGTCGGAATTATTTTAATATTGGCAGGAATTATTATTTCGGGAATCGTTACCATTACATTTATCGACACCAGAAAAGTATGTCTTTATTTAGGTTTTGCTTTTCTTGCCGCTTTTATTGTTTCGCATCTTCCGTTTATTTTCATTTTTAATACCGATAAAACCAACGCCACACAAATCTGGATCAACGCTATTGAGGAACTCACTTATAGCGGCGGAGCGTTTGTATTGGCGGGTTCTTATAGTGCAAACATAAGCGAAAGCAAATTCGACAAATTTCTAGAAAAACTTATTCCGGTTGGGCGAATTTTCTATTCGCTTTTAATGCTTTTGTTTGGCTTAAGTCATTTTCTTTTTGCCGAGTTTGTGTCTACAATGGTTCCGAAATGGTTGCCAGGAACTATGTTTTGGACTTATTTTGTAGGCGTTGCGCTTATTTGTTCGGGCATTTCGATTATTTTTAAGCTTTGGATTAAACCTATTTCGCTACTTTTGGCTTTAATGCTTTTACTTTTTGTACTTTTCTTCCACATTCAAGATGCTGTTGCAAATCCAACTGTTGGTGGCGGAAATGAAATTGTACGCGCCATTATTGCTTTACTTTTCTGCGGAATTGCATTGGTAATTGCATTAACAAACGATTCTAAAAAACAGGTTTTGGCGAGCTGAGATAATTTAAAAAAATTAGAAAAAACAAACCATGGAAAACTTCGACTGGACTTCTTTTACCAAAAAAATAGCCATTAAAGCGCCACTCAGCGACATGTACAATGCTTGGACAATTGCGAACGAACTGGAAAAATGGTTTCTAGAAAAAGTATCTTTTTTTGATGCGAATCTGGAGCCTATCAGCAAAGACCAAAATGTTTCGGGAGGCAATGCTTATGAATGGCTTTGGTATTTGTATGATGATGCCATGAAAGGAAAAATCACTTCGGCCAACGGAAAAGACCAATTGCAGTTTACGTTTGAAGGAACATGTCTTGTAGATATAAAATTGAGTGAAGAAAATGGTTACACGATTGTAGAACTTCGTCATCATAACATTCCGACAGACGATAATTCGAAAAAATTCATCAGGCTAGGCTGTTCCAACGGCTGGCATTTTTATTTGACCAATCTAAAATCGGTTTACGAAGGCGGTTTGGATTTGCGTAATAAAGATAAAAATTTGAATCCGATGATTAATAATTAACTAGATCGCTTAAAATGGATCTTGAGCAAATAGTATTAGGGCGAATTATTCTGGAGTTTTTAGGAGCTTCAGCAAGATTTCTTGGTTACAATTTATGGACTCTTTCAAACGATAATGATTTCAGAACATTTTCAAGTTTCTGGTCACCAAGCGGAAGCAATCAGAAAAAAGATGATAATAGTAATCGCAATCATATGATTGGAGTTCTTTGCTTGGGAGGTTTTGTAATGCTGATGATTATCTTTAATACTTAATTCAAAAAAAAACATCCCAAAAAGAAAGCTCTTTTTGAGATGTTTTTTTATTTACTCGTAAAAATAAGTTTCTACAATCAAAGATCTTGGATTAGTCTCAGCTCCTTCATGAACACTTTGATTATTAGTAGATTTTACAGGCTTATTATTTGAATTGTATTCCGTTTCAACATTATCAGTTATTATACCTATCTGCGCTTTAATTGCTTTTTCAAGATTAGAAGATTTAATCATATTTTTACTAAAGGCTGGCGTACTATTAATTGACATTTTGTAACATATTAATGCATAAAAATATTTGTCGCCAAACAAACCTTTGTAAATAGTTTCGTTTACACTTGGGGTATTATCATAATCATAAATCAAAGTATGATTTTCTCTGTTATTTTTATTTTTATTATAAGAAACCAAATTACCGTCCTTAAAATTATATACAGAAACTGTTTTAATGTCCATAAAATTACGATTCTCTGTTAAAACGTTATTTTTCATTATAAAAATCTCTTCTTCACAATCGGCCTTACGAGTATTAGTACAAATACTTTTTCCTAATATTGTAAATTCCTTATCATTCTTAATCTGATACTCATATTTAGTTTCAGTAGTATTCACTTTATCATTTTTGACCCCATTTTTAGCATTATACCTATAGGCTTTTATTAAATAACCATCATTGTTGTATTCAAAATCTGTAATAGAATCTTCAGCATCAGGATTTTTGGTATAAGTTCGTGTAATACGCGATAATAATCCTTTATCATTGTAACTATATTTTGAAACATAGCCCCTACTCTCGGTTACTGTTATTATTTTGTTATTGGCAAAATTATATTCTGTAATATCCGGAACTTCGTTATCGCTTTTATATCTGCTAGTATTGGTTTCTGCACAAACAATTTTCTTTAAATTTTGAGCATTAGAAGAAGATGCAAATGCAAAAACAAGCAAAATAAGTAAAATATTTTTTCTCATATTATTCGGGTTAATTTTAGCGCGAAAATACAAAAACATAAATTTAAAAACATTATAATTTTGAGCTTTAATTTACCACAATACGGTTTTTTTTTACGTATTAAATCTATTTCTAATGAAAGCCATTCTATAAAAACATCCCAAAAAGAAAGCTCTTTTTGGGATGTTTTTTATAAATGAAAACACAAGAAAAACTACCTTTTATTGTGGCGCAAATCGATTATGATCGTATAGTTTTTTCTCTGTGATATAATGCAAAATAAGATTCTTTGTCTGTTCTGCTGTCAAATCCTGATTGTATTTTTTTGCCACTACAACTCCCAGTCTGTTTTTTTCATCGTTTGACAGGTTTTCAAAATAAGAAAGTATGGTTTCTTTATTTTCCAATTCGTTAATATCAAAAACTGGAATTATTTCCTGCTCTGCAATTTCTTTCTTTCTATCCGAAACGTTTATTTTCTCAACTTTTTCAGCTTTATTTTCAGAGAAAGTTTTAGCTGGAGCATAATTAACCGCAACTTTAGGTTCTGGTTCAGAGGGTAAATCGGCAGGATTCATTTTAGAAACTTCTTTAAAAATATTTCCTAAAACTACAATCAAAACTATTTTTGGCAAAAACACAACGATATCGCTGTTTATGACTTTTACCATTTGAAGCGCCGAAACGATTGCATAAACTATAAACGAAAAACCTAAGATTTTAAAGTAATCTTTTAAAACAATATCAATTTTTCTAAGACGGTTTCCTAAAATAATATCAAGTACAATCAATACCACACTGGATAAAAGCAAAAGAATGGCACTCGAAATAGAACTTGTACTAAAGGAGAGCAGCGCATTAACATCGTTTGAAGAAAAATAAACTTTTAGAGACTTAAAAAAAATTACACCAACAGAATAAACTCCTATTCCTAAAAAAATGAAAGAAGCATTTATTAATGAATTTGCTTTATTGTATTGCAATGTTTTATTCAAAAGAACTTTAAGGGCTAACAAAAGTCCGATCCAAATTAGATTACTGAAAACAGAAAATCCGTTAGCTGTAAGACCATGAAGCCAAGTTTGGTCGACATAAATGAAATCTTTGTAAATTGAAAAAATTAGCATTAAAGCAGCATATACAAATGCTACTATTGCAGCGGTATTATAAATTTTAGGCAATCTTGCCTTTGAGGTAATGTTGTTCATAGAATGGTTAGTTTGTTAATTGGTGATTGGGTGGTTATGCAGTCAAAAATATAAAAATATAAGTACAAAATCACTTTAACATTTCAGGAATTTGAATGTGTTTATGATAAAAAATAAAAGCTGCAAAATCTGGCAGCTTTTTATATTTTCGACGTAGAAAATCTAACTTTTAAAAACCCAAATCACGCCACGATACATTCCATATTTTTTTCTTCCATAATCTGCATATCGATTATTTTTTGAGCAATAGTTCCTCTTTCAAATAAGCGAATGAATTTAAAAACAGCGCTTGCAAAATACCCAGGATTTGAAACCAATCTGGCGATTTCTGTTATTCTCTGGTCTCGTAATTTCGTACAGGCTTCTCTTTCGTTTTCTGGAACTGCAACAAATTCGTTGGCAAATTTCCATGCGCCGTTTCTTGCGGTTTCCATGCTAAAATCAATAAAGAAATTATCTACTTTACCTGTAAATTTTAATATCCACGTAAGTGTAGGCCAAATTTTGATTAAGCATTTTTCGACACCACCAACCAAATTGCTCAAAATGAAGTTTATCTTATCAAAATCGGCTTTTAAATCTTCGATATCTTCGACTGTACTGACTTCTGCCGAGGCAATTCCTAAATCGAGATTGATATGAGCGTTGATTCCGAGCAGTAAATGCTGTAAAACTATTGGCCAGAACTTTTCGGCTTGTTCAAAAGCAAATGCCCAGCATTCAGACGGTTTTTCCTTGGCTTGATACTGATAATATGCTTTCAAATACCGATTGGCAAAAATAACATCCAGCTTTTCCATTCGTTCACCATTCTGAAAAGAACCTGCCAGAATACCTTCTTTTACTCTTACCGTCACTTCGCGATACAGAATAGCAAATAGACCTAAATTGCTTTGGTCTATTTTTGACTTTTCTATTATTTGATCCAATAACAGAATTACTTCGTCTATAGTTTCAGCTTGTTTCATACTCATTCAGAATTGGTTATAACTAAATTGGGATGAACGAATTTAATTATTTTAAGCTTTCAATGAACGTCGTTTAGAGGTAATTCTCCTATTATTTCGCACTCTTATTATTTCAAAAAAAAATCCCAAAAGAAAACTCCTTTGGGATTATTACTGACTTTAAAACGAAAACGAACAATATTTATATTACTCTTCTACTTTCAAAATTTCTAATTTAAGATTTCCTTTTTTAGCAGGCCATTCAATAATATCGCCTTCTTTGTAACCCACCATTGCAATTCCTTCATCTGAAAGAACCGAAATTTTGTTTTTACTGACTTTCGCTTTTTCTGGACCAACAAGAAGAATTGTTCTTTCTTGGTTATTGATATGGTCTTTATAAGTAATTTTTCGATCTATTGAAACTACATCTTCTGGCAGATTTTTTCTCAATACTTGTGTGGCGTGTTTTAACTGACCTAATAAAAGCTCTTCTTCTTGTACAGTTACTTTTTTTCTTCTTACGTGATCTTTAATTAAATCGTAGGTTCCTGTTGTTAAAATAATATGTTGCGACATGACTTTCTTGTTTGCTCCATTATTTCTAAGATATGACACAACTCTACAGTGAACAGCACGCAAAGCGACTATTCAACGATATCATATCCTGAATAAATGAGATTAAATAATAAAATTAAAATGGTAAAATATCCCCTGCCTAGAGTTGTGACAGGGCAAAAGAAATAAACTCTTTTGAGCTTTTCAAGAAAGTATCGTCATGCAAATACAGCAATGTGCACATTAAGCACATTAAACAGCTGTTTATTAAATAAAAATTTGCAGTGATCATTATGATGTTAATTGTAATCTGTTAGCAAGATAAGCTTATTTTCTGACAATAAAAAAATTATAAATTTATCAATACGGTTTTACGTAAGGATTTTGATTCTAAACCATTTATTTTTGAAAAAACTCTTAAAACTATCCGAAAAACAAAACCAATGAAACTAATACTTACGGCATTACTTTTAATTATAAAATTAAACTTATTTGCACAGTCTAATCAGTTTGCAGGAGATTACACTCGTTCTCTTTCTACAGAAAAACATAAAATTGAATATAAACTTACTTTAAGTCAAGATGGAACATTTGAGTTTCATTCGTATTCCAATATGCAAGGCGGAAATCCAGAGGAAGGCAACTTGTATGGAAAAGGAAAATGGAGTGCAAAAGACAATCTGATTACTTTTTCGTCTGATAAAAAAACAGACTTAGATGAAAAATATACTTTAGATTTTAGCCATTCTACAGCAAGATTTGTCACTAAAAATGCAAGGGACAAAAGTGATAAAGTAGTGAAGACAAAACTTCAATTTTTAGAATCGGAAATCTTCTGGATGAGAAGAATTGATATTTTTAAAGTGTAAATAGCTTAACGGTTCTGAAATTATCCAAATCTGTTTTTAAATCATCTAAAATAAATTATAGAAAAGAGAATTTAAACTCATGAAAAAATTCGTTTTTGCAGTTTTAACCTCTATTACATTAACTTCTTGTTTTGGTTTTCATGATTACGAAATTGAGACCATCGTAGACGACTACGAGGTTCTTTGGATTGATATACATCAATCAAGGTCTTTGAAAAAAGTAGAAATATTAGTTCCTGCTTTTGTTTTTGCCACAGGATACAATTCTAAATATATTTATTCAAAACAGCATCCACTTTTAAAGAATTCCAAAGACAAAATAAATTTAAACATAACGCACTATTATATTATTGAAAGAACAAAAAGCATTTTTCAGGACAAACCCATATTTGGCCCTTTCAATAAAATGGAGTTTGAAAAAAAATGCAAGGAACTTGCCATCAAAAAACCAGAATTTAATTTAACTTTTACAACTGAATTTTGATTGAGCATTATCTCTTTCAACTACCATCATCAACTCATGACAAAAAAAATAATATTATTAATTTCAATTTTAATCTATAGTTGCAATAAAGCAGACTTAAACGACAAAGATAAAAGAAATGAAAACTGGGTTTATTGGGTTGACTCCAAAACTGGTGAAGCATCTTGGGTTCCTGTTAGTGATCAAACTACAGTTAAAAATGGAAAATATATTTCTTTTTATGCCAAAGGAACAATTTACGAAAAAGGAAAATTGAAAAATGGTAAAAATATCGATACGATTTATTGGTATGATCTAAATGAAAAATTAATTCATTATTCGCTAACTAAATCTGATACTTTCACACAATATTATATAAACAATGGACCTTATATCTCCTATTTCCAAAATGGAAAAGTTTTTGAAAAAGCAATCGTAAAAAATCATAAAATTAAAGATCAATGGACAAGATATTATAAAAATGGTAATATCGAATGGTCTAATAATCTTAACGATGGAACAGGAAAAAAAATATGGTATTTTGAAAATGGCCAATTGTCTCATTCAACGGATTATGTTAAGAACAAAATAGATGGTAAAAATGAGAGTTGGCATAAAAACGGACAAAGAAAAGAGGTGTCTAACTGGAATAATGGAATGCAAAATGGCTTATACGAATCATTTTATGAAAATGGCAAACTCGAGACACGTACTAATTGGCGTAATGATAAAACAGAGGGCACTAGTGAAATATGGTACGATAATGGTCAGAAAAAAGGTGTCCAATTTTATAAATCTGGACTTACTGATGGAAATTACAAACTATGGCACTCTAATGGTAAATTAAGAGCTGACATGAATTTTTCTATGGGCAAAAAAAATGGAAAAGCAGTTAAATATCACGAAAATGGAAACCTTCAAGCCGAAGGGTTCTATAAAAATGATCTTGAGAATGGTACTTTTAAATGGTATGATGAGAAAGGCAAACTTATAAAAAAAACAGATTATGTTAATGGCGAAATAATTGACAAATGATCATTTACTATTTATAGCGAATCATAAAAATAAAAAACTTGTTAAAGCCAAGCTAAAGCCTTTGCTCCTTATAAACTTTGCCCCTTTCCCATAAAATCGTTACTTTCGCTCTTCAATAAGAAAAGGAAAAAATGAAGGTCTGTATTGCTGAGAAACCAAGTGTAGCACGTGAAATCGCATCTGTTTTGGGCGCTAATACCAAACATGACGGATATTATGAAGGCAATGGCTACGCTGTGACTTATACTTTCGGGCATTTATGCACCTTAAAAGAACCCAACGATTATAAACCGCATTGGAAAAGTTGGGATTTGAATAATCTACCTATGCTTCCTGAAAAATTTGAAACCAAAGTCGTTCAGAATTCGGGAATTCAGAAACAGTTTAAAATTATTAAAAGCCTTTTTGAGAAAGCCGAAGTGGTTATCAACTGCGGGGATGCTGGACAAGAAGGAGAACTGATTCAGCGCTGGGTAATGAATGAAGCGCATTATAAAGGCGAAATTCAGCGTTTATGGATTTCGTCACTTACAACAGAAGCAATCAAAGAAGGTTTTGAAAACTTAAAACCATCAGCCAATTACGATAATTTATACTACGCCGGGTTTTCTAGAGCTATTGGCGATTGGTTATTAGGAATGAATGCCACACGTTTGTATACCGTAAAACATGGTGGTTACAAACAGGTTTTATCTATTGGGCGCGTACAGACGCCAACGCTGGCAATGGTTGTGGATCGTTTTAGAGAAATCGAAAACTTTAAACCTCAGCCTTATTGGGAATTGCAGACTTTATATAGAGAAACACTTTTTAGTTATGAAGAAGGCCGTTTTCTAAACCAAGAAGATGGACAAATTATAGCAGCGAAAGTTAAAGAAAGTGATTTCGAAATTGTTTCTGTAGATAAAAAGAACGGAAACGAATATGCGCCAAAGCTTTTTGATTTAACTGGTTTACAGGTTTATTGCAACCAGAAATTTGGATTTTCGGCAGAGGAAACGTTGAAAATTGCACAGACTTTATACGAACAGAAAGTAATTACATATCCCAGAGTAGATACGACTTTTTTACCGAATGACATTTATCCGAAAGTGTCTGGGATTTTGCAGAAATTGACGAATTATGCAGCGTTGACCCAGCCTGTTTTGGAGAAAAAAATCAAAAAATCGCCAAAGGTTTTCAACGATAAAAAAGTAACCGATCACCATGCGATTATTCCAACGGGAGTTCAAAACAATCTGCCGTTCAATCAACAGCAGGTTTACGATATTATTACAAGACGTTTTATTGCCGTTTTTTACGATGATTGTCTCGTTGCCAATACAACCGTAATCGGAAAAGCTGCCGATGTGACTTTTAAAGCAACTGGAAAAGAAATCCTAAAAAAAGGTTTTCGTGTTGTTTTTGAAGATCCGAATGCGAAAGAAAAAGAACCCGATTTATTGCCGAGCTTTACTGTGGGCGAAAAAGGGCCGCATGAACCATCTTTTCTTCAAAAAGAAACCAAACCGCCTAATCAGTTTACCGAAGCGACTTTACTTCGCGCCATGGAAACCGCAGGAAAACAGGTTGACGACGAAGATTTACGTGAATTGATGAAAGAAAACGGAATCGGACGTCCGTCAACTAGAGCGAATATTATTGAAACGCTTTTCAAACGTCAGTATATTGTTCGAAATAAAAAACAGGTTTTACCAACTTTAACGGGAATTCAATTGATCGATACGATTCAGAACGAATTGGTAAAATCGGCAGAACTTACTGGAACTTGGGAAAAACAACTGAAAGATATTGAAAAAGGAACTTTCACCGCTGCTGCGTTTATCAGAAACATGAAGCATATGGTGGAAGCTTTGGTTTATGAAGTTCGAAGCGAAACCAAACATGCCAATATTTCACATGCTGCAACGATTCAGAAACCTGTTGTAAAAGCAGAAAAAGAGAAAAAGAAAGCGGCCGGAATTTCGGCAGAAACATGTCCGAAATGTCAAAAAGGAAATATACTAAAAGGAAAATCGGCTTTTGGTTGCAGCGAATACAAATCGGGCTGTGATTTTGTGTTGCCTTTTGTTTTTCACGATAAAAAAATTACGGAAAGTCAGTATTTAAGATTGGTTCAGAAAGGTTCTACAGTAAATATAAAAGGCTTTAAAACCGATTCTGGAGCTATTGAGGGTTTAATTCGTTTTGAAGAGAATTACAAACTGAAATTAGAGCCAAAGAAAACGGATAAAAAAGCCGAAACAAAAGAAAGTTCAGATGCTTTGATGTGTCCGAAATGCAAAAAAGGAACGATCCTAAAAGGCAAAACAGCTTATGGCTGCGCTGAATACAAATCAGGCTGTGATTTTAAAGTGACTTTTGATGAAGTTCGTGAAAAACTAAAAGATCAAAAACCAACTAAGGAATTGGTTTATTCTATTTTGAGCGCTAGCGTTTGATTTTTTTGCCACAGATTAAAAGGATTCACACAGATTTTTTCTGCCACGACTCGACCGAAGGGACAGACGTAGTAATTACACGAATTTCCACAAAATTTTTCTCGCAGATTTAGCAGATTTGACAGATTTTTATAATGCAGAGTACAAAATTAAATCTGCTGAATCTGCTAAATCTGCGTGAGACAAAATCATTTTAATCATTTTAATCTGTGGCCAAAAATAATTTTACTCTTCAATAATAATTCGAAAAATTCACAGAAAACTTTCCATTCCGTTTATCAAGAAAAATTCGTGAATTCGTGGCTAAAAAAAAATTCATACTTTAGTAGCATATTACCAAACCAAAAATCTCATAAATATGTTTCAGAAAATTACTCTTTTAGCTCTTGTACTAGCCGCAGTTTCCTGCCAGAAAAAAGAAACGGTTGAAAAAGATAAAATCAAAAAAGCCGACTGGTTAATCGGGAATTGGGAAAATAAAACTCAAGATGGAGTTTTATCTGAAAATTGGCAAAAACTAAACGACAGTACTTTTAGCGCTTCTTCTTATTTTATTAAAGGAAAAGACACTTTGCATTTTGAAACTATTGTTTTGGCTCAACTAGGCGAAACACTAACTTACAAAGCAACTGTAAAAGGACAAAATGATGACAAACCGGTTTTCTTCCCTTCTACTTCTGAATCAGATAAACAATTGATTTTTGAAAATCCGAAACACGATTACCCTCAAAAAATCACTTATACAAAAAGTGCAAACAATACTTTGACAGCAGAGATTTCTGGGAATCTGAACGGAAAACCGAGTTCTGAAAAGTTTGTGATGACAAAGAAATAATTGCTTTTTTGAATGTGGTTTATTGTACTTGTTTTTTCTTTTTTGGGGCTTCTTATTCTAGTGAATAGTGTCCTATATTTAAAGTATTCGTTTATTCCAAAATCTTTTATACCTCTTGAAAGCAAAATAATTCGCTTCGAAGAAAGGATAAGATGGCGAGATGCTACAGGAAGTTCAAGCAATCCAGAAGTATCAGAAACGTATTATACGCCAATTATAGAATATACTTTTAATAATGAGAAGCATACATACCAGGGGCAGATTCCAATAAGGTTTGCAACTTATAATTTCGATCGCAAAATAGTATTATACATTAATCCCAAAAAACCTTCTGATGTCAGACATAAAATTAAATACCATTGGGAGTGAACTATGGAATGGTTATAGTAAATACAATGAAACCCGAGCTTTTTTAATCGATTTAATTCAAAGTGGCATTACTTCTTTTATTTTTAAATATAATCGAATAGAACAATCAATGAACACCACTTTCGATTTTAGGTTTTATTACATAGAAAATCAAGTCGAAAAAGAGCTATTTTACATTAATTGCAGGTATACTAGAAAGACTTTAATTTCTTTCTTGCAAATCCTTAATCATATCAATGAAAACTATAACATTAATTTAGTGAATGAATTCGCTAATGATGGTTATTTTTATGATGACAAGAAGCTAGAAATTGTGCGATATATATACCCATAATTTTCAAAGAAAAAAGAACTAAATGTAAAACCTCAAAACCTTAGTACCTAAAAATTATTCATTCTCCCCGATCTTATTCACCATAAAAATCATCAGAATACCTAGAAGCGCCATAATCAGAAATGCCCATTTCATGCTTAGATATTCAGAAATAAAACCAACCATTGGCGGAACTAATAAAAATCCGAGGTAACCAATTGTTGATATGGAAGTTAAGGCAGAACCGCTGCTTAATTTTGAAGATCTTCCGGCAATGCTAAACACTAAAGGAACCACGCAAGAAACTCCAAATCCGATTAAAACATAGCCA
The DNA here is from genome assembly GCF_027111275.1 of Flavobacterium luteolum. Classification (NCBI taxonomy): domain Bacteria; kingdom Pseudomonadati; phylum Bacteroidota; class Flavobacteriia; order Flavobacteriales; family Flavobacteriaceae; genus Flavobacterium; species Flavobacterium luteolum. The sequence continues at coordinate 3,810,556 of NZ_CP114286.1, read as the reverse complement.
AAAATTGTTGGATATGCATACGGCAAGACAAAGCAAAGACCGAAACCAGCCGTTATTAAGATTCCGCTATAAAGCAGGATTTTTTTAGTTCCAAATTTAGTTACGCCATAATCGCCAAAAATACGTCCTAAAGTTACAGCCGAAGCAAAAAATACAAATGCGGCGCTGGTTAATTTTGGAGAAGCTTTTAGTATATTTTCGAAATAAATTCCGCTCCAATCGTACATTGTGTTTTCACAAGCCATAGAAACAAAACAAATCAGCGAAAATTTTACCAGATTTTTTTCTGGCATTGAGAAGAACTTCTTTTTAACTGGAACAGGTTCGTTGTGAATACTCATCGGATAAAAACAAGCCGTTAGTGCCAGCATAAAAATACTTACTCCCAATAAGTGATGCGATGGCGCAATTTTCTGTGTTACCATTACATAGCCTAATCCCGCTCCCGAAAAAACGGCAATACTCCAAACTGCATGAAAACGCGTAATAATCGATTTTGGATATAATTTCTGCACTTCAAGAGATTGTGCATTTATAGATAAATTAAAAATATTACGAGAAGCTCCAAAGAACAAAAGTATAATAACCAACTGCCAAACAAATGCCGCTAAACCTGGCAGTGACAAAGCAACATTGAACATAACCGCTCCCAGTAACATGATATAACGGCTGCTGTATTTGTTTAACAGTTTTCCTGTAAAAGGCATTGTCAACATTAAACCGATTGGAAAAGCAAATAAAACGGCTCCAAATTCGGCTTCAGATAATTTTAATTGGGCTTGTATATGTGGGATTCTCGAAACCCAAGAAGAATAACCAAAACCAGAAAGAAAGAAAAAAACTGTATTGGCAATACGATATCCTCGAGGCGTATTTTGAATCTTTTTAAAGAATGGTAAAATCATGAAATCGTTTTTCAGACTGCAAAATTAAGCCTTTTTAAAGTTTATCTCACTACAAGTTCTAATAAGAATTTTGATTAATCACTATAAAATCAACATTTAACAATTTCGACACTAAATGAGAAAAAAATAAAATTGTTAAAACTATTTTAATTTTTACATTTGCATTGTTTTTATTTATTCTAAATAAAATTAATAATTATAAACCAATTTAAAATAATAATGAATTACCTCCATTTGAAAACTACGCGTTTTCTATTTTCAGTCAGTCTACTATTTTCGTTTTTATCTGCCTTTGCACAAAACCACGGAAAAATTAAAGGAACAATCACAACATCTGATGGCGATGCCGCTGCCGGTGTCAATATTATTCTTAAAAATACGAAATACGGCACCGTTTCTAATGACGACGGCGGTTTTGAATTTAACAGAGTAAAACCCAGCACTTACATTATACAAGTATCTCTATCGGGCTATGAAACGCTTGAAAGAGAAATAATTGTCACTGAATATGAAACCATTACCACTAATTTACAATTAAAGGTTTCTAATAAAGAATTGAATGAAGTGGTCGTAAATGGCAAGAAAAGCAATTTATCAAAAAAGACCGATTATGTTGCTAGAATGCCGTTAAAGAATCTTGAAAATCCACAGGTTTACAATGTTATTCACAAAGAACTATTACAAGAGCAAATTGCGGTAGACATAAGAAGCGCAGTGCAAAATGCTACTGGTGCGATATCAAAAATATATCCGTCTGGTGGACTTGAAATTAGTTTTAGAGGATTCAGTACAGGTGTAAACGCACGAAACGGAATGGAAACTCTTTCTGGACGAAGCTCAATCTCAATTGATAATGCCGAGCGAATTGAGGTGCTAAAAGGTCCTTCTGGAACTTTGTTTGGTTCTTCTGTTTCTTCATTTGGAGGAGTTGTCAACCTAGTTACCAAAAAGCCTTTTGAAACTAGCAAAACAGAGATATCTTATACTGGAGGAAGCTTTGGACTGCAGCGCGTTGCGGTAGATTTTAATATGCCTTTGACTCAGAATAAAAAAGTTTTGTTTAGAATGAACGCTTCGGCCAATACAGAAAACAGCTTCTTAAATTATGGTTTTAATAAAACTGTCTTATTTGCACCAAGCATTATTTATAAAGCGACCAACAGATTAACGCTGAGTTTAGACACAGAGATTTTCAACACCAATAACACACGCCCTACTTACGGACGTTCTTATGCTGCAGGACTTACCAACCCAACAGATTTAAAAGTAGATTACAGAACGAGTTTATTTGCAGATGATCTTGATGCTAAAACAACTTCTCCTAAAATATTTGCTCAAGCAGAATATAAAATTTCTGACAACTGGAAATCTACAACACTATTCTCATTGGTAGACGAACGCGTAGATCATAGTTACCAATACTATACTTCATGGAAATCGCCAACAGAAGTTCAAAGAATGGTATCGCGTTTTGGGCCAATTCATAATAATTTCACCAATTTTCAAGAAAATATTAATGGTGCATTTTCTACAGGAAGCATAAAACATAAACTTTTAGCGGGCGTTAATTACAGATTTACAAAAGGCACATTTAAATATGCCACAACGCAAGTTTTAGATGTAATTGATGTAACGACAGCTTTCGAACCAATTCGAAAAAGCGATGTAGATCCGAAATTGAAAGAAATGCAATTTGGTGTTCCAAATGAGCAGACTTTTAGTGTTTATGCTTCAGATGTCGTTAGTTTTACAGATCGCTTATCGGCAATGTTAAGCCTTCGTCTAGACAACTTTGTTCAGAAAAAATTGGAAGATACAGATGGATACAACCAAACTGCTTTGTCTCCAAAATTAGGTTTAGTTTATGAACTGGTTAAAGAACAGGTTTCTTTATTTGGAAATTATATGAATGGTTTTCAAAATGCTGGACCTGTAAATCAGCCAGACGGATCAATATTAATCTTAAAGCCAATTTATGCCAATCAATATGAAGGTGGTGTGAAAGTAGAAGGATTTAATAAAAAATTAAGCACAACAATTAGCTACTACAACATTACAATTGATAATGCTACAAGAACAAATCCTGATGGATATAATATTCAGGACGGAAAACAAGTAAGTAAAGGAATTGATTTTGAATTTATTGCCAATCCGATAAACGGTTTAAACTTGACAGCTGGTTATGCTTATAATGACAATCGTATCGTTAAATCGTCTGATGCCTCAATTGAAGGCAACAAGGCTAGCGGCGCACCAGAAAATATTGTCAATTTTTGGGTTTCGTATAAATTTCAAAACACACTAAAAAATTTAGGATTTGGCTTTGGAGGAAACTATGTAGACAAACAGTATAAATTTGAAGATGAAAGTTTTTATGCTCCTTCTTATTCAATTTACAGTGCAACTGTATTTTACGACAGACCAGTATGGAGACTTGGCGTTAAATTCAACAACCTGACAAACACAAAGTATTGGGATTCTTATGGAATGGCTCAAGCTCCTGCAAACTTATTAGTAAACCTAACAGTAAGACTTTAGTTTTCCTAATCAAATATTTTCTAAAACCTCGAAATCTATACAATGTGAAATGCATTTCGAGGTTTTTTTATATTTTATTTTTATTTATTCTAAATAAGGCTTATGTTTGTGAAAAATATAATTCTATAATTTAAACTTGATCTTATGAAATCAAATACTTTAAAAACACTGAGCTTTTTATTTTTAATGCTTTTTGCTGCACCACAGCTTTTTGCTCATGCCCTTTGGATAGAAACTAAAGCAACGGGAACAAAAGGAAAAGCTCAAGAAATTTCTGTTTATTTTGGAGAATTCTCTGATAACGATATTACAAAAGCAGATAAATGGTTTTCTGATTTAAAGGATTTTTCTTTAGTTGTAATTTCTCCATCCAAAAAAGAGGTTAAATTAACTTCTAAAGCTTTAGATAATAAATATCAAGCTTTCTTTACTCCAGACGAAGACGGCGTTTACACGATCGTAATGCATCATACTGTAAAAGATGTTTATGGCACTATGAAATTAGATTACAATTCTAGCGCAACTGTTGTTGTTGGAAACAAAGCCACAGGAAACAATATTGCTTCTAACACAAACAAGATTGCTGTTTTCTCAGAAAATGCAGATGTTGCAAAAAAAGACACTAAAATCACTGGAGTTGCTTCTTATGAAGGAGCTATCGCAAAAGAAACTAAAATTAAAGTAATTGCTCCAAACGGATGGGAAAAAGAATTATGGACAAACGATAAAGGAGAGTTCTCTTTTACACCAATCTGGTCTGGAAATTATATGGTAGAATATGCTCACACAGATAAATCTTCTGGTGAACATAATGGAAAAAAATATGATGAAATCTGGAAAATGGCAACGTATCAAATTGCTGTAAAATAATTTCAGTTAATCTCATTCTTAGATTTTAATTTCAATTTAAAATCCTTGCTCCTTAGCAAGGATTTTTTGTTACTATTTATACTAAATTAAAATAACATTAGAAAATCATTAAGCAAATCTTAAGAAAAGAATAAGTAAGTTTTAATAAAGAAAATCGCTTCATAATTTCCTGTTAAAGACTTTGTCTATTTATATTTGCACTTGATAATTTTTATTGAATCTAAATAAATACCATGAAATATAATTTACTATTTGCATTAGGATTATTAAGTTTTGGCTCTTACGCTCAAGATTACTCAAGTAACGAGACTACTTCTTCAGTTAATGATACTGTAAAAAATAAAAAAGGAGAAATTCTTAACGAGGTTGTGGTTACCAAAACAAAAGAACCAAAACCTGTAACAGCAGTTCGTTCTGGATTAAAACCAATGGACAATCCACAAGCGATACAAGTTATCGGTTCTGAAGTAATCGAACAACAGCAAGCCATCAGATTGAGTGAAGTTCTTAAAAATGCCAACGGTGTTTATGTTGGTTCTTCTCGCGGTGGGGCTCAGGAATCATTCTTTTCTAGAGGTTACGATTTATCTGCTAATAATATGTTCAAAAATGGATTCCGATACAATGCAGGATCAATTCCTGATGTTTCTGGTTTAGATAAAGTAGAGTTTCTAAAAGGGGGTTCTGCCCTGTTATTTGGAAATGTGGCTCCAGGAGGAATTGTAAACTTAGTAACCAAAACTCCTCAATTTAAAAGCGGTGGCGAGGTATCAATGCAAATAGGAAGCTTTTCTTATTACAAACCTGCTTTTGATTTTTATGGAGGTTTGACTAAATCGATCGCATTTAGACTTAATGGTTCTTACGAGAATTCAGAAAGCTTTAGAGATGTTGTAAAAAACGAGCGTTTATACATTAATCCATCGTTGCTTTTTGTAATTAGCCCTAAAACACAAATTACATTACAAGGAGATTATTTATCTGCAGATTGGACTCCTGACTTTGGAACAGGAATTATTGGAACACAAATTCTTGATTTACCTCGTCAGACTTTCTACGGAGCGCTTTGGTCTAATGGTACAACTAAATCTTCTAGTGCTTCTGTATTATTAAATCACGATTTTAACAAAAACTGGAAATTAAACTTTAATTCTTCTTTCCAAAATTATGATAGAGCTTCAAAATCTACAGCACAATTATCATCTGTAAAAGATAATGGAGACTGGACAAGACCTTTAGTTCAAAACGACAACTCAGAACAAATCTTAGGAGACCAGTTAAGCCTTCAAGGAAACTTTAATACAGGATCTGTAAGACATCAAATTTTTACTGGTGCAGACTGGGAAAACTCATTTGCAACAGCTTATACTTTTGCATTTGATCCTGCAAATTATGACACTATCAATCTTTTCAATTTTGATCCGTCAACACAAAGAAATGATATTCCAAATGCAAGAGCAACTCAAATTGCAAAAACAGAAACGAATCGTTTTGGTGTTTATTTCCAAGATTTGATTTCAATTACTGAAAAATTCAAAGTATTGGCAGGTGTACGTTGGTCATGGCAGGAAGCTCAGGTTACAACTTACAAAGAAACTTATGCTAATAAAGTACAAACAGTAAGCCCAGAAAATGCTGTTCCAACAGTTGGTGCTAAAAAATTAGACAATGCATTTTCTCCAAAATTTGGATTAATATACCAGCCGAGAAAAGATGTTTCTATATTTGGTAGCTACTCTACTTCATTTACTCCAAACACAGGAACTACAGCGGATTTAAAACCAATTGAGCCATCTATTATTGACCAATATGAAGCTGGTATTAAAACCGACTTCTTACAAGGATTATTAAGCACAAATGTTACTGTTTATCAAATCGTAAACAGCAATCTAGCTCAAACAGCTGAATTTAAAGCTGACGGAAGTTTAAACTCAGATACAAACATTAAAGTTTTAAGTGGTGAAACTAAAAGTAAAGGTATCGAAATTGATGTTACTGCAAGACCAATTGAAGGCTTAAACATTATCGCTGGTTACAGCTATAACGATATGCGCTATACTAAAACATCTGGTTTAAACGGAAGTTTTATCGAAGGTGACCGTTTAGTTAGAACTCCAGCAAACACTGCAAACTTAAGCTTCTTTTATACTGTACAAGACGGTTTCTTTAAAGGAGTATCTTTAGGGGCAGTAGGAAATTACATCGGTGATCGTTTAGGTGGATGGAACGATCAATACAGTACAGACCTTGTTAAATACCCTGATGGTATCTACCACAGAGAAATTCCAATTGATGGTTATACAACTATTGATGTTTCAGCTGGATATACATGGAGAAAATTCTCTATTCTTTGCAAACTATCAAACATTACAAACGAATTAAACTATACTGTTCACGAAAATTATAGTGTGAACCCAATCGCTCCTCGTCAGGTTATGACAAGTCTGCGTTACAAGTTCTAAAATATTGAATTAGATGTTTTTTTGATTTATCCCAAGATTTTCAGTTTCACTCGAAAATCTTGGGATTTTTATTTTAAGCTCAATACTAATTCAATTAACACTATTTTTGCTTAAAATTATCATACTTAAAACCAAATTCAAGAATGTCGGATTCTACAAAAAACCAATTACAAAAAAGTTTAGGCCTTAGTTTTAATATTGCCGTTTTAATTGGCGGAACAATTGGTGTTGGAATTTTAAGAACGCCTGGAACTATTGCAGAAATGTTGAATAATTATTGGCTTATTCTTGCTTCTTGGCTCTTTGGGGGGGCGTATGTTTTATTAGGAGCAAATTCGTATTCAGAATTGGCTACAATGCTGCCAAAATCAGGTGGATCGTACAATTATATTAAAAGAGCTTTGGGCGAATATGCCGGTTTTCTTTCTGGCGACAAGTTTTAAAAACCTGTCGGGTTGAATTATCTTCTCGAGGTAAAGTAGTTTTTTAAACTTTCGCAACCTGATAAATCTGAACTGAATTGCGGAAATTCTTTGTCCACTCTTTTTGAATTCGAATATTCATTTTTTTCTACATAATCCATCATTCGCAAACAGAGCGCTTTAAATTTATCTGTCTTTGCACTTTGATAGGCCAGTTTATAATTTGCAATAGCTTTAATTTTGTTTCGGTATTCAATTTCGTCGATATAAGATTCATTTACTTCATTACTTCCATAACTAAAGCTTGAATAACGCCTCATCATCCAGGAATTACCATAATCTGACATATTATAGTAACAATTTGCAATTAGAAAATAGTAATAATCGCGATCTTTCGTTTTTGGATTATTCGCTAAACTGGTGTATTTTATTAAATGTTCTGTCACAGAAAGTTTAGTAACCAAATATTTTTCTTTATGCTCTATAAAAGAATTTGTGTACTTAAAATCATAAAACGGATTTTGATCAAAAACGTAATAATCTCCAAAGCTTCCTCTTTCCCAAGCATTATAATTATCATCCCAGTATTTTTTATCCAAAGATCTAAACGTAATTAATGCATTGTTTAATTGATTCTCTCTAAGATATTTAGTACCTAGTAAATCTTTAAGATAATCTTTGTCTTTCAAGAGTTTTGCATAAATTATTTTTTGAAATTCTGTAGACAGACCTTTGTCAATTTGATCAACAATCTTTTGCAAATCTTTAGCAGAATAAACAAAATCCAAATAATCAAAATAAACATAAAACTCCTGTAAATTACCTGATGTTTTGATTCTGTTTCCTCGCCATTCTACATCACCTGAATCGTATGATCGCTCTGTTGTTTCTTCAATTAGAGACATTAAAGCCAATCCGTCAGTACTATTTTCTTTAAATTCTAATTCTCTTCCTAAAGCAAAAATAAAACGTGGATCGTCTTTATATTTTAAGATAATCGGTTCGATTTCAGGTTTGATAATTGCATTCCCTTTTTCCTGATTTGCTGTAATACAAAGCGCTTTTATTTTCTCTATTTCAGCCGTTATTTTTTCAGATTGATGTGCTTTTTCAAAAAGGGAAATGTTTTTTAAACAATCCGTATAATTTCTTGTAATAAATTGCAAGTTGATTTTTGAAGCTTCCCAAACAATCGGATTTTGTGTTTTAGTAACATCTACTGTATTTATAAAATTCAAAACTTCTTTTGCATACAGCCTATCGTTTTCAGAGCGATTGCGTAAGGTTTCGGTTGTAACTTTTACTTTTTCGTCAATTCTCCAAAAATCTCCAAAATCTGTAGACGGATTATAATTAGAATAATAAGGTGTATAAACCCAATCTTCAATTTTATTAATCTCACGCAAGAGCAAGAATCCTAATATCTGAGACTTTGGATTATTCTCGTAAATCGCTTTCAAATAATCGAGGTTTTTATCTACTTTCTGAACCGATGCATAAGCATAAACATTTGCGATTTCTTCCTTACTTTCAACATATTTCAAAGCCTCCTGAATTTTGAAATCATGATGAAAATAGAAATAGCTCGCATAACTTTTTTCTGGAGAATTTGCCATTAAATTGGCAACATCAACCATATATCCCGGATTTGATTTTGTAAAAGTGTAGAAAAACAAACTCCAGTAGTACAAATAATCCTTTTTAGCTTTATTAAAATTAGCCTCAAAAACCGATTTGATAATATCATTTCTTCCAGAATAATAAGCTAATCTAATAGTTAAAAAAGCATATTTTCGTTTAAAATATTGATTTTGTTCTTTATTGGTAACTTCTACAATTTTATCTAATAATTCAGCTTTGCTTTTATTGTTTGCATTTTCATTTCTTTCCCAAACATCTTCTGCATCACCAATCATTTCGCAATTCTTTGCCATTTTGACGTAAGCAATTGCAGTTGTTTTATTATGTCGATATAAATATTTTATAAAGTCATTGTCGCTTTTAGAATGAATATCAGTGTAAGACAAATTGAAATTAAAATCTTCAATAGCATCAATCGAAACTTTTTTATTGGTATAATTATACCAGTCTGCAATATTAGAATCTACATTCAGCTTATAATCTTCTGGATTTCTGCTATAATCAAATCCCCATAAATCTGCATTGTAAAAAAACGATTTGTATTGCGCATAATTAAAATACTGAGGTTTAAACAAACAATATCGCACATCTTCACCATAGGGCGAATATCCGCAAGCAAAACTTTTGCAAAAACTACTTACTAAAAGAACTATAAAAACTAGAAACTTCTTCATGATTGTATTTTTTAAAAGTACTGTCGTCTAAATGGAATAATGAAATTGTTGTGGTGTCGTCTAATTCGACATTTTTTTTAATAATCGAAATCGCTTCCTGAATTGTTTTCGAATCGACTTCTTCTATCTTTAATTGATCACCTTTTTTTAAATAATATTCATATTCAAAAGTATAATCTTCTGTCATTTCGTACCACATTGGTTTAGTTTGTTTAGCAATTCCGCTTATATCTGCAGAATTAAAATTGACCAATCCGGCAAAGCGATTGTTATGATACCATAATGTCCAGTAAAAAACAGGCAACGCGACATCCAAATGTACCGGATAACTTCTTTTTTTATCTAAATAAGATTTTAATTCATTTATATCTAAAATTGAATTTTTCTCTTTCTGAGATTGTGGCTTAATCAAATTATAACACATTAATGTTACCTTATCTACAGGCGGAACTCCCATTATATCAGGATATTTATATGGATATAGACGTAGCGTGCAACTAATTTCTTTTTTAGATAATTGCTTTATCTTTTTCAATAAATAGAAATACTTATCTTTTGTTGATTTTGTCCAGTCGCAATCAATTTGAATTTCTGAAAAATCGAAATTGTTTTCATCGTTGTTGTTGTATTGATAACGACCTTTACGGTATTTATTTATTAAAAAAACAATATTATCTGCTAGCTTATCAAGTGACTTTTCATTATTGTATTGAAAGATTTCATTCTTGATAAAAATGGTTGGAACGATACTTACGGAATCCAGATTTTTTAATGTGTATCGATCAGGACTATTTTTTTGATAGGGGAAATTTCCCATCGTTTCACTATAATCCACCTCAAAAAATTTGTAATAGATTTTCTTTACTTGCAATTTATTTAGCTGATCGACTGTTTCCTGATTTAAAGAAGATCCACTCTTCCAGTAATAGAAGGCTCTTTCGACATTTTTAACTTTATTTTCTTTATTGGAACAGCCCAATAAAAAAGAAGAAATAATCACAAGTAACAGATATTTTTTCATTGCAATGATATTTTTTATTTTAACGTAAAATCGTATTAAAATTATATCTTTTTGAAATAAAAAAATTAAAAAATACCAACTATTTTTTTAGATTTTTGTTATTATTAAAACAATAAATAGGATCGGTTTTTAACTAAAAAAATGCCCAATATTTGTCATTTCGACGAAGGAGAAATCTTCGCAAGTAGCTCGACAAAGATTGGGTTTTCGTTGCAGAGTTACTTGCGAAGATTTCTCCTTCGTCGAAATGACAAAAACAAAAAAAGCTGTCCTAAATGGACAGCTTTTGTATTTAAGAGAAAACCTAATTCTTATTTCAACCCAGCCAAACTCTGCTCAATTGTAGCAATTTTAGCCAAAGCATCAGCTTGTTTTTGTTTTTCTAAATTAAGGACTTTCTCTGGAGCTCCGTTTACGAATTTCTCGTTAGAAAGTTTTGCTTCTACTGATTTCAAGAATCCTTTTGTGTAATTCAATTCTTCTGTCAGTTTTGCGATTTCAGCTTCAACATCGATATTTCCAGTAATCGGAATGAAATATTCATTTGATTTTACACGGAAAGATAAAGCGCCATCTACTTTTTCAGAAACATATTCGAAAGCAGAAACGTTTCCTAATTTCGTTACAACTGAATCAAAATAAGTCGAAACATTTTCGCTGTTGATTCCTTTTAATTCAATTGCATCTTTAAACGGAATATTTTTGTCTTTTCTGATTGTTCTAATTCCCGAAATTACTTCAATTGAGTTTTCAAAATCAGAAATTAATTTTGCGTCAAATGGTTTTACCTCTGGCCAAGTTGAAACAATTAAAGCTTCTTCTGGAGTTCTTTCAGCGATTAACTGCCAAATTTCCTCAGTTAAGAAAGGCATAAACGGATGCAATAACTTCAAGTTGTTTTCTAACATTTCGATCGCTTTCGCAAAAGTCACGCTGTCAATTGGCTGTTGGTATGCTGGTTTGATCATTTCTAAGAACCAAGAACAGAAATCATCCCAAACCAATTTATAGATTGCCATAAGAGAATCTGAAATTCTGTATTTCTCGAAATTATCTTCAATATCAACCAAAGTCTGCTGTAATTTCTCTTCGTACCATTCGATTGCCACTTTTGATGATTCTGGCTGTGCGATCGTTTCAGAAACTTCCCATCCTTTAATCAATTTGAAGGCGTTCCAGATTTTGTTTGAAAACGCTTTTCCTTGATTACATAATTCTTCGTCAAACATAATGTCGTTTCCTGCAGAAGCACTTAAAAGCAATCCTACACGAACACCATCAGCTCCAAAAGCATCGATCAAGTCTAAAGGATCAGGAGAATTTCCTAATGATTTAGACATTTTACGACGTTGTTTATCACGAACCAAACCAGTCAAATATACGTTTGTAAATGGTTTTTCACCTGCATATTCATAACCTGCAATGATCATTCTGGCAACCCAGAAAAATAAAATATCTGGACCTGTTACCAAGTCGTTTGTTGGATAATAATATTTAAAATCTGGACTTTCTGGATCCATGATTCCGCCAAAAACTGACATTGGCCATAACCAAGATGAAAACCAAGTATCTAACGCATCAACATCCTGCGTTAAATTGTTAATTGTTAATTGTTGATTGTTAGTTTTTTCCTTTGCTAACTTTAAAGCATCTTCGATGTTTTCAGCCACTACGAAATCTTCTTTTCCGTCTCCGTAATAGTAAGCCGGAATTTGTTGTCCCCACCATAATTGACGAGAAATATTCCAATCGCGAATGTTGTTTAACCAATGCGCATAAGTGTTCTCAAAACGTTTTGGATGCAATTTAATATCTCCCGTTTCTAAAACTGACTTAATTGCCGGTTTTACTAATTCTTCCATTTTCAAGAACCATTGGTCTGATAATCTTGGTTCGATTACCGCTTTGGTTCTTTCAGAAGTTCCAACTTTATTTAAATGGATTTCGGTCTTCGCCAAAGCTCCAATTTCTTCTAATTCTTTTGCAATTTCGGTACGAACTACAAAACGATCTTTTCCTTGATAATGTAATCCGAAACTATTTAAAGTTGCATCTTCATTAAAAATATCAACGATTTCTAGATTGTGTTTTTCTCCTAAAGTTTTATCGTTCATATCGTGTGCAGGAGTTACTTTCAAACATCCTGTTCCGAATTCAACATCAACATATTCGTCTTCAATAATTGGAATTACTCTTCCGCAAATTGGAACGATCGCTTTTTTACCTTTTAAATCTGTAAAACGCTCATCGTTTGGATTAATACAGATTGCAGTATCTCCAAAAATAGTTTCAGGACGTGTTGTAGCGATGGTTAAGAAATCTTCTGAACCTTCGATTTTATATTTTAAGAAAAATAATTTTCCTTGTTGTTCTTCATAAATTACCTCTTCGTCAGAAAGAGTCGTTTTTGCTTCTGGATCCCAGTTTACCATACGGTATCCTCTGTAGATTAAACCCTTGTTGTATAAATCTACAAACGATTTAATTACAGATGCAGACATATCTGGATCCATAGTAAATTTAGTGCGCTCCCAATCGCAAGAAGCACCTAATTTCTTAAGTTGTTCTAAGATTGTTCCACCGTATTTATCTGTCCATTCCCAAGCATGTTTTAGGAATTCTTCGCGGGTCAAATCGTTTTTATTGATTCCTTCTGCTTTTAATTTTGCTACCACTTTTGCTTCAGTAGCAATAGAAGCGTGATCTGTCCCAGGTACCCAACAAGCGTTGAAACCTTTAAGACGTGCACGGCGAATTAAAACATCCTGAATCGTATTATTCAACATATGTCCCATGTGAAGGACTCCAGTGACGTTTGGCGGCGGAATTACAATGGTGTACGGTGTTCTATGATCTGGTTCTGAATGAAAATAGTTGTTTTTCATCCAGTAATCATACCATTTACTCTCAATCGTCTTAGCGTCAAATTGTGCTGGAATTGTCATTTACTAGGGTTGTTTAATCGTTAATTTGTTTAACCGTTTAATCGGTTTTGATCATCGAATTTCAAATTGATTTGTTTTCTTATTTCTGTTTTAAAAAATCATTTATAAATCAATCTCAACGATTAAACAAATAAACGATTAAACAGTTAAACAAAAAAACTGGTTCAATTTTTGTATTTATAACTGACAGCAAAAGTAAATAATTAAGTAGACTATAAAAAGAGAAATAATAATTTGTGTGTTAATTAAAAGAATGTATATTTACTTACAATTAAAAAAAGATTTCATATGAAAAATGCAGCCTCTTTTATTGCAGCCTTATTGTTTAGCGCAATAAGTTATGCTCAAAACGGCCCAAAAATTGAATTTGCAGCCCCAGACAATACAATTGATTATGGAAAAATTTCTAAAGGTGACAATGGACTTCGTTCCTTTGAATTTACAAACACCGGAGATGCTCCTTTATTAATTACTGGTGCAGAATCTACAGTAAGTTCAATCGTTGTTACTAAACCTGCCGCAGCCATTTTGCCGGGCAAAAAAGGAAAAATCGATGTAAAATATAATATGGTTGCAGGGCCAATTCGTAAAACAATTACTGTTGAAACCAATGCAGTAAACTATCCTGATGGAAGAGTAGCCCTTAAAATTAAAGGTGAAGTTCAATAAAAATTAAAAAACCTAAATAACAAAAGCCGTTTCTATATAAGAAACGGCTTTTTACTTTTACAGAGAAATATCTTCCTTCTAAAATCTTTTCTCTATCTACATAGAGAAACATCTTGCTTCTCAAATCTTTCTTCTTTATTACTTCGCAGCGCATTCAACAGAATCAAACTTGTATTTTACGCTTTCAAAATCAATTGGTTTATCTTTTACTAGATAAGTAACTCCCATTGTTGTCTGCATGGTTCCATTTCCTAAAATAAGCTGATTGTTACGTTTTAAAAGTGCCATTGGATTTTTGAATGTTTTTTCTCCATTCACATTGTCTTTAAAAGTATAATCTACAAATAAAGTATCACCATGAAACTCACCCGCAACTTCTCCTGTTCTAACAGTCGAAGGAGCAACTCTCATAATCATATCTCCATTTAATTTTCCGCTTTTTAAAGTATTCAATTTTAAATCTATTGTATCCTTTTCATAAATTGCTTTGTAGCAAGCAGTGCTAACTACTGTTTCAGCTTCAGCTTTAACAGCTTCAGCGGCTTTTTGTTTTTCTTCATTTTTACAGCTTTGCAATCCTACAAAGGATAAAAGCAAACAAGATAAGGCTAGATTTCTCATAATTTTTTCTATTTTATTGATACTACTATAAAATTAAAGAAAAAAGATTTTCTTCTTACTATAATTTTATAAATTTTTGATTACAAACTCAGATCTTCTATTCAATTCGTGTTCTTCTTCTGAGCACGATTCGTCTGTTCTACATTTTATAATTGGCACTGATTCACCATAACCTTTTGCAGAAACTCTTTTGGCTTCAATTCCAGATTGAATAATAAACTCTCTTGTTGAATTGGCTCTTTTCTGAGATAAATCGGCATTGTATTTTTCATTTCCTCTTGAATCGGTATGCGATCCAATTTCGATTACCATTTCAGGATATTTTTTCATTAATTCTACAACTCTGCCTAAAATCACTTTGGATTCTTTACGAATGTACCACAAATCATAATCGAAGTAAATCGGATCTGTTTTAATGATTAATCTGTCTTTGTCTTTTACAACATCTTTTTCTTTCGCTAATATCTCTTTTACTTTCTCATTCTTTTTAACTTCGGCAGCTACGATAGCCGCTTCTTTGGCCTTTTTCTCTTTTTCTTTTAATTCAATTGCAACCAAAGCTTCTTTTTTCTTATTCTCTTCTTCAATAATAATTTCTTGCTTTCTCTTGTTTTCAGCAATTTGTTTTTCTTCTTGTTTGATTACGTCTAAAGATTTCAATGCCAAAGAACCATCATTAACCTTATCTCTTGTTTTGTCTAATGTCAGTACTTTTGAAGCGTTAGTATAATTTTCTTTGAAAGCACTAATTTTATACGAAGTCTCACAAGCAACAGTAAAACTAAATTTTCCGTCAGCCGAAGTGGTAATCGTATTTAAAGTCTTATTTTCTGAATCCTGCAATAGTACCGTCGCATTTTCTAAAGCCAATTGCGTATCAATATCTATAATCGTCCCGGCAATAAACTGTTTGCAATCTTCAACAATTAAATCTTTTATTTCTTTAAATTGGTAAATATCATCGCTTCCCTTTCCTCCTTCTCTATTTGATGCAAAAAAACCTTCTTTGGTATTAGAATCGATATTAAACGCAAAATCATCTAAATTAGAATTTAAAGGAAGTCCAATATTTACAGCTTTTGAATATTCACTTCCATTTATTTCAGAAACAAAAACATCCAAAGATCCATACCCCAAATGTCCGTCTGAAGAAAAATATAATTTATTATCTGTCGAAGCAAAAGGAAACTGCTCTCTTTTATTGGTATTAATTTGTGGACCCAAATTCTTTGGAGTATCAAATGCACCTTTATTGATATTAACCGAATAAATATCAAAAGATCCTAAAGACCCAGGCATATCTGAAGCAAAATACAAGACCTTTTCGTCTGGACTTAAGGCTGGATGCTCAACCGAATAATTCGGGCTGTTGAATGGAAGGGACGTAATTTTAGTCCACTTTCCATCAACCAATTCTGCTTTAAAAATCTGAAGATTGGAAATTTTCTTATCGTCTTTTTTCTTCTTTCCGTTTTTAGAATTGTTTCGAGTAAAATACATTGTTTTGCCATCTTTTGTAAAAACAGCATTCGATTCATGCATTCCGGTTTTCAATTCTTTAGCAAAATAATGAACAATAGAATCTGCCGAATTAATGTTTTTAAGCGGAACTGAAACCAAATTCAAATAGGTTTCGTTATCCCATTTGTATTTTTTATCGAATAGACCAGGCTTCAATTTAACACCTGCAAAAACAAGATCTTCTTTGTATTTCACTGCTCCAAACTCAGAATTCGGTGTATTTATCGCTAAGTTTTTAATTTCAAAACGCTTACCAATTGCGGTAACATTTTCTAAAGTTTTAAGGTCTTTTTCAAAATTGGCAAGATCTTCAGAATTGGCAGATTTAGCATAATACTCTTTTAAATTGGCATTTGCATCATCGTCTCTATTTGTTGCTTTTAAAGTTTGCGCGTATCTAAAATAATATTCTCGATCCAAATTATTACTGTAACTTGAAACCAAAAGACGATAATATCGCTGTGCCTTTACTAAATCGTTTGTATAGAAATAAGAATCAGCCAGATTTTTAATGACTTCTTGCGAAGGTTTTTCATCTGCTAATTTTTGATACAAAACAATAGCTTCGCTGTAATACGTTTTGTCAAAAAATCGTTTTGCTCTGCTTAATTCCTGACTTTGGGCGCTTATAAACTGTATTGAAAATACGAATACAATAACGAGTAGTTTTTTCATATTTTTCATTTTAGAAGAATCTTGGTGATTTATCAAATCCTTTTCCTAACAAATCTAAATCGAACAGCAGCATGATTTCATGTGTTCCTGAATTAAACTGTCCGAAGTTTGTGAGGGTATAATCGTAAGCATACCCCACTCTTAGGGTCGGCGTAACATTAATATTAAATAATGCACTTACCGAATCATCGATTCTATAGGCGGCTCCAAATTCAAATTTTTCGTTATACAGAACATTGGCTGTAACATCTAATGTTATTGGTGCGCCTTTTACAAATTTTGACATAAATGCTGGCTTCAATTTCAATGCGTCGTTCAGCTGAAAAACATAACCTGCAGTTAAAAAAGTATGCATTTCTTCGGAACCAAAAGCATTAATTCCTGACTTTTCTTCAATGTATTTGGATTTCAGCAGATTTGGCACGGATAATCCAACATATAGATTATCTCTAAAATAATAGGCTCCTACTCCAATGTTTGGTTTTGTTGCATTTATATTTTCTGCAAAAGCTAAATCGGTCTGAGGATCTGTGAACTGAAAACCATTAAAATTGGTCTGCATGGATGAAAAACCTGCTTTTAAACCCAATGATAATTTATTTTGTCCGCCCAATTTTAAAACGTATGCAAAATCAGCATACACATTATTCTCTTTTTTTGCACCATCTCCAATATCATCTGAAATAAATGAGATACCAGCTTCTATTTTATCTGAAATGGCGGTGTGACCGAAAAATGTAAATGTTTTAGGAGCTCCAACTGCTCCTACCCACTGTGTTCTGTACAATCCTCCAAAATTCATCATGGCAGGAATACCTGTAGCATAAGCTGGATTGACTACGCTCATATTGTACATATAATGCGTGTATTCGGGATCTTGCTGGGCAGAAATGGATAAACAGAAAAGGAAATTTATAAAGAGTATTATTTTTTTCATTTGAAAATTATATTAAAAATGTAAAAGAGATTTAGCGATTTAAATAAAGACGTCCTTGTTTTGGAGGCTTATTGTCTTTATTGAAATGCAGTACATAAAAATAAACTCCGTTGGGCGCAATACCTCCAGCGATACCGCTCTTTTCATAGTTTTTGCCATCCCAAGCTGGTTTATTATTATCTCCTTTATACATTCCGTTTCCGTATCTGTTATAAATTTCAAGTGTATAATTTGGATATAAAAATTCAATGTCTTTTATCACAAACGAATCGTTTACTCCATCTCCGTTTGGCGAAAATCCGTCTGGAATAAAGAATTCATATTGAGCAACCTCACAGTCCTGAAGTGAAACTTTTACTTCTTTATAATTTTCTGATAGGCATCTTGTTATTTCATTTAAATCGTACCCATAATAAGTTGCATTATGAACTAACATGGTGGTTGAAGCCAATAGATTTCCATCTACAGCATCATACCAAGCTACTGTTGTCGGAACATTTGTTTTATTAGACAAATCACTTATTTTCGGGTTTGCCAATCCACAAAAATCTGCCGTTTCATTCATTTCCGGTGCAGGAGTATCGTAAATAACTACCGTAACCTTGGCAGGTTCTGAAACACAGCCTGCTGTAGAAGTTTCTCTAACGAAGTAATCTTCTGTTTTTAAAACATAATCAGCAGCAAGCGATGTTGTTGCTGTTGCCGAATTATACCATTTATATTGAGTTCCTTTTGGTTCTAAATTAGCAATTACCGCTTCATCAACTTTACAAAAATTCTGATCTAGAACAATTGGCGCTGGCGGAATTGGATTTATTATGAAATCATCTGTAACATTGATTAAGTCTACATCACAATTTGTAACCGTATTGATTAAATTCAATAATGTAATTTTTGTGGTGCCTGTATTTAAAAGCAATTCAGCCGGAATTATAAAATCTAATTTACCATTTGTTACAGCTTTAGTAATAGTTTGAACAGATGAAGAATTGCTTTCAGACAACGTATAAGAGATACTAGCGTTGGTTAAACTTCCTAATCCCGAAACTGCTACAGAAACTGGAGCATTCAAACAATAATCATTAACTTTTGCAACCACAGTTACTGCATTTGGCAATGGATTTATATTTAGATTTCCAGCTACATTTGCTGTATTACTGCATTGAGGTGCAGGATTTGTGATATTGGTAATACTATAAATGGTAATTACTGATAATCCGCTTCTGGTATTCAGGTTTCCTGGAACTATAAATGAGGCTTTTCCACCAGCGGCAAGCATTCCTGCCGTTTCACCAAGAGCAAGATTATCTCCATTCACATTATAAGAAATACGATAATTTCCATCTAGTAAATTGGGTGCAGTAACTTGAATTACTGCATCATCATTTTGACAAACTGGGATTGCTGTTAATGAAGCATTCGTCAATCGCGGTAACGGATAAATCGTTAAAATAGTTGCAAATGGACTAAAAATGTTAACGCATTTTCCTTTACTTGATGTTGATACTATATTGGTGACCGTAATATTGTATTTACCAACCCGATTAAAATAAGCTGTTTCTATTGGAAAATTAAGTTCTCCATTTACAAAATTTGCCGTCTTTGCATTTGAAACAGATATTCCTGGCCCAACAACGGTATAAGAAACTTTATATTCGCCATTCGGAATAGCATCTGGTCCCTGTGTAATTTTTGCCGAGTAAGTTGCTGTCGCAATTTCCGATTCGCAGATATCTTTATTAACTACGATTTTAGCCCCTGTAAAATCAAGTCTTTTTTCAAGAGTTATTTTTACTGTAGCTTCTTTATCAGGACATATATTATTGTCAGGAATTGCTAAAACTTTATAAGTGTAAGCATATTCTCCAGGCCCGTTCGCATCAAACAATTCTTGTAGATTAATATTATGATCTGTAGGAGAAGTTATTCCTATTCCTGTCCACGTACCACCGGGGTCTTCATCAGTAAGCTGATCATTTAAATTTAAATCAGTGTATGCAGCCAAATCAGTAGTTCCACATAAAACTAGATTTTCCGGTTTTCCTTCTTTTGGAGCTATCAAAACTGTAACTTCAAGATTAGTCGATTTTTCGTCTGGAGAACAGGCAAGCACAGCGGGTACGGTATAGACAAAACGAAGCGTAGTTTTGGTTTTTATACCCCCAATCTTTATCGGATTTTCGGCAGGCTCTCCTGTAATGTAAGTAAATCTGCCGTTTGTATGTGGCCCCATCACTTTACTGTCAAAAGCCGTAAAAAGATTAAAAGAGTCATCTTCATTACAAACTGTCACTTCCGATCCAACCCCAACGTATGCTCCTATGGTAATGGTAATGACAGCTTTATTATCTGTACATCCCGAAGTTGCAGGAGCTGTATAAGTATACTTGTAAGTTCCTCCTGCACGAATAAGCTGAGCATTCAAAACACCAGTAGAAGTATTTAGCCCTCTTAGGTTATTATTGTCTGTCCAAGTTCCTCCAGGAATAGGAGAACCACCTAATAAAGAAAATAAATTTACAGATTGATAAATAGGATTCGTAACATCACAAATCAATTCGTTTGTGTTATCATTGCCAGCACATTGGGCTGCTAATTTTGAAGAAAAGGGATTGAAAAAAATAAAAAACAATACAAAATATAAATAGCTTATGTAGTTTTTTGCCATAGATTAAATTTTTGCTAAACATAAGAAAATATTTAACAAAAAAACTAATTTTCAGCAAACTTATTTTCACAAAAAAAAGAGATTTCTGTAATACAGCATCATAAAACATGGTTTTGCAATAAATTAAACAAACTACAATTCAATTGTTTTTACAGTTCGTCTTCTAATTTAAATCTAAATTTAAGCACAACACTATTTCGTTCTACTTCCATATTAATCCAAATATCATCTTCCGATTTCAAAAGGTTATTGATCTGCTCAAGATTATATTTATATGGCTGTGCATTATTAATACTGACAACAATATCTCCTTTGCGTAAACCGCATTTTTCGGCCGCAGAATTCTTACGCACATTTACTATCTCATAGACAGGTTTAAGAGCAAATTTATACTTAAAATTATTATCGTTTTTATCTTTGTCCTGCAATTCATCCATTGTAGAAGCTACTCGCACTGTTTCTAAATGCACTGTTTCCTGTACCCATTGAAGCCCATTGTGTTGAATCGTGATTCCGCTCTTATTGTACGTAAAGGGCTCTCCATATTTGCTGTTTTTTTTAAGATACAACTTTTTCCCTTTATAATCCAAAACCAGAGTAAAACGTTTTAAGACCTCGCCCCCTACAGATCCAATACGTCCTGGAACCATCTTAACGTTACGAATTGAGGCAGAATCAGGAAAAGACACAATCGGTTTTTTGAAATCAAATTCGTCAATCGAGAATTTATCAATTTTAGCACGATGCCCTTCAATGTCTCCGCTAAATCCTTTTCCTAAAAAGTCTGGAAAGTTTTTGTTTGGAAGTTTAATTTTATCATTCTCAAAAATCCAGAAAGCATCGCTATTTCCAATATCAATTAAAAGCTTTGCCGGAATTTCTTGATTGTTCACAGTTGCGGTTGTCATGATATATGGTTTTGCTTTTTCTACCGTTATCGGAATCAATCTAAACTGTTTGTTTAGTTTTTCCTCATATTTATCACTTTTGGCATGAACTATTATTTTCTTCTTCTGATAATTGACTTCAACATAGTTATTTCTAAAGAATCTATGACCTATAATTCCGTTAACAGGAATTCCGATATGAGAAGATAGATTAAAACTTTGATCTAATATAATAAAAACCATATGGTCGTTTGATTTGAGACCATGCGTTTCGAGAATATTTTTGGTTGATTTTAGGCCTTCTATTTCTTCTTCGCTTCCTAAACCACGTAGCTTGATTTTCTCCACATTGTTAAAACTGACTTCCTGCTTTTCTTCCATACTAAAGAGAATTGTTTCTTCAACTCCTGAATCTAAAAGGAAATTTAACTCAACTCCGTTTACTTTTATAGGAATAAAAACAAGATTATTAATCAGTTTAAAAGGAATCGTAGCCTTTGTTGCATTGTTTTCTAATAAAAAATCGCCTTGCCCGAAAAGCAAAAAAGGTAAGAATAACCCAAAAAACAATACTATATATTTTTTCATTGACAATATTTTATTATAAAATTAGTAAATATATTTATTATTGTTACATTTTCGCAAGTCCTTGTATTGTTTACGTTAAATTGGAAAAAAAAATGCAAATTTGCACTTCAATAATTTATACTCATGCCGACAATTTCACTCAAGGGAAAAAACATGCCCGAATCTCCGATACGCAAGCTGGCTCCTTTTGCTGATTTAGCAAAGAAAAAAGGACACAAGGTGTATCACTTAAACATTGGTCAACCGGATATCAAGACACCGGAAGTGGCCATCGAGGCGGTAAAAAATATTGATTTGACTCTTATAGAATACAGTCCGTCTGCCGGATATGAAAGCTATAAAAAAAAATTAGCACAATTTTACCAGCGCCAAAACGTAAACGTTAACACAGAAGACATCATTGTTACAACTGGTGGTTCTGAAGCCTTACTTTTTGCACTGGCCACAATTACAGATCCTGGAGATGAAATTATCATCCCAGAACCTTTTTATGCTAATTATCATGCGTTTGCTTCTTCTACAAGTGCAACGGTAGTGCCTCTTGTCTCTACTATAGAAACTGGATTTGCTTTGCCAAGTATTGATGAAGTTGAAAAACTAATAACACCAAAAACAAAAGCCATTCTGATTTGCAACCCTGGAAATCCGACTGGATATTTATATTCTGAAGCCGAAATTAAACAGTTAGCTCATTTAATTAAAAAACACGATTTATACTTAATCGCCGATGAAGTTTATCGTGAATTTTTATACGATGGCGATGATGTACATTTTTCGGTAATGAATTTAGAAGATGTACAGCAAAATGTAATCATGGTCGATTCTGTTTCTAAACGTTACAGTATGTGCGGAGCAAGAATTGGCTGTTTGGTGACAAAAAACAAAGATGTTCTGGCAACTGTAATGAAATTTGCTCAAGCACGTCTAAGTCCGCCAACTATTGAACAGATTGCTTGTGAAGCTGCAATAGACACACCGCAAAGTTATTTTGACGAAGTAATTGGCGAATACAAAGAGCGCCGAAATACTTTAATCGCCGAATTAAACAAAATTGATGGCGTTGTGGTTACAAAACCAAAAGGTGCTTTTTATTGTATTGCCGAACTTCCGATAGAGGATTCAGATGATTTTGCACAATGGCTTCTTGAAAGCTATGATTTAAATGGCGAAACGGTAATGATTGCTCCTGCTAAAGGTTTTTATTCGACACCTGGAATGGGACTAAATCAAGTTCGTATTGCCTATGTTTTAAACAAAAAAGATTTGATTACAGCCGTAAACATTTTAAAGGAAGCTTTATTAGTTTACAACAACAGATAATCAATTCATTATAATACACTTTAAAAAGACAATAACGTTTTTCGTTGTTGTCTTTTTTTATTTTTTATAATAGTATTTATCTTCAAATTTTAAATTATATCCAAAAAGCAGCAATTAAATCCTAAAAACCATAGAATAGGTTTCCTATTTATTAATTATCTTTACCGCCTTAAAAAGATATACCACATTATAATAGTAGTTCTTAATGATAAATAACGAAGATTTTTTAGACGAAATAGGTGACAGTCACTTCAGCAGTAATGCAAAAAACCCTTTAAGAGAGGATGCTTTTGACATCACTGATGAAGAAAAAATAGAAAAAATTAAAAAAGATGTCGAAAGCATTCTGCAAACATTAGGAATGGATTTGACAGATGACAGCATTAAAGGAACTCCAAACCGAGTTGCAAAAATGTTTGTAAAAGAAATTTTTGGAGGTCTTAATCCTGCAAAACAGCCAAAAGCTTCCACTTTTGACAATAATTACAAATATGGCGAAATGCTTGTAGAAAAAAACATTACAGTTTATTCTACTTGCGAACACCATCTACTGCCAATTATTGGACGTGCTCACGTGGCTTATATCTCAAGCGGACGTGTGATTGGTTTATCAAAAATGAATCGTATCGTTGAGTATTATGCTAAAAGACCTCAAGTACAGGAGCGTCTTACAATGCAGATTGTTCAGGAACTTCAAAAAGCGCTAGGAACAGAAGATGTTGCCTGTGTGATCGACGCAAAACACCTTTGCGTAAATTCTCGCGGAATTAAAGATATCGAAAGCAGTACAGTAACTTCTGAGTTCGGCGGAAAATTCAAAGATCCTCAAACGAAGAGAGAATTTCTTGACTATATTAAACTAGACACTCAGTTCTAATTATACAATATTTCTATTATATTTATAATCTAGCCCTAATGGATGCAACATCCTTTTATGGTTTCGTTTTGAAACGAGATAAAAGATACAGCGTACAGTAGGAATAGCTTCTAAAAAAAATCAACTAAAAAATATGCCACTATATAGCAGTCAACCGCTCAAAATATACAATTCGCTTTCTGGCGAAAAAGAAGATTTCAAACCCATCCATGATGGAAATGTTGGAATGTATGTTTGTGGACCTACCGTATATAGTAATGTCCATTTAGGAAACGTGAGAACTTTTATGTCTTTTGATGTAATTTTTAGATATTTTCTTCATTTGGATTATAAAGTTCGTTATGTTCGAAATATCACCGATGTTGGACATATTGTAGATGATGTGGATGAAGGTGAAGATAAAATTGCTAAAAAAGCACGTTTAGAACAATTGGAACCAATGGAAGTAGTACAGCGTTATACTGTTGATTTTCATAACATTCTAAAAGCGTTCAACTTTTTACCGCCAAGTATCGAGCCTACAGCAACTGGACATATTATTGAACAGATTGAAATTATTAAAAAAATTATCGATAAAGGCATCGCTTATGTAGCTAATGGATCGGTATATTTTGATGTTGTAAAATATAACGAGACTAATAATTACGGTATTTTAAGCGGTAGAAATATCGATGATATGTTAGTTAACACGCGTGATCTTGACGGACAGTCGGACAAGAGAAATCCACAGGATTTTGCGTTGTGGAAAAAAGCAGAGCCAGAACATATTATGAGATGGCCTTCTCCTTGGAGCGATGGTTTCCCAGGATGGCATCTAGAATGTACGGCAATGAGCACCAAATATCTTGGAAATCATTTTGACATTCACGGAGGCGGAATGGATTTAAAATTCCCTCACCACGAATGTGAAATTGCTCAAAACGAAGCTTGCACTGGTCAAGCACCAGTAAATTACTGGATGCATGCCAATATGCTTACCTTAAACGGAAAGAAAATGGCAAAATCAACTGGAAACAACATTCTTCCAGGTGAGATTTTAAGCGGAGATAATAATATTTTAAGTAAACCTTTTTCTGCTTCTGTAACTCGCTTTTTCATGCTTCAAGCGCATTACAGAAGTATTTTAGACTTTTCTGATGATGCCATTGTTGCAGCTGAGAAAGGATACAAAAGATTAATGGAAGCACTAGATGCTTTACCAAATATCAATGCAAGTGCTTCTAGCTCTATAGATTTTGCAGCATGGAAACAGCTTTGCTACGACGCTATGAATGACGATTTCAATACGCCAATTTTAATTGCGCAATTGTTTGAAGCCGTTCGTTATATCAATCTATTAAAAGATGGCAAAGAAACGATCTCTGCTGATGATTTAAACGATTTCAAAACAGCAGTAAACGCTTTTGTTTTTGACGTTTTAGGACTTAGCGATGACAAAGCTGCCGATGGCGATAGCGACAAATTGGATGGCGTGGTAAACATGCTTATCGAAATGAGAAATCAAGCGAGAGCAGATAAAAACTTTGCGCTTTCTGACCAGATTCGCGATCAATTAATAGCTTTAGGAATTCAGCTTAAAGACGGAAAAGAAGGAACTACGTTTAGCATTCAATAAAAAAAGTGATCAGTGTTCAGTTTTTTTTAAGTCCTCACTCGATTCAAAGTTTGAATCCAAACATTAAAAAACTGAACACTGACCACTATAAACTAACTGATACAAAAAATATGTTTTCAAAAATTCTAATATATCCCTTTGTATTGTTAGTCCGTTTTTATCAGACTGCTATTTCGCCTTTTACACCTGCCGCCTGCAGATTTGAACCAACTTGTTCAACTTATATGATTCAAGCACTGCAAATTCACGGATTGTTCTATGGTGGTTTTTTAGGTATTAAACGCATCTTAAGCTGCCACCCTTGGGGAAGAAGCGGATATGATCCTGTACCAGAAAAGAAATGCAACCACAAACATTAACTTTTTAGAAAGCGGTACTTTACATTAAATATTTATTTTTACAGCTATATAAAAAAAATCAATACATGACACACGCCTTAAATTTAGTTTGGAATCCTTCTGAGGGAATCAACTTAGGATTTTTTATGATTCGCTATTACAGCTTAATGTTTGTAATTGCTTTTGGTTTAGGATGGTTCCTAATGAAAAAGATGTTCGAAAGAGAAAACGAATCAATAGAAAAACTAGATTCTTTATTTGTTTGGACAGTATTAGCCACTTTAATTGGAGCTCGTTTAGGTCATGTTTTATTTTACGATTGGGAATATTTCAGAAATCATTTACTAGAAATTTTCCTTCCAATTAGATTCGAACCAGAATTTCAATTTACTGGTTTCCAAGGATTAGCAAGTCACGGAGCAGCAATTGCGATTATTGTTGCCATGTATTATTACAGTAAAAAAATATTAAAGCGTCCGTTATTATGGATTTTAGACCGTGTTGTAATTCCAGTTGCGAGCGGCGCTATCTTTGTTCGTTTAGGGAATTTCTTTAACTCAGAAATTATCGGAAACGAAACTGACTCTGCTTTTGGAATCCGTTTCCTTCATGATAAATTCAGTAAGGCTGAAGCAGTTCAAAAAACAGGAATAGCAGATCCAAAAGAAGCTTATAATGCGATTGTTTCAGACCCAAGATTTGCTAATTTATTAGCCGAAGTACCTTCAAGACATCCTACTCAGCTTTACGAAGCAATCTGTTATGTTTTTGTTTTTGCTATTCTATACTTTTTATACTGGAAAACAAATGCAAGACTTAAATCTGGTCTATTATTCGGATTGTTTTTAGTGCTTTTATTCGTTGTACGTTTCATCGTGGAGTTTGTAAAAGAAAGTCAAGGCGGTTTTGAGAGCGAATTAGGCTTATTTTCAACAGGACAATGGTTAAGCATACCATTTATCATTATCGGGCTTTTCTTTGTCATTAGAGCACAGAGAAATCCTTTAGCAGAATCATAAAAAAAAATTACAATTATAAAAAAAGCCCAATATTAAAATATTGGGCTTTTTCTTTTTATAACTGACACGAAATACCAAATTCGATATTCTTGGTGTTATAACCCGCATTACTGCTTCCTAAACCAGCATTCGAAACATGCCTCACACTAGGACGCACATCAAACCGGAATTTATTGTAATCAACAGTAAAACCAAGCGCAAAAACATCGGCAAAAGCAAAACCTTTAGACATTCTTTCTGTTTCCGTATCTGTAATAAGTGGACCAACACTTCCTAATGCATAAACCGAAAAGATCTTACCAATGGGTTTTCTAACCATAAAACCAACATTAAGAACATATTCCCTCACCTCTTTTAGTCTCATATATTCTATTCTTTTCTGCTCGAAATTGGGTGTCTCTGGCTTTACAAAATAATAATTCAGCAATTGGTGCTTTCCAAAATTGATTTCGGGTTGAATTAAAACTTCATAAACAAAATTCGTAGTCTCTTTTATTTTGTAATAGAGTTGTGCTTTATAAAAATGATTTTCAAAAGTATAATCCGTGTTACTAAATTCACTTCCAAAACCATAACTCAAACCTACTCTGAAATTACTGCTTTTCTCTTGCGCTTTAAGCTGGAATACCGCGAATAAAAAAAGTACAAAGAATATTTGTCTTAGAATCATAATTTGTTTTGGGTTGGCAGATACAAACATAAAAAAAAGATCCAGCTTTCACTGGATCTTTTTTTTATTTAGAATAAGGTTTTTAATTATGCCTTATTGTGTTTGTCTTCAATTGTATGTTTCTCATCACTTGAAATCGTGTCAACCAATACTGGCGTAGCGATAAACAATGAAGAGTAAGTACCAACGATAATACCAATTAACATCGCGAAGATAAATCCTCTGATAGATTCTCCACCGAAGATAAACATCGTTAATAACACGATGATCATCATTAATGATGTATTCAATGTTCTAGATAATGTAGTATTAATAGAAGCGTTTACGATATCTTCGAAACTTCCTTTACGGTTTCCGATGATAAACTCTCTCACCCTGTCAAATACAATTACAGTATCGTTCATAGAGTAACCAATTACTGTTAAGATCGCAGCGATAAAGTGCTGATCCATTTCCATGTGGAATGGCATGAATTTGTAGCATAATGAGTAAACTCCTAATACGAAGATTACGTCGTGTGCAACAGCTGCAATCGCACCTAATGAATATTGCCATTTACGGAAAGAAACCATTAAGTATAAGAAAATAACTGCCATTGCTCCAAGAACTGCCCAGTAAGAGTTAGTTTTAATATCCTCAGAGATAGAAGCTCCAACTTTAGAAGCTTGCAAAACACCTACTTTTTTACCATCAAATGAGTTGATGAATTTATCGTAAGTTGTATTTGGGAAATATTTCTGTAAAGCAGCGTATAATTTTTGGTTTACTTCTTCGTCAATTGCTACACCGTCTTCTTTAATTTTATATTTAGTTGTGATTTTCAATTGATCATCATCACCTAAAATTTTAGCTTCAACTGGCGTACCAAAAGCAGCAGATAATTCATCTGAAACTGCAGTAGCATCAACTGGTTTTTCGAATTTAACTTGGAAAGTTCTTCCTCCAACAAAATCAACACCTTCATCTAATCCGTTAACAAAGAAGATAGAAACTAAACTTACTACAACTACAATTGAAGAGAAGATGTAAGTGAATTTTTTAATCTTGATAAAGTCAAAGTGGAAGTTTGTAAACCAGTTTTTAGTAATGTTTGTAGAGAAAGTTAAATCTCCTTTTCCAGCAATATTTCTGTCAATGAAAATTCTAGCAATAAAGATAGAAGTAAACAATGAAGTTACGATACCAATTAATAATGTTAATGCGAAACCTTTAATAGGACCTGTTCCGAAAATGAATAAGATAGCTCCAGTTAAAACGTGAGTAACGTTAGCATCAATAATAGAACGCATTGCACCATGCCATCCGTAAGAAGCTTGAACTGCTTCAGAAAGAGATTTTCCTTCACGTAATTCCTCTTTCGCTCTTTCGTAGATAATAATGTTCGCATCTACCGCAGTACCTAATGTTAATACGATACCTGCAATACCTGGTAATGTCAATACAAAACCAAAACTTGCCATAATTCCGAATAAGAATAGTAAGTTTAATAATAACGCAAGGTTTGCATACCAACCAGCTTTACCATAATAGAATACCATCCAAACACAAACTAATAAGAAACCTAATACAGAAGAAATTGTACCTGCATCAATAGCAGCTTGTCCTAAAGATGGACCTACAACAGTTGATTGAATAATATCTGCAGAAGCTGGTAATTTACCTGCATTTAATACGTTAGCTAAATCTTTAGTTTCAGCTACATCAAATGAACCCGTAATCTCAGATCTTCCTCCAGCAATAGGACCGCTTGTTACACCTGGAGCAGAATATACGATATCATCTAATACAATAGCAATGTAGCTTTTTTGAGCGAATGCTCTTCCTGTAAGTTCTTCCCAAACTTTAGCACCTTGGCTGTTCATCTGCATAGAAACTGCAGGTTTACCCATTTGGTCAAAAGTATCTTTTGCATCAGTTACGACACCACCGCTCATTGCTGGAGTATTGTCTCTGTTTCCTTTTAAAGCGTATAATTCTACAACTTCGATATCAGCTGCACTTTTTGCATCTTTAGCTTTTGGATCTTTTATAGTTGTTGGCTTACTCCATACAAATTTTGCATAGTGTTGGTCAGCTGCCAATAAAACTCTAATTTCTGGTCTTTTAAAATAATCATTGATAGTTGCAGTATCTTTAGGAGCAAAGTAACCTAAAACTGGTCCACCACCGTTACCAATTATTTTATCAAATAAAGGATTGTTTCCTTTTTTAACTTCTGAAGAATCTTTAGCATCAGTTAATAATGCATTTAATGAATCTTTAGCAACAGTTTTAGTTTCAGTTTTCTTAACTTCAGTTTTCTTCAAAGCCTCGTTAGCAGAAACTAAGAAGTTACCAATTTCTTCAATTTTATAAGTTTCCCAGAACTCTAATTGAGCTTTTCCACCCAATAATTTTTTAATTCTATCAACATCCTTAGCACCTGGAAGCTCTACTAAGATTCTTCCTGTTTCTCCTAATTTCTGGATGTTTGGCTGTGTAACACCAAATTTGTCGATACGCTCTCTTAATACTTTAAAAGCACTTTCTACAGACTCATCAACTTTTCTTTTGATAACTTTTTGAACTTGCGCATCAGACATTTGAAAGTCTACTCCACCTTCTCCTTGAAGACTTCTGTTAGCGAAAATATCTGGAGATGCAAGTTTTACAGTTCCTTTTGAATTTGCTTCAAAAGCTTCAAAAAACTTATTTAAATACGTTTTGTTTCCTTCTAAATTTGCAGATGCATCAGCTAATGATTTATTAAAAACTGGATTTTTAGAATTATTAGCCAAACCTTTTAATACATCTTTAATAGAAATTTGAAGAATTACGTTGATTCCTCCTTCTAAGTCAAGACCTTTATTAAGTTGTTTGTTTTTCACTTCATTATAAGTGAAATCAGTAAAACCAAGGTTTAATACTTTTTCTTTACCAATAGAATCTAAATATTTCAGCTCTTTATCAGGATTATCTCCTGCAAAAGCTTTAGCTTCACTTTTGACACCATTTGCCACAAAAGTGAATGATAGTTGGTAAATACTTACCAATGCAAATAGAATTGCGAAAAATTTAATAAGTCCTTTATTCTGCATTATTACTAAAAATTAATTATGTTTTATTTTTGTTTTTGTTTTAAAGTCCCATAAAATAAGCCCTGACATGATTTTTTAAAACAAAAAAACGAGATCACGAATTACCAATTTTTTTTTAAACCGAGCAAATATATAATTAACGAAAATATTAACCAATTTATTTATTAATTAATCTCAAAAAAAAAGCTGCAAAAGTGCAGCTTCTTTTCTTTTTTGCCGTTTTTATTATACTAAAATCGTTTTTAAGGCATCATTCATACTACGAACTGCATCTGCACTTTTCGCAAATAAAGCCTTTTCCTGATCGTTTAAGTTTATATCTAGAATTTCTTCCACACCGTTTTTACCAATTATACAAGGCACTCCTATACAGATATCATTTTGACCATATTCTCCTTCTACTAAAACAGAACATGCAATCATTTTTTTCTGATCGTTCAAAATACTATCTACTAAATATGCAACAGAAGCTCCTGGCGCATACCAAGCAGAAGTCCCTAGAAGACCTGTAAGAGTTGCTCCTCCTACCATTGTATCTGCAGCAACCTTTTGCAATACTTCTTCTGAAAGAAATTGCGATACCGGAATACCGTTATAAGAAGCTAAACGCGTTAACGGAATCATAGTAGTATCTCCATGCCCTCCAATTACCATTGCCGAAATATCATTTGCTGGTTTGTCTAAAGCTAATGAAAGGTACGTTCTAAAACGAGAACTATCTAAAGCTCCACCCATACCTATAATTCTATTTTTTGGAAGACCTGTAGCTTTTAAAGCCAAATACGTCATGGTATCCATCGGATTGGAAACTACAACAATAATTGTATTAGGAGAATACTTTAGCACATTCTCAGCAACTGTTTTAACAATTCCCGCATTGATACCAATTAATTCTTCTCTCGTCATTCCTGGTTTTCTCGGAATTCCTGATGTAATTACTACTACATCGCTTCCTGCAGTTTTAGAATAATCGTTGGTAACGCCAGATACTTTAGTATTAAAACCAGTATTTGTCGCACATTGTGTAATATCCAATGCTTTACCTTCGGCAAAACCTTCTTTAATATCCAACAATACTACTTCGCTAGCAATTCCTCTATAAGAAATAACATCTGCACATGTAGCTCCAACATTTCCTGCTCCTACAATGGTAACTTTCATATTTTATACTTTATCGGTTATTAATTTTGTCTATTCTTTAAAAAGACAATTCGTTTAATTGTCTAGTAAATTTAAACAATTAAACGAATTGGAATTATTAAATTTTTATTTTATGCATCAATATTTGCATAAACTGCATTTTTCTCGATAAATTCTCTACGAGGCGGCACTTCATCACCCATTAACATAGAGAAAACTTGATCAGCTTCTGCAAGACTATCGATATTTACTTGGCGTAAAGTTCTGAAATTCGGATCCATTGTAGTTTCCCATAATTGCTCCGCGTTCATCTCTCCAAGACCTTTATAACGCTGAATATTGGCACTTCCTCCCATTCTTTCGTTAGCTTGATCACGCTGAACATCATTCCAAGCATATTCTTTCTTGTTTCCTTTTTTAACTAAGTATAAAGGCGGTGCCGCAATATACACGTGACCTTCTTCAATAAGTTCTTTCATAAAACGGAAGAAGAACGTTAATATTAAGGTAGAAATGTGGCTACCATCGACATCGGCATCACACATGATGATTACCTTATGATATCTAAGTTTTTCTAAATTTAACGCTTTACTATCTTCTGCAGTTCCAACAGTTACACCTAGAGCAGTAAAGATATTTCTAATCTCTTCGTTTTCGAATACTTTATGGTGCATCGCTTTTTCAACGTTCAAGATTTTACCACGTAATGGCAGAATCGCTTGAAAGTTACGATCACGCCCTTGTTTTGCTGTTCCACCAGCCGAATCTCCCTCGACAAGGTAAACCTCACATCTTGCTGGATCTTGCTCAGAACAGTCAGATAATTTACCTGGCAATCCTCCACCGCCCATAACGGTTTTACGCTGTACCATTTCACGCGCTTTTTTCGCTGCGTGACGTGCTTGCGCCGCTAAGATTACTTTTTGGATAATTAATTTCGCATCATTTGGATTTTCTTCCAAATAATTCTCTAGCATTTCTCCAACCGCTTGAGAAACTGGAGAAACAACCTCTCTATTTCCAAGCTTAGTTTTCGTTTGACCTTCGAATTGAGGCTCAGATACTTTTACCGAAATAATTGCTGTTAATCCTTCACGGAAGTCATCTCCAGAAATTTCGAATTTTAATTTATCTAATAGACCAGAAGCATCAGCATATTTTTTAAGCGTTCTTGTCAAACCACTTCTAAAACCTTGTAAGTGCGTTCCTCCTTCGTGAGTATTGATATTATTTACGTAAGAGAAAATGTTCTCTGTATAACTTGTATTGTAAATCAAGGCAACCTCAACTGGAATTTCCCCTTTATCATTATCCATACTGATAACATGAGAAACAATTGGCTCACGGTTACCATCTAAGTAACGAATGTATTCTTTAAGACCTTCATCAGAATGAAATACTTCACTTCTGAATTCGCCTTTTTCATCCACTTCCCTCTTATCTGTAAAGGTAATCGTAATTCCTTTATTCAAGAAAGAAAGCTCACGCATACGCGCTGAAAGTGTATCATATGAAAACTCAGTAGTCTGAGTAAAGATCGTATCATCTGGATAGAAAGTCTGACGAGTTCCTCGTTTATCAGTCTCTCCAATTTGTTTTACTGGATATAAAGATTTACCTCTTTCGTATTCCTGCTCATAAATTTTACCTTCTCTAAATACAGTAGATTTCATGTGAACAGAAAGGGCATTTACTACAGAAACCCCAACCCCGTGCAAACCTCCTGAAACTTTATATGAATCTTTGTCGAATTTACCTCCGGCACCAATCTTTGTCATTACAACCTCAAGTGCAGAAACACCTTCTTTTTTATGCAAATCAACTGGAATACCACGACCATTATCTTCAACTGTAACAGAACCATCTTCGTTTATTGCGACACTAATTGTATCACAATGTCCTCCCATGGCCTCATCAATAGAGTTATCAACAACCTCGTAAACCAAATGGTGTAGTCCTCGAACCCCTACATCACCAATATACATCGACGGACGCATTCTTACGTGCTCCATCCCTTCTAATGCCTGAATACTATCTGCTGAATAATTGTTCTTCTTGATTTCTTCGCTCATATAATTTATTCTAAAAATGTAATTAATGTCTAACACGCAAATATATAAAAACGCGAGCTATATACCCAGTAAAATACGACTTAAAGCACTTAAGTTATCAACACAATTGTCT
The DNA here is from genome assembly GCF_027111275.1 of Flavobacterium luteolum. Classification (NCBI taxonomy): domain Bacteria; kingdom Pseudomonadati; phylum Bacteroidota; class Flavobacteriia; order Flavobacteriales; family Flavobacteriaceae; genus Flavobacterium; species Flavobacterium luteolum. Next base: position 3,776,272 of record NZ_CP114286.1, on the reverse strand, counting down.
GAAAAACCTAAAAATAGACTTAAAAATGAATTTAAATTCCAATTTTCTGAAATTCCAAATTCTAAAAATGGAAATAACGCAAAAAACCAACTCTTTCTAAAATTCCAAATTCTAGCTTTGAAATTTTAAAATCAAAAAACCGAAATGCATTTTTAACGCATTTCGGTTTTTCTATATCTATTCCAACTTCGAATTTGGAATTTCATTTTTTAAGCAATAACAGTAGTTTTTACAGGTTCAAAATTTCCATTTAAATGGGCTGCATTTGCTCTTCCGCTCGGATCGAGGTTTTCTTGCCATTTCGGAATCCATTTACGAACCGTTTGCGCCGCGCTGACCTGTGGATAGTATTTATGAAAAATTGATCGATATAAGTACGCTTCTTTCGTCGTTGGCGAATTATACGGAAATTCGGCACTTGCACCAGCTAATTGCTCATCTGTAACTTGCGAAGCACAATATTCAATTAATTCATCTACCCATTTATATCCTACTCCATCAGAAAATTGCTCTTTTTGTCTCCATAAAACTTCCGATGGCAAATAAGCATCTTCAGTGTCAAAAGCTTTTCTTAGAATGTATTTCTCAACGCCATCATAAGTTTTTGGCTGTTTTTCTTCTGTTTTTATTCGAATGGCAACATCTAAAAATTCTGTATCCAAAAATGGAATACGAACTTCTAATCCATGTGCCATTGTCGTTTTATCTGCACGAAGCAAATCAGCTGTAAATAACTTTTGAACTCTTTCTATCGTTTCATCTTGAAATTCTTCTTCTGATGGTGCATTTCTAAAATACAAATGCCCTCCAAAAACCTCATCAGCACCCTCGCCTGACAAGATAACTTTTATACCTTGATCTGCAATAGCTTTTGAAAGCAAATACATAGGAACACCAGATCTTACAGAAATAATATCGTATGTCTCCAAATGATAAATTACTTTTTCTAATGCTTTAACTCCCTCTTCAACAGAAAAATGGATTTCGTGATGCTCTGTTCCTAAAAATTCTGCCGCTTTTCTTGCTGCGATATTATCAGGCGCTTCAGCATCTAATCCGATAGAAAACGAATGCAATTTTCGCCCTTTTTCTTTCAGCAATCGAGAAGCAATAGAAGAAATCAACGAAGTATCTAAACCTCCTGACAAAACAGTCCCCAAAGGCACATTGCCTAATAATCGCTTATTTGTAGCTTGAATCAAACTTTCACGAATCAACTCTAAATCTAATGCATGAGTCGCGTTTTTATGATCTTCGTATTCTGGACGATAGTATTTTACAAAACCTGTTTTTGCCGTATAATAATGTCCCGGAGGAAAAGTAGAAAATGATTTACACTGATCTGCAATAGATTTCATTTCTGACGAAAAATAAATTCGTCCTCTTTCATCCAAACCATAATACAACGGTTTTACTCCGATCGGATCACGACCCGCAATATATTTATCGCCATCAATTACAACAAAGGCAAAATCGCCATCCAATTTGTTACAGAAATCATATCCAAATTCTTCATACAAGTGTACAATTACTTCTGAATCTGATTCGGTTCTAAAAGTATGATCTTTTAAAATGGTTTCTTTAAGTTCCTGATAATTATAAATTTCTCCATCGTGAACCATCCAAGCTTTATTGGTTCCTTGAATAGGTTGTTTTCCTGAATTAAGATCAATTATAGACAGACTTTCATGACAAAGTATACTGCCATTTTCCATAATATGAATATCGCTCTCATCAGGTCCACGATGAGACATTCTCTCAGAAAGTTCTTTTACAAGCTTGGGGTCTTTTCCTTTGCCAATAACGGCTAACAATCCAGACATACTATTTTATTTTTTATTTTTATTCTGATATACCAGCTTCAAACAAGCCGTACATTAAAAAATCATTAAAATTTCCGCTTAAAAGCAAAACTAAATATTATTTTCTGCTTTCCTACATTTTGCATCCTAAAATTTCATGGTTTAACTTTTATTTCGACGAAAGTCAAATTGGAAATAAATTTTAATCGATTACCAAAACTTTTAATTTTAATCTATTGAAAAACAGAAACTTTTTTAGACAAGAAAGACGCTCTAATAAAAGAACGTCTTTCGGCAATATATATACTAATTCTAAAAATTAAACTCTTAATTATTTAACATAAGCATCATCGTGAACATTTGCTACTGCTCTTCCAGATGGATCGTTTAAGTTTTTGAAAGCTTCATCCCACTCCAAAGCAATTTTTGTACTACAAGCTACACTTGCTTCCTGAGGAACGCATAATGCTGCAGCATCACTTGGGAAATGTTCTGTAAAAATTGAACGATAGTAATACTCTTCTTTTGAAGTTGGAGTCTGCAATGGAAATTTGAACCTAGCATTTGCCAATTGCTCATCTGAAACCTCTCTAGCTACCACTTCTTTCAAAGTATCAATCCAGCTGTATCCTACTCCATCAGAAAATTGCTCTTTTTGTCTCCAAGCAACACTTTCTGGAAGCATATCTTCAAAAGCTTTACGAACAACCCATTTTTCCATCGGATGCTCTTTGTTGATCATTTTATCTTGCGGGTTAATACGCATTGCAACATCCATAAATTCTTTATCTAAGAATGGCACACGACCTTCAATTCCCCAAGCTGCTAAACTTTTGTTTGCACGTAAACAATCATACATGTGAAGTTTTCCTAATTTACGAACGTTTTCTTCGTGGAATTCTTTAGCATTTGGCGCTTTGTGGAAATATAAATATCCTCCAAACAACTCATCTGCTCCTTCTCCTGAAAGAACCATTTTGATTCCCATAGATTTGATCACTCTCGCCATTAACCACATTGGAGTTGAAGCTCTAACTGTAGTTACATCATACGTTTCTAAGTTGTAAATTACATCACGAACTGCATCTAAACCTTCTTGGATTGTAAACTTAATTTCGTGGTGAATAGTTCCGATATGATCTGCTACTTTTCTTGCTGCAGCTAAATCTGGAGAACCTTCCAATCCAACAGAGAAAGAGTGCAATTGCGGATACCAAGCATCTGTAGTATCATCTGACTCGATTCTTTTTTGAGCAAATTTCTTAGCTACAGCTGAAGTAATAGAAGAATCTAAACCTCCCGAAAGTAAAACTCCGTAAGGAACGTCACTCATTAATTGTCTGTGAACTGCTGCTTCTAATGCTTTTCTGATTTCTGGAATGCTAGTTTCGTTGTCTTTTACTGCATCATATTCTGTCCAGTCTCTTTTGTACCATTGTACAAATTCACCGTCTTTGCTTGATAAATAATGTCCTGGAGGGAATAATTCGATTTTTGTACAATATCCTTCCAAAGCTTTTAACTCAGAAGCTACGTAGAAAGTGCCGTGTTGATCCCATCCAATATATAATGGAATAATTCCCATGTGGTCACGAGCTACGAAATACTCATCTTTATCAACATCGTAAATTGCAAATCCGAAGATTCCGTTTAATTCATCAACAAAGCTTACTCCTTTTTCTCTGTAAAGTGCTAAAATAACTTCACAGTCACTTTCTGTTTGAAAGTTATATTTTCCTTCAAATTGTTTACGCAAATCTCTGTGGTTGTAAATCTCACCATTTGCAGCCAAAACTAATTTTTTGTCTTCTGTAAACAAAGGCTGTTTTCCTGAAGCTGGATCTACAATTGCCAAACGCTCATGAGAAAGAATTGCTTTATCATTACTGTAAATTCCGCTCCAATCTGGTCCGCGGTGACGAATGATTTTTGACATTTCTAATACTTGAGGTCTTAACGCTTCGGCTTTTTGTTTAAGATCAAAGGCACATACAATTCCACACATAATTTTATATTTTAATTCTTTAAATTTTATTTTGATAGGGCAAAGATGTAATATTAGTTACAATTGAAAAACACAAACATCAATTTCAATTACAATTTTAAATCATAAATTAATATTTACATATAAAATGTAAAATTTAGAAGTAAAAATAAGCTCAAAACTTGAAAATTTCAATTTTGACTATAAAACTGGTTGAAAATTGAAACTTTAAACCAGTTTTTTGAATTAATTTTTGAGTTATTCCATTACAAATGAAAGATTCATAAAGAAGAGATAGAAATTTGTTCTGAAATTATTGTTTATGTAGTGTTGCCTAGATTTTGAGTCTTACATGTCATCTTGATAAAGGAAAGATCACACAAGTAATTCCGCATGCTAGTTCACCAATCTTTATCGAGTTTCTAGTGTGATCCTTCCTTCGTCAGGATGACAAACTGCGTGGTTAAGGCATTGCTTTAAAAAAATAAACTATTCCTATAATTACCAACATTCCAATTAGCAACCAATGCTCAAAAGTTTCTCCTTTTATTTGAAACTTATAAAGCTTATTATTTTCCGTAACATCTTTTTTCCATAATTTATGAATCTTATAAAAGGCATAAGAAGCACCAAAGAATGAAAAACTACATATTAAGTGCATAAAATTCATATACTAGCTAATTTCTTCAATAGTATAATGCGTCTTATTAATCTCAAACTGAAATCCAGTTTTATTACCCATTAAATGATTACCCAAAGGAGATTGTGGAGAAAGTGCAATGACATTGATTCCATCAATTGTAATTTTAGGAAGTGCAACACTAACATATAGATAGATTCCGTTTGCTTTCACTAAACTTCCCAAAACAATATTTTCTGTCGTTTTTAGTGGATCTATCTTATCTAAAATTGCTTTTTGCTCTAAAGCTTCTTTTAATTTATTTGTCAATTTTTCTTGCTCGATATGCATCATTGATAAAGCCGTTTCATGTTTGTCACCAGCTGAACCTTTGGCATCATTTTTTGAATCTTCTGTCAAACCCGAAATCATGTCTTTAAAAACATCTATTCGATCTTGAACCATTTGAGTGTAGTGAGAATATATTTTTTCTTTGAAAGTCATTTTTTTTTAAAGGTACTAAGGTTCTGAGATGCAAAGATGCTAAGGTTTTTTCTTTATTTAAATTTTTATTCGAAAAAAGCTTTTGGGTATACTACTTCTCCGCTTACATCTTTTAAACCGTCTTCTGTTAACGCGATAACCATACAGTTTTCAGCGGGAACATCAAATGGCATTTTGATATTGTATTTTTCGCAAAGTTCATATCCAAACCTCGGGTAATAATCTTGATGACCTAATAAAATGACCGATTTGTAACCTAAACTTTTTGCAATTTCATGTCCGTGGAGAATAAGTTTAGAACCAATTCCCTTCCCTTGAAATTCAGGCAAAACCGAAACTGGAGCAAGTGCTAGTGAAGGAAAGGTTTGCGATTCATTTTTTATCTGCAGTTTGGTAAATAAAATATGACCTATAATATGATTATCAATTTCAGCAACAATAGACAGTTCTGGAATAAAAGCATCCGATTTTCTTAGTCTTTCTACTAAAAACTGCTCTTTGTGATCACTGTGTTCTTCTTTTTCAAAAGCTTTTTCAATCAAATGAAAAACACTTTCAAAATCGTTTTTATTTTCTTGACGTAGTTTAATTTCCATTTTATAAAATTAAAAAAAACAGCCACGAATTCACGAATCTACTCCAAAAAATTCATGAGTTCATGGCTGAAAAAAAAAGGCACTTTCATTTAAAATGTTTTTGTGCCTAAGTATCTTTATGGCAAAGATCTCTTAAAAATCAAATTTATAATTTGCGCCTCCTAAAACTTGGAATCCTTGTACAGGATAATTCAACCATTTTTCGTAAGCTTGATTTCCAATATTATTCAATTTCAAGAAAAACGTTAATCTTTCGTTGAATTTGTAACCTACATGCGCATTCGCATCAAAATAGCTTTTTAAAGTAATTGGTGCAGTATCGATTCCTAAAGAAGTATTTATCTGCATATCTTTTCTTTCTCCAACATAAAATACATTCAATCCAGCGTACCACTGCTTTGTAATATTAACGTCTAAAGTCGAACTTAATTTCATGGTTGGCAAATTCCAAGCTTCAACCACATTGTCTGTGTTGTAACTATTAAAAGTTCCGTTGATTCCAAAAGTTACATTTTGAGAGAAATCAGCTTTTAATTCTCCATAGAAACGGAACGTTCTAATATCTTCATAAACTACTCCAAATGAGTTTCCGAAAGCATAATCTTCATTTGTAACTACTTCTGTATAATCATTTGCTTTAAACAGCGCTTTGTCTTTTTCATTTAAATAAGAAGCAGTCACGTTATAATTGACATTGTTCGCCAGTTTCCCTTTTAATCCAGCAAAAACATTGTATTGTGTGCTCGATGGACGCATGTTTAATGTTGGAGACAAAAACGGATTTTCGGTCACAAAATCGGCATAAGAATTCTGATTTAAACCACCGTTTACCCCTGTATAGAAAATCATCAAATCGCCAACCAATTTATAAGAAGCGTTTACTTTTGGATAGAAATAAAATTTATTGCCGCTATTTTCAGAATCTGCACTATAATAGATTCCAGCTCCTAATTCTAATGTCCACTCATTTTCATTAATTACAAAACTTGGTTCAATTCCAACATTGGTAAAACTGTATTTTAAAGCTTCTGTATTGTCTTGGAAGTAATTATTTTTGAAAGAACCGCTTACGTGATCTACAATTACATTGGTTTTAATTGCCTGATCCATTACATCAACAGTAAAAGTCGGCTTTACATAAAATCTGTTTTCAGAAGAAGAATAACTATCTGAAAAATGAGTGAATTTCGCAGAAAGCTTACTAAAAATACTTTCTGTAAATTCAGCATTTCCGCCAAGCCAAATTGTGTTATATGAATGATCTGGATTAATGCTGTTTACCAAATCATAACGTTGATCTGGAATTGTAGAGCCAAAATCTGATGGAAGTCCATACCAATTATAAATCTGATTTTGATATCCTAAATCAACGTTCCAGTTATTATCTCTGTTATTTTGACCGTAACCAACATTTATTGCGGTATCGTAAAATTCATCATTCAATTCTACATCTTTAATCCCGCCTTGAGAAGAATGATGACGAAACATTCCCGCCACATAATCATTATACCCTAAATCCTGATTTACGAATAATTCTCCATTTAAAGTGCCATAATTTCCAACTCCTAAAGTCGCATAATTATTAAACAATTTTTCTTTTTTAGCTTTCTCAACACCTTCTGCTTTTCCTTTTGAAGGCGTAAAAGTAGAAGCCACAGGAACAGATAAAATACTGTACTTAATAACTTCCTTCGGCTGATTTCCGCTATCGTCAAGCGAAGGCGTTTCTTTCACTTTAAAAGCATCTGAAATAGTCGGCGAATAAGGTTTTACTACGTTTACAGTTTCGGTTCCAATGGTTTCATTTTTCTTTTGCGCAATCGAAAACTGAGCAGCAAATAACACTAACAAAATGATTATTTTATGTCGGCAGTTTAATTTCATATTTCTTTTTTTTAAGAGAATAGAAAAAAGAACCAAAAAGAAAGATTTCTCTTTTATCTTTAATTTTTCTCTATATTTTTTATTGTATTTCTAATATCTTACTCTTTTTTTCTTGCTTCTTGACTCCTTCTTCTATTTTCTAATTCCTAAGCTTCCCACTCTCCTTTAGCCACAAACTGAGCTTTTCCTCCTATTTTAATATCGAATTGTTCTCCGTTTAGTTTTCCATTAAAATAAATCTCAGATGGACGGCCGATGTAATCTCCTTGATGATTTGTCAATTCAAATTCAGGTTTATGATATTTTAATAAAAAAGCCTGTAAACAAGTACTGGCGCTTCCCGTTGCAGCATCTTCCACCAGTTGATTATGTTCAATACACAACATTCTGCTGAACAATTTTTCTCCTTCCAAATAATAAAAGTATAAACCTCTGTGGTCTGTTTTGCAGTGCTGTTTCATCCATTCATCAGCTTTATCTTTATCCAAAACCAAATTCTCCAAGGCTCTTTTACTGCTTAATCCAACCATTACAAAGGCACTTCCAGTTGTGACTTCCTGAATTGGAAACTGATTTTCGAAATCACTTACTTTCAAGTTGCTAAAAAAAGTAAAATCTATTTTAGAAAAAGTATCCCAAAACTTTGGCTGAGCCGCTTTCAACCAAATCAAATCATCTGATTTATTGATTGAAATTGGTCCAATTGGCACCTCTAATTTTATTTCATTAGAAGCATTTTCAAAGATCTTATTCATCAAAACCCAAGAAGTTCCAATTATTGGATGTCCCGCAAACTGCATTTCGTGAGCTGGGGTAAAAATTCTAATTTCTGCTTTATTATTGGCTTTATCCAGTTTGGTTACAAATGTGCTTTCTGCAAAATTAATTTCACGAGCCATCTGCTGCATTTGTGCTGTACTTAAATTTTCCGCGTCCATAAAAACCGCCAGCTGATTTCCAGCATATTTTTTATCGGCGAAAACATCAACTATATAAAAAGGTAAACTCATTTTTTTCTTCTTTTCTTTTAGAAGCAAGAAGCAAGAGAAAAGACTTTATCTAAAAATCTTGCTTCTTGTCTCTTTCTTCTATTATTCTCACTATCTATTAATCGACGAATTTGTTTTTGATTCTTCCGATTTAATTGCTGCTAATTCTTTTTTCGCTTCTTCAACAACATCTGGATAATCAGTAAAGTTGTTGATTACGTTATCCAAAATATAAGTCGCCTGATAACTGTCTTTTAATCCGTAGAAGTTTTTCGCCATTAACACCAAACCTTTTGCTCCATAATATTTGTAAGCCGAATAACTTTTTGCTAATTTCTGAACTGCAGTATTCGAAGCATCATATTTTCCTTCTTTTGTTTTAAAGTACGCATCGTAATACAACGCTTCGGCAGCTAATTCTCCTTTAGAAGTGGTCAGTAATTTAGCGTAGGCTGTTTTCGCTTTATCTTCATTTCCGGTTTGAATTGCTGCTCTCGCTACAATAATTTGCGCATCGGCTTTTACTCCTGCATCAGATTTTGCATTTTCCAAAACTTTATCAGCAGCAATAACAGAATTATCATAATCCTTTTGATCATAATAACATTTCATCAAGTTTGCTTGCGCAAAAGTTTTATTCTGCGGATAATCCGCTTCGTTTTCTAAACGTTTTAAAACTGGAATTGCTTTATCACAATCTTTAGCTTTCAGATAAATTTGAGCCAATCTGTTTAACGCCTGCTCTGTAAATTCATTTCTTGGCTGATCAATTACAAATTGGTAATTAGCGATTGATTTTGTTTCAGAACCTTCTGCATAAGTCAGCTGAGCCAAATAGAAATTAGCTTCCAGCGCGTGCATTCCGTTCGGGAATTTAGACACATAACCCGCAAAACCAGTAATTGCTTGTTTCGAATTATTTTGGCTGTATTGCTTGAAAGCCGCATCATAAGTATCATTATCCAATTCTGCATCTGTAACGGCAACAAAATCTAATGTACGAACCCAAGTTGCATATTCGTCTACTTTTCCAGAGTCTACATAGATTAATCTTGCTGTGGCAACTGCTTCTAGAGCTTCTGGCGTTTTTGGAAATTCAGCAGCAACTTTTTTGAATTTTGTTAAAGCCTGTTCGTCACGATCCGAATTATAATAAATCAGACCTTGTTTTAAGATTGCTTTTGAAGTAAAAGATCCGTTTTTAAACTCCGAAATCAATTGATCATAAGTTTTAATTGCCTGATCGTTTTTCTTTTCAGTAACATAAGTGTTTCCTAATTCAAACAAAGCGTCATCTCGATAAGATGATTTTTTGTACATCTGAAGAAAATTATTCAATTCCTCCACTTTTTTATCGTGTTTCGACATAAACCCGTAAGAAAGTGCTTTTTGAAACTGTGCATAATCAGCATCTACGCCTTTTGCTGCAATTGCTTTTGAATATGCCTCGTTTGCTGCACTATATTTTGAAGTCACAAAACGGCAATCACCTAAACGTAAATAAGAATCGTTTAAACGGTTTTTATCTGAAGGCGAATTATCAATCTGAGCTTGAAAAGAATTTGCTGCCTGATCGTAATCTTTCAGTTTAAAATAGGTATAGCCAATATTATAATTGATGTTTTTATATTCATCTGTAGATTTTGCAGCGGCCATTCCAGCAAATTGCTTGTAAGTAAGCAGAGCGTTTTGCATATCATCATTCAGATATTCCGTTTCTGCTTTCCAAAAAGTGGCACGCGCTGTAAACTCAGGCGTTTTTTGTTCGCTGATCGCACTTTTGAACATTTTACCCGCTTCTTGGTAGTTATTTTCGTTGTACAATTCTAATCCGCGATAAAAAAGAACTTTCTGGTATGCTGCTTTATTTTCAGCAGTTCTATTTTTTTCTAACAAAGCCAAAGCTTCTTTATAGTTTTTAGAAGAAATATAAGAATCTACCAAAAGTTTTTCTACCTCAGCACGGCTTGAATTATTTGGATATTTTTTAAGGAAGTCCAATAAAATACCTGGAACTGCTTGGTACGCATTTCCGATATCATAACTCAATTTAGCGTAATTTAAAGCAGCGTCTTCTTGAATCTGTGCATTAAAATCCATTTCGGAAGCGTTTTTAAAAGCATTTAAAGCTTCCTGTTTTTTTCCTGTATTCAAATAACTTAATCCTAAATGGTAGTAAGCATTTTGAGCAACAAAATCTTTTCCTTCAATAATTTTATTGAATTGAGAAATTGCTTTTTCGTACTCTTTCTGCTCATAATACGCATAACCTAATTGATAGAAATCGGTGTTATTCCATTTTCCTTTTTTGCCTGCATATTGCTCTAAATACGGAATTGCTTTTCCGTATTGTTTTAAGTTGAAATAACTTTCTCCTATAATTTTATTCAGTTCCGATTTTTCAATATCGTTCGATTTATTCATGGCTACCAATCCTAAATCAATCGCTTTTTGGAAATTTCCTAATTTGAAATTCATATCGGCCTGATAGTACGACAGTTTTTCTTTGTATTTTTCTTCACCCGAAACCTCATCAAAATATTTGGTTGCTTCTTTATAATCGTCGCCTTCATAAGCCATAAATCCTAAGTAATATTTGGCTTGAGAACCATATTCTTTCGAATTGACAACTTTATTAAAATAATTGGTGGCTTCTTTCTTCTTTTTAGCATTAAAATAGCTGTAGCCTTTCATGAAGTTGAACTTATCCGATTCAGTTTTACTCATGTAGCTTTCGTCTACTTTATCAAACCATTGCAATGCTTTTGGGTAATTTCCCTGCTCAAAGAAAAATTGAGCAGCCTCAATATAAGCCTGATTCTGTTTAGTGCTCGTCGGATAATCATTTACAAATTGCTCTACCAAAGCATCAGCATTTGCTTTATTGGTTCTTATGGCACAATTGGCAATGTAGAAAGCACAATCAGATTGAACCTCTTCGTTTGCTGCATTGTATTTTACTTTTTCAAAAATCAATTGAGCCGAAGCATATTGTTTGTCATTATATAAAGCCAGTGCTTTGTCAAAATCCTTTAATTCATAAGTATAAATAGCCGATTTTTGTGCCGAAGCTATAGTCGAGGTAAGGATAATTTGGAATAAAAAGAACCTGGAAAGTTTACGCATTGTAATAATATTTAGTATTCAAATGTATCATTTTATACGGTTTATAACGAAACGTTTTGAGGTTTTATTATGAACAAATATTCGATAATATGCATTTAGAAGCTCTACAAAAAACGAATCTGAAACATTAAAGGCAATATAAGTTATTCTAAGTTAGGAGCTTTTGACATATTAATTAAAATGAACTAAGGCTGATTATATGATTTAAATTTTCGTCCTTTTTCTAGAACTTTTCTTAAGAAATGATTGAAATTTATTTTGAATACAACCGTTATCTTATTACTTTTACCATTCAAACCAATTTTATTATGTCACAAACCGTACTATCTCTTAAAGAAGTCACTATATATCAAGAAGGAAGAAAAATTATATCTCACATTAACCTAGATGTTAACCATGGTGAGTTTATCTACATTATCGGAAAAACCGGTTCTGGAAAAAGTAGTTTTCTAAAAACTTTATATGCTGATTTACCGTTAATTGAAGGTGAAGGACATATTGTTGAATTTGATTTGGCTACTTTAAAAGAAAACGACATTCCATATTTAAGACGTAAAATTGGAATCGTATTTCAAGACTTTAAATTGCTTCCAGACCGTTCAATCAAAGATAACATGCTTTTTGTTTTAAGAGCTACAGGATGGGTCGAAAAAGAAGCCATGCAGCACAAAATTGATGAAGTTTTGGATAAAGTAGGCATGAAAGACTTCATGAACAAAATGCCCCATCAGCTTTCTGGCGGAGAGCAGCAGCGTGTTGCGATTGCAAGAGCATTGCTTAACGATCCAGAGTTTATTTTAGCCGACGAACCAACAGGAAATCTTGATCCTCAAACAAGTTCTGAAGTATTAGAAGTATTAAAAGCGATTAATGCCGCAGGTAAAACTGTTATTATGGCTACTCACGATTATGCTTTATTAATGAAATTCCCATCGAAAACATTAAAATGTGAAGATGAAAGAATCTTCGAAGTGGTGCAAAGAAGCGTGTAATGCTTTCTATTTTAATTCCGGTTTACAATTATGATGTTTTTGCTCTTGTAGAAACGTTATATAAGCAAGCTTTAGAATGCCATATTCCTTTTGAAATTATTTGTCTGGATGATGCTTCACAGGAGTTTACCATAGAAAACCAAAGAATTAATCAATTCGAAAACACCTATTATTCTATTTTAGAAAAAAACATCGGACGAAGTGCAATCCGAAATCTATTGGCTCAAAAAGCAGTTTATGAAAATCTGCTTTTTTTGGATGCCGATACATTTCCGGTATATAATAATTTTATTTCAAAATATATTGAGCAGATTACCGATAATAGAAAAGTAATTTATGGTGGAATTCTATATGAAAGCACCAAGCCTTCAAAAAATAAGACTTTAAGATGGATTTATGGCAGAAAAAGAGAAGCCCTCGCAGTTTCTGAACGTATAAAAAAACCGCATGTCTCTTTTCTGACCTTAAACTTCTTAATTAAAAAAAGTGTATTTGCAAAAGTTAGATTCAACGAAGAAATTCCAAATCTGAGACATGAAGACACCTTGTTTTCGTTTGATTTAAAGCAAAATCAAATTGAGGTGATTCACATGGAGAATCCCGTTTTTCATTTAGGATTAGAAGACAGCAAAACATTTTTAAGAAAATCTGAAGAAGCTGTTCTAGGCTTAAAAAACTTAGTCGATTCCAATTTAATTCCATCAGAATATACGAAGTTATCGCGTTACTTTGAAAATATAAAAAAGTATCACTTAGAAGGAATTATTGTATTCGGATTTAAGATTTTAAAACCCGCAATGACAAAACAATTTCTTAGTCAAAAACCGTCGCTTATCCTTTTTGACATTTATCGATTAGGATATTACTGTTCTCTAAAAACAAAATAAATGGCTTTTTTTTCTATTATAATTCCGCTTTACAACAAAGAAAATTTTATCAAAAATACAATTCAAGGTGTTTTAGATCAAACTTTTCAGGATTTTGAAATTATTGTAGTAAATGATGGATCTACAGATAAAAGCGAAGAGAAATTACTGCAGTTTAACGATTCTAGAATTCAGTATTTCAGCAAAAAAAATGAGGGTGTTTCATCGGCCAGAAATTACGGAATCGAGAAAGCAAACGCTGATTTTATAGCATTTCTTGACGCAGACGATTATTGGTATCCGAGTTTTTTAGAAACCATATTCAACAACATTTCAAACCTAGCCGATCAAAAAGTATTTTCTGCTGCTATTGAATTTGATACTTCTAAAAAAACGATTCCAGCGAAATACTCGATTTCTAAAACAAATGAAGAATTAGAAATAGTAAATTACTTTAAAGCCAGCATAAAAGAATCTGTTCTCTGTGCTTCAAGTTCTGTTTTTCATAAATCTGTTTTCGAAGAAATTGGAAACTTTGAAACCAAAATTAAAAGTGGCGAAGACACCGATTTATGGATTCGAATCGGACTTGTTTACCCTATTGTATTTTCATGGAAAATCTTGGCACGTTATGTTTACGACCCAAAAAGTCTATCAAAAAACAGCAAAATAATTATAGAGAATTTAGATCTTTCAAAATTTGAAGAGGCCGAAAAAACAAATTCAGACCTAAAATACTTTTTAGATTTAAATCGGTTTTCACTTGCCATTAAAAGTAAATTGGTTGGAGAAAAAGCTCTTTTTTACAACTATTACAATCCAATTGATTTAAAAAAAATTGGCTGGAAGAAAAGAACTTTGTTGCTTTTACCTGCATTTGCTTTACGTTTTTTAATTTCTTTTAAAACCTTTTTAGCAAATTTTGGAATTGGTTCATCTGTCTTTAAATAATCGAAACTTTTTGTATTCTCGAATATAATCTTCTTCGCTAAATTCACCAGAAGACAAAACGAGGCAAACACTTCCTGAAGAAAAATTTTTAAGCTCACGCCAAATTCCCGAAACAATAAGCAGACCTACATTTGGTTTATTTAGTGTAATTGTTCTAATGTCTTTTCCGTCTTTCAAAACCACGTCAAAACTGCCGCTTAAAGCGATTAAAAGTTCTTGCTGTTCTATATGCGCATGCCCTCCCCTTTTGCTTCCGCTTGGCACATCGTACAAATAATATACTCTTTTGGAAACAAACGGAATCGTATTGCCTTCAACAACCGAAAGATTTCCTCTTCGATCTTGAATTTTAGGAATTTCGATCAATTGAACATCTGAAATATTCGTCATTATTGATTGTTTAGAAGGTTTTTCCACTGATCAGAAATGTGTTTTAAAGACAACTGTTTTACGCTTTCAGCAGCATTTTGTCTGCAAAAATGATACAATTCAGCGTCATCTGCAAATCGATTCATTGCTTGAGCAAGAGCTTCAGAATTATGATTTTCGACCAATAAACCATTAAGTGCATTCTGAATAATTTCTCGCGGTCCAGAATTACAATCAACAGCAACGACAGGTGTTCCTAATGCCAAAGATTCTACTATTGACAAAGGAAAACCTTCATATTTACTGGTCAAAATCGTAAATTTTGCTTCACGAACCTCATCGAAAGGTTTTGGTTTAAAGGGAAGAATTTTTATGTAATCATTTAAATTCAAAGTTTTAATTTTCTGTTGGATAAAATCTTCATCATCTCCAGATCCCATTAAATGCAAACGGTATCCTTTCTCATATATTTTTGATTGCAAAAAAGCGTCTAACATCAATGTGAAATTTTTCACTTTTTCTTCAAATCGTCCAAAATATAAGATTATTTTTTGCGGTTCTAAAACTGCTTTTTTCAATTCTTCTTCAGCAATAAAAAAAGGATTGTAAATGGTAATGGTATTTTCAAATTCATACCAATTCTTTACTTTTTCTTCAATCGCTTTTGAAACGCAAATCACATCTTTTACGTTTTTGTAAAGTATTCTCGACCAGAATTTTGAAGAAGGAAAGTAATCTTTAAAATTAAAGCTATGAACGATGTAATAAACTGTTGAATTTCGGCAAATGAATTTGGTAATTAATTCGCGCAATAAGACGTTTTTTGGCCGGCTGTCTATGACAATATCGATTCTATTTTGAAGTAAATAGTTTCTCAATAATTTCCCTTTTTTTAATTTTCTAAAAATAGAAACCGAGCCAGCGCTTTCTTTTTCTAAATTGAATAAAGTTCCCGTATATTCATAATCGACATCATCGTTTACAATTATGGAATGGACTTCAAAACCAGAACTTTCTAACATAAAAGTAAGCAAAGCTGCAAAACGTTCTGCACCTCCTTTTCCTAAGGAAATCGAAACAATAGCAACTTTCTTTTTATTCATGTTTTAACCGAAAAAGTAAATATATTTGTCAAATATACATATAAATGAAAGTTTTACTGGTAGGCGAATACAGCCATTTGCACAATTCTTTAAAAGATGGTTTGCAGGCTTTAGGACATGAAGTTTTTATAATCGGTCACAATGACGGTTTTAAAAATTTTCCTGTTGATTTTCCTATTCAAAAAAAATGGGATTCTGGCTTTCTGAAAAAAGCAAAAATTGCGGTTTATAAAATCTCTGGATTCGATATTAGTTCTTATCTGACTTTTAGGCAATTTTTAAAATTCGAAAAACAATGCTCTGGTTTTCATGTTGTGCAGTTAATAAATGAAAATAGTTTTGAATGTCAGCCTTACTTTGAAAAAAAAATTATTTCTCATCTTATAAAAAGCAATCAAAAGCTATATTTATTGAGCTGTGGCTACGATTATCTTAATGTGAAATATTGCTTCGAAAATCCCGATTTTAAATCTGTAATTCCGTTATATCTTAATCACAAAATTGATGAAAAATCTTTTGGAAATATTTTAAAATTTCGCGAAAAAGCATTTTTAAAATTGCATCAGTTTATTTACAAAAATATAAACGGAATTATCGCTACAGATTTAGATTATCATCTTCCGCTACAAGGAAATGAAAAATATTTAGGAATGATTCCGAATCCAATTAATATTGAAAAACTTTTATTTCAGCCAATAGACATCACTGATAAAATTGTCATTTTTCACGGAATCAATACTGAAAATTATCTAAAAAAAGGGAATGATTATTTTGAAAAAGCTCTAGAAATAATCGAGCAAGAATATAATTCAAAAGTGAAAATTATAACCGTTCGAAGCATTCCTTATGCTGAATATGTCAATCTGTACAATAGTTGTCATATTTTACTGGATCAGGCTTATGCGTACGATCAAGGCTACAATGCACTGGAAGCAATGGCAAAAGGGAAAGTAGTTTTTACAGGCGCCGAAAAAGAATTTATAGCGAGATATAATCTTTCTGAAAAAGTTTGCATAAATGCCATTCCAGACGTCGATTATCTAGTCAAAGAATTGTCTTTTTTAATTGAAAATCCAGATGAAATTATAGCTATCGGAAAACGTGCGAGAGCTTTTATTGAGAGAGAACATCACTTTTTAAAAATTGCAGAAAAGTATATCCATAAATGGAATGAAAACTAAAACAGGCTTTTTCTAAAATAAATTCCGAGAACAATCAAATAACATGCATTCTGAAAAGCATAAGCGATTACAACACCTTCAATCTGAAATAATTTTATAAAATACAAACTACCAGCATAGAAGACCGAAAATGAAAATAATTCTGTAATGATAAAGGCTGAAGTATTTTTTTGAGCAAAAAACTGATATCCCAAAATTAGCGCGCAAACTTTTAAAATATCACCCAAAAGCTGCCAAAAAAACAAATCGGTTACAGGCAAAAACTCCTTTGTAAAAAGCAATTGAACAACAAAAAAACGTATAAAATAAAGTAATGACAACGCAAATACAAAGACTGGCAAAACATATTTATAATATTGCAAAAAAACACTTTTAGTTTCCTGATTATTTTGAGCTTTGGATAATTTTGGAAGAAAATAAACACTCAAAATTGTACTAACAAACATTAAATAATAAGTTGAAATACGCGTTATGGTTTCCCAATACCCAGCCTGCTCAATTCCTAAATCCTGAATAATATGATTTCGAATGGCAAGAAATACAAGAGGGCCAAAAACAGATGAAACTAACGTCATTAAAGAATAAGACGAAAGGTTCTTCAAAATTTTAAAATCAAAAGTATCTGATTTAATAAATTGAAAAAACTGAATCTCTTTTTGAACTAAATAGAGTGTTACAAAAAAAAGTAGCGTAGGCGCAATTACAATTGCCATTAAAGCGCCGGTAGTTTTAAATTGAAGTATCAGAAAAACAGAAGTCAACAGACCAACAATGTTTCCAATAATATTGATTGTAATTACTTTTTTAAATCTGCCCAAACCATTAATTACAGAAATAAAAAAAATAGAAAGTCCATAAGTTGGTAATACAAATGCTAAAATTTTAAAAACAATTAAATATTCCGAATTATTCCCAAATATTTTTTCGTTCCAATACGAAGCTGTAAAAAACAAAATGCAACTTAAAAAAAGTCCAATTCCTATCAAAGTAATAAAAACCGTAGAAACTATTTTTTGAAGTTCAATTTTATTTTTTTCATTTTCAGCGGTGTATTTTACAATTCCGTTCTGAAAACCTAAAGTTGAAATACTTTCTAATGAAGTCAAAAAATTACGCAGATTTCCGATCAAAGCCATTCCACTTGGTCCAACAAAAATCGCTAATATTTTCGAAGTAATCAAACCAATTCCGATTTTTAAAACAACGCTAAAGCTGTTTAAAGAAGCAATCTTAAACAAACTCGTTTGAATTATTTTTCTATAAAAATTCAAATTAGTATTGATTTAAAATTTCAATAACATAATCAGCTTCAGAATCCGTTAAAACCGGACTTATCGGCAAGCTTAAAACTTCTTTATGAATTTTCTCCGTTATGGGAAATGACAAGCTTTTCCACTCCGAAAAAGCTTTCTGCTGATGCGGTGGAATTGGATAATGAATTACGGTTTGAATATTGTTTTGAGCTAAATATTCTTGCAACTTTTCTCTATTTTCTGTTCGAACAACAAACAAATGAAAAACATGATTATTGGAAAAATCCCAAAACGGCAATACAATTTTACTGTTTTTAATTTCAGACAAATAACGTTTTGCAATTGTTCTTCGTTTTTCATTATCTGAGTCTAAGTTTGGCAATTTCAGATTCAAAAATCCAGCCTGCAATTCGTCGAGTCTAGAATTTACGCCAATGTATTCGTTGTGATATTTTTTTTCTGAGCCGTAATTACGAAGCGAAAAAAGCACTTTTGCTAATGCCTCGTCATTTGTTGTAACTGCTCCGCCGTCGCCTAAACAACCCAAATTCTTTCCTGGGTAAAAGCTGTACGCTGATGCCGATTTTAGATTGTAGCTTTTAGGTTTTAGATTCTTTTCTATGCCATGAGATTGCGCAGCATCTTCAATTATTAAAAGATTGTTATTATTCGCAATTTCACTTATTTTATCCATTTCCGCTAATTGTCCGTACAAATGAACAACTAAAATCGCTTTTGTTTTTGGTGTGATTTTTTCCAGAATTAAATCTGGATTTATGTTGTAGGTTTCTAATCTTGGCTCGACCAAAACAGGAACCAAATCGGCTTGTAAAATAGCAAGAATACTTGCAATATATGTATTTGCAGGAACGATAACCTCATCGCCTTTTTTGAGTTTTCCGAGTTCGATATAACCTTTAAAAATAAGAACTAAAGCATCAAAACCATTTCCTACTCCGATGCAATATTTTGAATGGCAGTAATCGGCAAAAGCTTTTTCAAATGTTTCCACTTCTTTTCCTAAAATATACCAGCCGTTTTCTAAAACCGATTTCAGTTTTTCCTGAAATGCAGTTTCATACGGTTCGTTTATTTTTTTTAGGTCTAAAAATGGAATCACTTTATTGTTATTTTATAAAAATCCTGATTGTAGACCGTACAGCCTAATTCTTCTTTCTGTGCCAAAAGTCCCAAATTATAGCCTGATTCATTCTCATCGTCCACAATTCCCATGTCAAAGAAATGCTTTCCTTTTCGCTTATATTTATGAATCAGATTAATGAATAAAAAATCTAATGCTCTAAATTCCTCTCCAATTTTTGAAGTGGCACCATATTGCGATTTTACAACATTTTTAGTCTCAAAAATTGTTATTCCGGCAATAATTTCATCATTCCTGTAAGCAGAATATTGTCTGATATTTTTAGGAAATTTAGATCTTAAAAGTGAGATTTCTTCTTTTGAATGCACTGGTTTTGTGTTAAATTTTTCTGCTAATCTCGGCTCCAAAATTTTTTCCCAAAATGGATCAAAATTTTCTTCTTCAAAAATATCTAAATCTAAATTTTCAATTCTTCTAAAATGCTTCATTTTGCTTTTAGAAATCTTTAAAGAAGCTGTAAGATTAATTGCCAGATTCATTTCTTTTCTTTCTAAAATTGCTCCTCTTTTCATTAAGAAAAAGTCCGCTTCTTTGTTTCCTTCAGAAAAATAAAAATCTGGAATAGGTTTATAATAAAAAGTATCGATTTTGTTCTCTTTCAAAAAAAGCAAAATTTCGTCCAAAATCGCTTCAACTTTTACTGCTTTCAATTTTGGTAAATAAACCAAACCTCCATAAGTAAGCCCTTGATGCGAATAAACCGCATGTTCTTTTTTATTGGCTGGTAAGACAGCTCGCAGTTTTTCTTCTTCAAAAATTAAAAGCGAGAAATCTTCAAAGCGATCTTTGTGATATTCCATAAAATCGCGATGAAATAAAAATGTAGCATTTTTCGCTTGAGCAACAAAATTGTTCCAAATTGAATAATCATCTTGAGAATACTTCTTTATGGTATATTTCATATTTACTTATGATCAAATGCTTTTAAATGCCATTTGTATTTAACCGCCATTAACCTGATAATGATAATAACTAGCGAAGTAACCAAATACAATATATCATCGTTTAAGTTTAGTTTTCTCAGTCCAAAAAATACAATTCCGCCAAAAATACAGATCGTTGCGTAAATTTCTTCTCTAAAAACGTTTGGAATTTCGTTACATAAAATATCTCGAATTACACCGCCAAAACAAGCAGTCATGGTTCCTAATGCAATACAAATGGCAGGATGAAGACCTGTTACAATTCCTCTTTCAAGACCTATCAAAGTAAAAACTCCGAGCCCAATTGTATCAAAAAGAAACAATGAGGTTCGAAGTTTATCGAAACTTTTTCTAAAAAGAATTGCTAAAAAAAATCCTAAAATGATCACATACACATATTGCATGTCGCGCATCCAGCCAACAGGAGTTCTTCCGATTAAGACATCGCGAAGTGTTCCGCCTCCAACGGCAGTAACAAATGCAATGATAAAAACCCCAAACGGATCGAGTTTTTTGTGCATTGCGGTCAAGGCGCCTGACATTGCAAATGCCATTGTCCCAATAATATCAAGTAAGTGAAACATTTTTTTTGAGTTACAAAGATGCAAAGGGTCAAAGTTACAAAGTTGCAACGAATAATCTTAACAACTCTCACTCATAAAACATTCCTTATTTTTTTACGTAAATCGGACTTCTTTTTAGCAAATACGTAATCGAATCCATCCAACCGTCTTTTACTGCCAAGAAAGGCTTGCGGGTTTGCGAGTAGATTTTATCAGTATTTCTATACATATCAAAATAAACCGTATAGTAGTAATACGTCTGATTGTTTGCTGTTGTTGTAGAAATGTCGTTTGTAGTTACTTTTTTGTTGTTATTGCTCACTTTCGCATTTCCGCTATTATAAGTAGTAGCTGTAGTACCTGTTCCAATTGTATATGAAACTTTTGCGGCCACAATATTATCAACTCCTAATATTTTTTCAAGATCTTCTATTGGCGTTTCGTCAATATTATTGTGGTCTATTCCTGCTTTGTGCAATAAGCTATTTGTTGTTCTCAAATCCTGAACTGTCAACGGAAAAATGTTAGAAGATTTGTCTAACAATTTATTGTACAAATCGTTTTGAGCAAATTTTGCCATATCCTCAGAACCTTGCTGATTATCTGCATTTACATAAGGAACTGGCAATACTGCAATTGTATTGTGTTTCATATCTGCACTGGCAATACTTTGAGAGGAACTCTGAGAACCGGTGCTTGTATCTGCAGAAACATCAAAGGTTTGAGACCTTCCACTCGCAAAATCTATTTTGGCAATTTGGGAAACATCTAACGAGATTTGAACCGTCTCGCCAGGAAGCGAATACTCTACTGTTTTATCAGACATTTTTAAAACGGTACATTCAATAATCTGATAATCTCTTTTTATAATTTTATCTAATTTTTTTCCGCTTTGAGCAAAACTCACAAAAGCAGACAGTAATACTAATAAGAATAAAAATGGCTTTGTAATTTTCATTGGATTGGAAATTTTATGAATTAATTATGTATATATATAAATTTACGAATAAATCTTAAACAATTATCAGTAAAAACCAGAAAAAATCATTAATTATTCAAAGAAAAAAAATCACATGTTTTGTGTGTAAAAATTATAGTCTTTTAAAATTACCCTAATAAAATCGCTATTGTTTCCTGATTGATTTTTAATCCCCGCGACACTTTCGATCTTAGCAACGAGTTTGTAAATAATTTCATGATCGTTTTTAGCGGTTGCTTTTTGAAAAGTTTCTTTTATAATACGCATATCATTGTCTGAAAGCTTAATTACCAAAGGATAAGTTGGAACATAAGCTTCTCCGATTTCTTCTAAAATAGTATGGCTGATATTAATTCTATTTTTCAACGTTATAACCGCTGTTCCCGCCGCCATATCGCCCAATCTTTGCGATTTCTGACTTGTAATAACTGAGATAAGTCCAGGAAGTCCAAAAAAGGTAAGAAAATCTATCACTCTAAAAAACCAGCGGATTAAATAGTCTCCAAAACCAGCCTGATAACCATCAATTTTTACGACTTTAATTTTTACTAATTTTTTGCCAAGTGACTGGCCTTCAAAAACACTTTCTAAAACCAAAGAGTAAACTATAACTGGTGAATAGAGCAATAAAAAAATCGCGCCTCGTGACCATCCATCCAAATTAACCATCAATCTATCTAACTGTAACCAGTCAAAAAGAACAATAGAAAGTGCTGTTATATAACAGATTATGATAAACAAATCAATAGAAAAAGCTCCTAGCCTTTCGCCTACGGAAGCCGCTATAAAATTTATTTTGACATTTTGTGTCGTATTAATAGATAATTCTGACATATTTCATATTTTAGCCTACAATGAGAGAAATCGCCTTTATAAAACAAAACAGAGAAAAGTGGCTCGAGTTTGAGCTGGCAATTTTTGGTAAAGCTAAAAAAAATCCTGATGAATTAGCTAATTTGTACATTCAAATGATGAATGATTTGTCGTATGCTCAAACGTATTACCCTAAAAGTAAAACGGTTGTGTACCTCAATCATCTTGCCTCTCAGATTTATCAGAAGATTTACAAAACCAAACGTACTGACCAAAATCGCTTAATAGATTTCTTTAAAATCGAAGTTCCGTTATTGGTTTACGAATACAGAAGATATTTGGTTTATGCTTTTGTTTTATTTTTTGTTACGGTTTCAATTGGTGTTCTTTCTGCTCGTTATGATCGTGATTTTGTCCGCTTAATTTTGGGCGACGAATACGTAAATATGACTTTAGAAAATATAAAAAAAGGCAATCCGATGGCCGTATATGGTTCGGGAAGTAATTGGGGAAGCTTTATTGGTATTACGGTAAATAATCTTTTTGTAGGTGCCAGATGTTATTTCTATGGTATTTTTGCAGGAATCGGAACTTTTAATGTTTTCCTTCAAAACTGCATTATGCTGGGTTCTTTTCAATATTTTTTCTACGAACAGGGCGTTTTTTGGAAAAGCGTTAGAGGAATATGGATTCATGGTTCTATGGAAATTTTTGCCATTGTAATCGAAACAACTGCTGGATTTATTTTAGGCGCTTCTATCCTATTTCCTAAAACTTTTTCGAGAATGAATTCTTTTAAAATTGGTTTCAAGAACAGCTTTAAAATATTCTTAAGCACATTTCCTTTCACGATAAGTGCCGGATTTTTAGAAGGTTTTATTACACGATATTCTATCGATATGCCCAATTGGCTAAGCAGTTTTATTATCTTAGTGACGCTTGCAATAATTTCGTTCTATTACTTGATATATCCTTTTATTGTACACAAAAAAGTTCACTCTTTAACCGCCGAAAAACTTTAAGACCAAGTAATGACAAGATTATTTTTTATTTTATCTTTTCTTTTTTGCTGCAGTATTTCTCAGGCTCAGGATACTATTATCATGCCTCAAGATTCTCCAAAAATTAGCGGAATTAAGTATACAGAAAAAGATATTAAGGTAGATTCTAGCAATATACAGATTAGACATTTTGAAAAGGATTTCAAAAAAAAATATACTGATAAAGATTTTGTCTACGAATACAAAGCTCCCGAAAAAAACTGGTGGGATCATTTCAAACATTGGTTAGCAAGACAAATTTTTAATTTCTTTAATTTCAGCAGTGTAAAAACGTCTCTCAATTTTGTTTCTATTCTATTTAGAATAATTGCCATTTTGGTGGTTATTGTTCTAATTTATTTTATCGTTAGAGCTTTAACCAAGCAAGAAGGAAGATGGATTTTTGGGAAAAATGCCAATAAAAGAACATTGTTTTATTCTGATGCTGAAAAAAATATCCATCTTTTAGATTTTGAAAAACTCATTAAAGAAAGTATAGAAGCTGGCGAAAAAAGAATCGCTGTACGTTATTACTATTTATGGCTTTTAAAAGTAATGGCACAGCACCATTATATTGAATGGGATATCGAAAAAACTAATTCTGATTATTTGTACGAACTTTACAATCCTGCTCATAAAGAAGAGTTTACTTATCTTTCTTATCTATACAATTATATTTGGTATGGAGAATTTGAAATTGATGATGCAACATTTAGAAAGACTGAAAACAGATTTAAAAAAGCACTAAAAACCTTTGGCAATGGATAATAAAGTTAAAATATACATTGCTATTCTGGTTTTAATTTTCGGAATAACATTACTCGTAGACAAAGGACAGCCAAAACCTATTGACTGGACTCCAACGTATTCTGTTGAAGACAAAATCCCATTCGGATTGTACGTTTTCGATCAAGAAGTCGAAGGTCTTTTTAAACAAAAAGTGGAAAGAATTTCGACACAGACTCCTTACGAATATTTCGATTCTCAATATGATGATAGAGAAAACGTAGAATCGTATAGAATTAAAGGTACTTTCATGAATATTTCTGAAGCCGATAATATTGACGAAGGTTCGATGAAAGAAATTCTATATTTTGTTTCGCACGGAAATAACGCATTTTTAAGCATGAAAGTATTTCCGAAAACGCTGCTGGATTCTTTAAAAATTGAGCTAAAAACCGATTTTATGCCCAATGACAGTATTTCGACTTGGATGGCAAACAAAAAAGTTAGCTCAAAAAAATATACTTTAAATACTGGTTTAAGCGATTATTTTTCTAAAATAGATACTTTAAATACAAAAGTTTTAGGATATCAAATCAATCGTAAAAAAGAAAAACAGGTCAATTTTATAGAAGTTCCTTATAAAAATGGTTATCTCTATCTGCATACGCAGCCAGTGGCATTTACCAATTATAATCTGCTAAAAAAAGATCATTATCAATATGCAGAAAATGTACTTTCTTATATTCCAAAAGGAAATATTTTCTGGTATAATAAAACTTTTAACGATAAGCGAATTTCAAGTTCTCCGTTGCGTTATATTTGGAGTCAGCCCGCTTTAAAATCGGCTTGGTATTTAGGCTTAATCGGAATTCTAATTTTTATGATTTTCAATGCAAAACGTAAACAGCGTATCGTGCCTATCATAAAACCATTGCAGAATTTAACGGTTGATTTTACCAAAACTATTGGGAATTTATATTATCAAGAAGGAGATCATACTAATATCATTGATAAAAAGATTATCTACTTTTTAGAAAAAATTAGAACCGATTATCTGCTTGACACCACCAAACTCGATGACGATTTTATAACCAAATTGCATTATAAAACAGGAAAAGACGAAAAAGATATACGCGATGTGATTCAGCTAATCAACGATCACAGAAATAGTTATCACGGAAGCCTTGAAGAAGATTTGATTAAAATAAACACAGCAATAGAGAAGATTTTACATTAATTTATTTAACCAAAGATTAAAAGAATTAAAATGATTTTATAAAAAATAATCTGCGTTAATCATTTTAATCTGTGGCAAAAAAAACATAAAATAACTGACCAAATTATGGACGATATCAATACAACATCAGGCGAAATCACAAATGAAAATGTGAATTTTGAAACGAGAATTAATTTAGGACCGCTTTTAGATCATGTCAACACAATCAAAAAAGAGATTGAAACAGTAATTGTAGGACAGCACAAAATGGTTGATCAGCTTTTGGTTGCGATTTTGTCAAATGGTCACGTACTTTTAGAAGGTGTTCCTGGAGTTGCCAAAACAATAACAGCAAAATTATTGGCTAAAACCTTAAATATCGGTTTCAGCAGAATTCAGTTTACACCCGATCTAATGCCATCTGATATCTTAGGAACTTCTATTTTTAACCTAAAAAGCTCAGAATTCGAATTCAAAAAAGGACCTATTTTCTCTAATTTGATTTTAATTGACGAGATTAATCGTGCTCCAGCAAAAACACAAGCTGCACTTTTTGAAGTTATGGAAGAGCGCCAAATTACAATTGATGGTTCTGCCTATCAGTTAGACGCACCGTTTTTGGTTATTGCTACTCAAAATCCAATTGAACAAGAAGGAACGTATCGTTTGCCAGAAGCGCAATTGGATCGTTTTCTTTTTAAAATCACCATTGATTATCCAAAATTAAACGAAGAGATTTTAATCATTCAGAGAGAACATACTTTGCAAGATCACGGAAAATTGGATGCGATAAAAACAATTCTTTCTGCTGAAGAAATCAAAGAATATCAAGGTTTGGTCAAACAAATTAGAGTTGAGCAAAATCTATTAGAATACATTGCCAGAATTGTGGTAAACACACGCGAAAATGCCTTCTTATATTTAGGAGCTTCGCCTCGTGCTTCAATCGCCATTTTAAATGCATCGAAAGGTTTTGCTGCAATCCGAGGACGCGATTTTGTTACTCCAGAAGATATTAAAGAAGCAGCGATTCCTGTTTTACAACACCGTGTTATTGTAGCACCAGAACGCGAAATGGAAGGAATCACGAGTTCAGAAATTATTAAACAGATTATTGAAACGGTGGAAATACCAAGATAATTTAAGTGTTCAGTTGCAGTTTCAGTTTACCGTAATTCTGAGACCGAAAACTGAGACCGAAAACTAAAAAAATGAAATTCATAAAAAGTCTATATCTGAACAATTTCTTTTTCTATATACTGATTGGTATTATAGGATTGTTTGTCTGCGCTTTTATTTTTCCGAATATGTATCATGCAGTTTGGCTGCTAGTTCTAGGTTTAATTACTTTTTTGGGACTTGATATCTTACTTTTATATTTTGCAAAAACAGGACTTGAAGCTGAAAGAATTACGCCTGAAAAATTATCAAATGGAGATTTAAATCCGATAAAAATTAATTTAAAAAACCATTACACTTTTCCTGTTTCGGCTAAAATTATTGACGAGATTCCGTTTCAATTTCAGGTTCGCGATTTTAAAATTGTAAAAACAATAAAAGCAGCAACACAAAAAGAAATTGGTTATGATCTTCGTCCAACAGAACGTGGAGAATACCATTTTGGCTCTTTGAATATTTATGTTTCATCTCCATTAAGATTGATTTCCAGAAGATTTATTTTCGACAATGGTCAAATGGTTCCAACATATCCATCTTATATTCAGCTAAGAAAATACGATTTAATTGCTTTTTCGAATAATCTGTTTCAATACGGAATTAAAAAAATACGTCGCATTGGCCATACCATGGAATTTGAGCAAATTAAGGAATATGTTCAGGGCGACGATTTAAGGACTTTAAACTGGAAAGCTACAGCCAAAAGAAATTCCTTGATGGTTAATCAGTTTCAGGACGAAAAGTCACAATCGGTTTACATGGCAATCGACAAAGGTCGCGTGATGCAAATGCCTTTTGACGGATTAAGTTTATTGGATTATGCCATTAATTCTTCTTTGGTTTTATCTAATGTGATTTTGAAAAAACAGGACAAAGCGGGACTTTTTTCTTTTTCTAAAAAAGTAGAAAATAGAGTTTTTGCAGAAAGAAGAGGTTCACAGATGCAGAAAATCCTTGAAACTTTATACAACATAAAAACGGATTTCTTCGAAAGTGATTATAGCAGATTGTATGTTGATATTAAGAAAAACATCAATCAGAGAAGTTTAATTATTCTGTATACCAATTTTGAAACAATGGATGGTTTAAATCGCCAGTTGCCCTATTTAAAAGGAATTGCCAAAAGCCATTTATTGGTTGTGGTTTTCTTTCAAAATACAGAATTGAATTCCATCATCAATAAAAAAACAGCAACGATTCAAGAAGTTTACGATAAAGTAATTGCCGAAAAATTCATGTTCGAAAAACGTCTGATCGTAAACGAACTCAAAAAATACGGAATCCATTCTGTTTTAACACAACCCGAAAATTTGACTTTAGATGCCATCAATAAATATCTGGAGATTAAATCTAGAGGGATTTTATAGAAGTTGTGAAATGTTTTTTTTTGTGAAATGTAAAATGATTAAATAAAAATCTAATGAGAAAAATATTTTTAATTCCGATTGTTTTAATAAGCTTTTTAACCACCGCTCAAAAAACAGAAAACATCATTATCATCACTACAGACGGTTTTAGATGGCAAGAAGTTTTTAAAGGAATTGATCCTGCAATTGCCAACGATAAAAAATTCAATCAGGGAGACAGCACTTATATTTATAAAAAATATGGCGATGCCGATATAAAAGAAGCGCGTAAAAAACTAATGCCTTTTTTCTGGTCTGAAATTGCTAGTAAAGGTCAGATTTATGGAAATCGTGATTTAGAAAACAAAGTCGATGTCGCTAATCCGTATTGGTTTAGCTATCCTGGCTATAGCGAAATCATGACTGGAAATGTAGATTTAAAAGTGAACTCAAATGGATATAAGGCCAATCCAAATGTAAATGTTTTGGAATTTTTAAATAAGCAGACTAAACTAAAAGGAAAAGTTGCCGCTTTTGGTGCTTGGGATGCTTTTGACCGAATTTTAAATGAAGAAAGAAGCGGATTTCCTGTAATTTCAGCATTTGATAAAGTAGGCGGAAATAAGCCAACAGCAGCGCAACTCTTATTAAATGAGATGCGTGACAACTCTTACAAACCATTTCACATGGATGAATGCCTAGATGTCTTTACGCATTATCAGGCAATGGATGAATTAAAAAATAAAAAACCCAAAGTGCTTTATATCGCTTATGGCGAAACCGACGAATGGGCGCATCATGCACAATATCGTTCGTATTTGGATGCTGCAAACCAAGTCGACAAATGGATTCAGGAAATATGGAATTTTGTTCAAAATGATCCACAATACAAAAACAAAACAACTCTTTTCATAACAGTCGATCACGGACGTGGTGACAAAGTAAAAGCACAATGGACCGATCACGGTTCTGATGTTCCCGGCGCTTCAGAAATTTGGTTCGCCGCAATGGGGCCAGAAATTGCAGCAAAAGGTGAAATCAAGACAAATTCTCAACTTTACCAAAAACAGTTTGCTCAAACGTTAGCAAAATTGATGAGATATGATTTCAAAACCGATCATCCTGTAGAAACTGAGATTAAAGAAATTTTTGAGAAGTAGTTTTTTTTATAGCCACTAATTCACGAATTATTAAAAATAAAATTCGTGAATTAGTGGCTATAAAACTTTTGAAACAAACCTACAAGGTTTTAAAAACCTTGCAGGAAGAAAAAAACTCAGTACCTTAGCGCCTTAGAATCTTAGTCGCTTAAAAAAATGAAACAAATCACTTCAATTCAAAATCCGTTTATCAAATCTTTGGTTTTACTTCAAGAAAAATCCAAAGCCAGAAAACAAACCGGCACATTTTTGATTGAAGGACAACGCGAAATTTCATTAGCTATCAAAGGCGGTTACGAAATCGAAACTGTTCTATTTTTACCAGAATTAGTTTCAGAATCAGAAATCAACAAACTGATTCAGAATCCGTTTCAAATTATCGAAATCAATAAAGAAGTTTACCAAAAACTAGCTTATCGCGATACCACAGAAGGAATTTTAGCTGTAGCAAAAACCAAATCTTTAAAATTATCCGATTTAAAATTATCTGATAATCCATTAATTTTGGTTGTCGAATCTTTAGAAAAACCAGGTAATATCGGTGCTGTTTTACGTACAGCCGATGCAGCCAATTTAGATGCTGTTTTAATTGCCAATCCAAAAAGTGATCTATACAATCCGAATATTGTTCGTTCTAGCGTAGGATGCCTTTTTACCAATCAAATCGCAACTGGAACATCTGAAGAAATTATTGCATTTTTAAAAGAGAAAAAAATCAATTTCTATAGCGCAACTTTACAAAATTCAACTTCATATCATACACAAAACTTTACTACTCCAACCGCTTTAGTCGTAGGCACAGAAGCAACTGGCCTAACTCAACAATGGCGTGACGAAGCAACTCAAAATATCATTATCCCAATGCAAGGCGAAATTGACAGCATGAACGTTTCTGTTGCTGCCGCTATTTTAATTTTTGAAGCAAAAAAACAAAGAGGGTTTTGATTTTTGATTTTTGATTTTTGATTTTTGATTTTTGATTTTTGATTTTTGATTTTTGATTTTTGATTTTTGATTTTTGATTTTTGATTTTTGATTTTTGATTTTCTAAAAATCGCTTTGCTCTTTTTTGGAATTTATATCTAAAATATATTTTCCTTACAGTCTAGCTGAGCGAAGTCGAAGCTCTTTTTACAAACAAAACTCTCAAAATTACACCTTCAAAAATCTAAAACCTACACTCTAAAATCTGCAATCATATGGCCTTGCGTATGTTCAAACTAATTCTTATTTTTAGTACTTGAACTATGCCGTTATGACAGAAATAGATATAGAAAAAGAAAACAAAGCTATTGCGCAGGAATACAAGGAATTACTTCGAATAAGTTACCAAACTTTAAGCCCTACTGACAAGAAATTAATTAGAAAAGCTTTTGATGTTGCCGTTGATGCTCACAAAGAGCAGAGACGTAAATCGGGCGAAGCCTATATCTTTCATCCTATTGCAGTTGCAAAAATTGTTGCCTCAGAAATTGGTCTGGGCGCGACCTCTATCGCCGCGGCCTTACTTCATGATGTTGTAGAAGATACACCAATGACCGTTGAAGACATTGAGCGTTTGTTTAACCCAAAAGTGGCACAGCTTGTTGAAGGACTTACGAAAATATCTTTAGTCCAAAAAGATTTGAATGCCTCAATGCAGGCTGAGAATTTCAGAAAAATGATTCTGACGCTGAATGATGATGTTCGAGTGATTTTAATTAAGCTTGCCGATCGTCTTCATAATATGCAAACAATGGATTCGATGGCGGAATACAAACAGACCAAAATCGCATCTGAAACTTTATACATTTATGCTCCCCTTGCCCACCGTTTGGGATTGTATAATATCAAAACCAAATTAGAAGATTTAGGATTAAAATATACTGAACCTGCAGTTTATGACGATATCGTAAGTAAAATTCGTGAAACTAAGGAAGAACAGGACGCTTACATAAAAGATATTTCGGATGTCTTGAAAAAATCTTTAGACAATGAAGGTGTAGATTACATCATCAAAGGACGTCCAAAATCGATTTATTCTATTCGTCGAAAAATGCGTGCTCAAAACGTAACTTTCGATGAAGTTTATGATAAATTCGCTCTTAGAATTGTCTATAAAGCCGACCCGCACGAAGAAAAATTTATTGCCTGGAAAATATATTCTATCGTAACAGATCATTATAGACCAAGCCCGAGCCGTTTACGTGATTGGATTTCATCTCCAAAATCGACTGGTTATGAAGCGCTCCATATTACCGTAATGGGGCCAAAAGGACGCTGGGTCGAAGTTCAGGTTCGAAGCGAACGTATGGACGAAATAGCCGAAAAAGGATATGCAGCGCATTACAAATATAAAAACGGCGCAACAGAAGAAAGCGGTCTGGATACCTGGCTGAATCTTCTTCGCGAAGCTTTAGAAAATCCAGAAACCAATGCGGTTGATTTTGTAGAAGATTTTAAAATGAATTTATATTCTAAAGAAATCTTCGTCTTTACGCCAAAAGGAGAAATCAAATCGTTGCCAAAAGGCGCTACTTCTCTTGATTTTGCTTTCAGCATTCACTCTGAAATCGGAATTAAAACTCGAGGAACTCGTGTAAACGGGCGTCTAGTGCCGTTGAATTACGAATTAAAAAGTGGTGATCAAGTTGAAGTAATTACTTCTCCAAACCAGAAGCCAACTGTAAACTGGTTAGAATATGTAACGACTTCAAGAGCTAAAAATAAAATTAAAAACGTTCTTAACGAGAACACTAAAAAAATTGCGGAAGAAGGAAAAGAATTACTTGTTAGAAAATTAAAACACTTAAAAGTAACATTCAACGAACAAGTTACAAACGAGTTAGTTAACTTCTTTAAATTAAAAACAAGCTTAGATTTATTTTATAGAGTTGGAATTGGTGCGATTGAAAATCAGCAGTTAAAAGATTATGCTGCGCAAAAAAGCAATTCGTTTATCAATTTCTTCAAAAATAAAATTAAGCGAACAAAAGACACTGCAGACGAGGACATTCACAAACCAGTCATCAGCAGCAATTATGACATGTTGGTTTTCGGAACCGAACATGACAAGTTAGATTATAAACTTTCGCAATGCTGTAACCCGATTCCTGGTGATGATGTTTTTGGTTTTGTTACCATTAATGAAGGAATAAAAGTGCATAAAAAAGATTGTCCGAATGCAATTGGAATGCAGTCTAATTATGCTTACAGAATCATGAGCGCCAAATGGATTGACTCTTCTCAAGAAGAATTTAAAGCCATTATCAACATTACAGGAATGGACGTTTTAGGACTTACCAACCAATTAACAAAGGTAATTTCCAACAATATGAGCGTAAATATTCAGAGTATTTCGTTAAGTACCGATGCTGGAATTTTCCACGGACAGGTTGCCGTAATTGTTAAAAACAATACGATTTTGAAAAAAATGATTAGCGCTATCAAGAAAATTGACGGGGTCGATAAGGTTACTAGAGAGTATAGAACCTAACTTTTTAGGGAAACTATAAGAATTTTGTAACGAAACTTTAAACCCGAAACTTTTATTCATTAAAAATAAAAAATTATCTTTGCCGGATATGACACTTATTTCAACTGACAACACTAAGAATCAAGAAATTGTAAAAAATGTTTTTACACTATATCTTGAACAAAAAGGGCATCGCAAAACTCCTGAGCGTTATGCTATACTTCAGGAAATTTACGATAGCGAGGAGCATTTTGATATAGAAAATCTATACATCAAAATGAAAAACAAAAACTATCGTGTGAGTAGAGCTACTTTATACAACACGATTGAGTTATTGTTGGACTGCGCTTTGGTTAGAAAACATCAATTTGGGCAAAATCAGGCTTACTACGAAAAATCATATTTTGATAAACAGCATGATCACATCATTATGACAGATTCTGGTGAGGTAATTGAATTTTGTGACCCAAGAATTCAAACCATCAAAAAAACAATCGAAGAAATTTTTGATATTGAAATCACAAATCATTCGCTTTATTTCTACGGAAACAAAAAGCAAAACTCAAATTCATAGTCTTTAAACAGACTTTTTCAAAAAATTAAAAAAGAAAATTAACTACATAATCAGTAGGACGACTTAGATTGTCCCAACGCAAATTAAAACAGAATGACCGTAGATTTATTACTAGGATTACAATGGGGAGATGAAGGTAAAGGAAAAATTGTTGACGTACTTACCTCAAATTATGATATTATTGCACGTTTTCAAGGAGGACCAAATGCAGGACATACATTAGAATTTGACGGAATTAAACACGTACTTAGAACAATTCCTTCTGGAATTTTTCATAAAAACTCAGTAAACATCATCGGAAATGGTGTTGTAATTGATCCTGTAGTTTTTCAAAAAGAAATTGAAGGGTTAGAGAAATTTAACCTTGACATCAAAAAGAAATTGATCATTTCAAGAAAAGCGCACTTAATCTTACCAACTCACCGTTTGCTTGATGCAGCTTCTGAAGCTTCAAAAGGAAAAGCAAAAATTGGTTCTACTCTTAAAGGAATTGGACCAACTTACATGGATAAAACGGGTAGAAATGGTTTACGTGTGGGAGATATCGAATTAGAAGATTTCAAAGATCGTTACAGAGCTTTGGCTGACAAACACGAAGCTATGATTGCTTTCTACGATGTTAACATTCAATACAACTTAGCTGAACTAGAAAAAGAATTCTTTGAAGCTATTGAAGATCTTAAAAAATTAGATTTCATTGACAGTGAAGAATACATGCACCAAGCTCAAAAAGCTGGAAAATCTATTCTTTGCGAAGGAGCTCAAGGATCTTTATTAGATGTTGATTTCGGAACTTATCCTTTCGTAACTTCATCAAATACTACTGCTGCTGGAGCTTGTACAGGTTTAGGAATTGCTCCTAACAAAATCAAAGAAGTGTACGGAATCTTCAAAGCTTACGTTACACGTGTAGGTAGCGGACCTTTCCCTACTGAACTTTTTGACGAAGTTGGTGCTACAATGGCAAAAGTGGGTAACGAGTTTGGTTCTGTAACAGGAAGACAAAGACGTTGCGGATGGTTAGACCTTGTTGCTTTAAAATATGCTGTTCAGGTAAATGGTGTTACTCAGTTAATGATGATGAAAGGTGATGTACTTTCTGGTTTCGAAACTTTAAAAGTTTGTACGGAGTACAACTACAAAGGACAAAACATTTCTCACTTCCCTTACAACATTGAGCCAGAAAACGTTACTCCGGTTTACAAAGAGTTTAAAGGATGGAAACAGGATTTAACTGGATTAACATCTTACGATCAATTGCCAATTGAGCTAAAAGAATATATTGAGTTTATTGAAAAAGAAATCGAAGTGCCAATCAAAATTGTATCGGTTGGACCAGATAGAAAACAAACAATAACAAAATAATACATTTAAACGCTCTGATAATCAGGGCGTTTTTTTTATGAAATAATTTTTCAGATGAGAAAGAATCCAGAAATCGAAATAACAGACACCAAATTATTATCAGATAATTGGTATATATTGAACAAAGTTACTTTTAACTACAAAAAAGAAAACGAAAAAGTAGAATCTCATATTCGCGAAGTTTATGATCGCGGAAATGGTGCTGGAATATTATTATATAATACTGCTAAGAAAACGGTTGTACTAACAAGACAATTTCGTTTACCAACTTATCTTAACGGAAATAAAACAGGAATGATGATTGAGGTTTGTGCAGGACTTTTAGACAAAGACAATGCCGAACAAGCTATTATTCGTGAAACAGAAGAAGAAACAGGATATCGTTTAACAAAAGTTCAAAAAGTAATCGAAACCTATATGTCTCCGGGGTCTGTAACAGAGATTCTGTATCTGTTTGTGGGAGAATATGACGAAAATATGAAAGTAAGTTCTGGTGGCGGACTTGATGCTGAACAGGAAAACATAGAAGTTCTGGAGTATACTTTTGATGAAGCTTACGCCATGATTGAATCTGGAGAAATCACTGATGCAAAAACTATTATGCTTTTGCAGCATGCTAAAATAAAAGGCTTGATTTAATTACAATAATTTATATGCACCAAAAAAATGATAGCAAAATAAATATTTGGAAAGAATTTGCAAATAAAACAAACGGAATTTTTAAGGACGGCTATTCTTGGCAGTCAGATTCTGTTGTTATTATATATAAAAACTGGAAAATTATATTTGATAATTACACGCTTTGGTCTGGAAAATACAGTACCGAAATGACAAGAATTATTGTTCCTATTAATTCAAATAATGATTTTAGATTTGAAATATATAAGGAAGGACTTATTCGTAAGATTGAGAAATTATTTGGAGCACAAGATATTCAAATTGGATCTGAGGATTTTGACAAGGCATTCATCATTAAAAGCAATAATGAATTAAAAATTAAGTCCTTATTGCGAAACACAGTAATCCGTTCTCTTTTTTTAGAAATCAAAGACGTAAATATTCAAATTTCTGATCACAAAGGAATTTGGGAACAAAAACTCCCTGAAAATCAATTTGAACTATCTTTTTATTTTGATGGAAAAACTGCAGATTTACAAAAACTAGATCAAATATTAGAACTCTTTAAAATAATTTTAAATGAGTTACATCAAATGAGTATTATTTGATAAAATGTAAATCCCGAAACCAATTCAAAAAATTATGTAACCCTTTTCAGCTATCAGATTTATAACTTTATATTCATAAAAATTCGACCTATGAAAAAGTTATATTACACAGCAAACATACTACTGATCTTGATGTTGGTTTTATTAGGTTCTTGTAAAAAAACCGATACCATCACACTGACTGAAAATAAAAAAGAGAAAAAAAAGGTAATTGAACACAAAAAGCCTGAAACGATTGGGTATCAAATCGAGAAAACCAAAGACTGGCTCAAGTTAAATGAAGCCGACAGTTCTAAAATGGATATTGTTTACGCTTTGAATAGAACCGACAAAGCCAATTTTAAAAAACTGGATTCAGTTGTAATTCCTGCAGATTTTAGCGGTGATTTGGTTTATTACTTGCCCTTTCCATTACATGTTTCTGCTTTAGAAGAAGTATCAAAAATTATCCTTTTTTCGTATCCAACTCAAGCTTTTGCCGCTTATGAAAATGGTGAATTAGTTCGTACAGGTCCAACTAATATGGGAAGAAAAAAAGACCCTACTCCTACTGGATTGTTTTTCACCAATTGGAAAGCAGAACAAACCACCAGTACATTTAATGACGAATGGGATTTAAAATGGAATTTTAATATCGAAAATAAATTGGGAGTTGGTTTTCACGAATATGCATTGCCGGGATATCCTGCGTCACATTCTTGCTTACGACTATTAGAAAAAGACGCTAAATACCTTTATAAATTTGCTGACGAATGGATTCTGAAGGATAAAGAAAATGTAAAAGTAAAAGGTACTCCCGTGGTAGTTTTTGGAACTTATAATTTTGATAGCCCAAAACCATGGTTGCAATTAGCATCAGATCCAGAAGCTTTAAATATCTCTGAAGGCGATATTGAAAACATCGTAAATCCTTATTTAAAAGAAATCTTAGAGAATCAAAACCTAAGAGAAGCCGAGCCAACAAAAACTTTATAAAATATACTCTAAATACAGAATCAGCTGAAATGATAGCATATCGTTTCAGCTTTTTTTGTTTGCTTTTAAACATACAATTTCTAAAGCCCTTCTCTTTGTCCTTTTTTAATCCTTCAGCTAAAGCTGAAAGCAATTCATTTCCAAATCTTAAAACTTTTGTCTCTTTGCACCTTTTGAACCTAAAAAACTCAGCGCCTCAGAACCTTAGAATCTTAGAACCTTCAAAAAAAACATAACTAAGCGATCGTTCATTTATTATTTTTTGTATCTTTGTGCCATAATCAATTAGAATTATGAGAACTAGAGATACCAATAAAGAGGAAATTGTAAAACAAAAAGCAATAGAAATGATTGTTACGCAAGGTGTAGAAGGTTTCGGAATGAATCGTCTTGCTAAAGAATGTGGTATTTCTGTTGCGACACTTTATATCTATTATTCAGACAAAGAAGATTTAATTCGCAAAATTGGAATTGAAATCGGTCAAAATTTCTTTGAAAAAATGTTTGATGGTTTCTCTACAGATATGTCTTTTAGAGATGGATTACGAAATCAATGGGAAAATCGTATTTATTTTAATCTAAATTTTACCCAACAAGCTACCTGTTTTGAACTTTTAAGACATTCTACTCACGGCGATGCGATCATACAAGAAGTAACAGGAAAGTATAAGCAAATGATGACTGAATTTATGCTTTTGGCCATTGAGCGAAAAGAACTCATTTCTGTCCCTTATGAAGTATTTTGGAGTATTGCTTACGGATCACTTTATTCTCTTTTAGAATTTCATCGAGACGGAAAATCCATGTCTGGAAAATCTTTTGTTCTGAATGACGAGATTAAAAATAAAGCTTTCAATTTAGTCCTAAAAGCTCTAACTCCTTGATTTTGCTTTAAATCCCAAACTCAATTATAATACAATATAAATTTCAATAAAAATGAAAACTTCAATTATAGAAAATAAAAAAATTGCCATTATTGGCAGTGGTCCAGTTGGACTGACTACAGCTAGAATTTTACAAATTAATGGTGCTGATGTTACGGTTTACGAAAGAGATAGTAATGCTCAAGCCAGAACATCGGGCGGAACTCTAGATATTCACTCCGATTCTGGGCAATACGCGATTCAGAAAGCGGGTTTGATGGAGGAATTTAAAAAATATGCCAGACCAACAGGTGAGAAAATGGCCGATATAGAAGGAAACATCACTTCTGACGAAATGCCTGACGAAACCAATGCTTTCTCACGCCCAGAAATTGACCGTAATGATCTTAGAAAAATTATGCTGGACAATCTTAAAGAAAATACCGTTGTTTGGGATAGTCAATTGATTAATCTCGAAAAACATGAAAACCAATATGTTTTGGAGTTCAAAAACGGTACAAAAACAACTGCCGATTTTGTTATTGTGGCAAATGGAGGAAGATCAAACGCCAGAAAATTTGTAAGCGATCAGGAACCACAACTTTCGGGAACATATATTATTCAAGGCGAAATTGCAAATCCAGATCAAGATTACCCTGAATTTAAACCGAAATACGGAAACGGAAATGTTATGGCAATGGGCGAACATAAAATGTTTTACACACACACTATGCGCGATGGTTCTGTTCATTTTGGAGTTTCTTTTAAAGCAGATGAAGATTGGATTTCGAATCACGGAATTAATTTTGAAGACGATCAATCTGTAATTTCTTTTTTAAACGAAACTTTCGAGAACTGGGGAGATGATTACAAAAAATTCTTTGCTGTTTCTACTGAATTTTCTGGTTTGCCTTTGAGATTATTCTCCTTAGAAGAACCATGGAAAGAACATTCAAATATTACGCTTGTTGGCGACGCAGCTCACTTAATGCCACCATTTGCTGGCGAAGGTGTAAATATGGGACTATTTGATGCTTTCCATTTAACCGAAAATTTAACCAACGGAAAATTTGAAACCATCGACGAAGCAATTGCTGATTACGAAAAGAAAATGTTTGGTTACGCATTAGAAGCGCAAAGAATGACTAAAAAAATGGAAGATTTATTGCATTCTGATATTGTTGCTGAGGATATTTTGAGTAGTCGTGGCATGTGATTTTTTTTCACCATATAAGTCTATAAGTTCTTTTATATAACGTTTGTCATTCTGAGGAACGAAGAATCACACGCAGGATTCGACAAAGACATAACACAATCTTGTCATTTCGAACGAAGAGAGAAATCTTCACAAGTGGCTCGCCAAAGATTGATGATATGCTTTACGGAGCTTCTTACGAAGATTTCTCGTTCCTCGAAATGACAAAATTGTGGAGAACTTTGACAAAGTTTTTTTTAAAATCTGAACAAATAAAAAAGGCGTAAGAATTAAATCTTACGCCTTTTATTTTATAATGAAAACTAAAAATTATCTAGAATAATTTGGAGCTTCTTTTGTAATCGTTACGTTATGCGGGTGGCTTTCAGTGATTCCGCTTGAAGTAATTCTCACGAAACGTCCTGTTTCTTGTAAAGTAGGGATATCTTTTGAACCACAGTATCCCATACCTGCACGAAGACCTCCAATAAATTGAAGCATACTTTCGTTTAATTCTCCTTTGTAAGGAACACGTCCAACGATTCCTTCTGGAACTAATTTCTTAACGTCATCTTCAACATCTTGGAAATAACGGTCTTTAGATCCTGTTTGCATTGCTTCAACAGATCCCATTCCGCGGTAAGATTTGAATTTTCTTCCTTCAAAAATGATAGTTTCTCCAGGAGATTCTTTTGTTCCTGCTAATAATGAACCTAACATCACACAGTCAGCACCTGCAGCGATTGCTTTAGGAATATCTCCTGTATAACGAATTCCACCATCGGCAATAACTGGAACTCCAGTTCCTTTAATAGCCGCAGCAACTTCTAAAACTGCTGAGAATTGAGGGAAACCAACACCGGCAACGATACGTGTAGTACAGATAGAACCTGGTCCGATTCCAACTTTTACTCCATCAGCACCATTTTCTACTAAATATTTAGCAGCTTCTGGCGTTGCAATGTTTCCAACCACAACATCTATTTGAGGGAATTTTGATTTTACTTCTTTCAATACATTCACTACACCTTCTGTATGTCCGTGAGCTGTATCGATAATAATAGCATCTACGCCAGCAGCAACTAAAGCTTCAGCTCTTTGAACTGCATCTCCAGTAACTCCAATTGCAGCAGCAACTCTTAAACGACCAAAAGAATCTTTATTAGCGATTGGCTTTTGAGTCAGTTTTGTAATATCTCTAAACGTAATTAGACCAACTAATTCGTTTTTATCGTTTACAACTGGTAATTTTTCGATTTTATGACCTTGTAAAACTACTTCAGCTTGCTCTAATGAAGTTCCTTCAGAAACCGTTACTAAGTTTTGGCTTGTCATAACCTCAGCAATTGGTCTTGCTCCGTTTTTCTCGAAACGTAAGTCACGATTGGTAACAATTCCTTTAAGGATTCTGTTTTCGTCAACGATTGGAATACCGCCGATTCCGAATTCTTTCATAGCATTTTTAGCATCAGCAATTGTAGAGTTCATTGGTAAAGTTACCGGATCGATAATCATACCTGCTTCTGCACGTTTTACTTTTCGAACTTTTCCTGCTTGCTGTTCGATAGTCATATTTTTATGTAAAACACCAATTCCGCCTTCTTGTGCCATAGCGATTGCCATTGCACTTTCTGTAACTGTATCCATAGCAGCAGATACAATTGGAACGTTTAATGTAATGTTTTTTGAGAATCTTGATTTAATGCTCACTTCGCGAGGAAGCACATTCGAGTAGTTAGGTACTAATAATACATCGTCGTAAGTTAAACCTTCGCCGATAATCTTGGAGTTGTGTGCTATCATGGTGCAATTTCTAGTTGAATTGCGTGCAAATATAGTGAATAAATTGGTAACTTGAATACTAACTTATTCATAAATTTGACTTTACACGAATCGTCTTACAAAATAATATGTCCTAGCCCAGATAGAAATGGAAAGCCACGAAAAGCTAAAATGCATTTTTTTCTGGCTTAAAAAAGCGACCAAAGGAAGCTCTTTTTATGCCTTGAAAAAAAGTATTTTGGCTCGAGTGCTTGAAATGGATAGCTGGAAAAAGCTTCTAATTATTACCTAAAAGACTAATCGCCCTTGTCTTGAAAAACAAAGTTGATTCCGAGTTGAAAAGCTGCACTACTAGCTTTGGAAATATCTTTATATTCTAAAACATTATTGACTAAAGCATAAATATTTACAGGACCAATTGTTCCTGCAAGTCCTAAGCCAATGTTTTTATTGGAAAAAGTATCTAGAGTATAAGTTGCTTTAAGATCTAGTTTTTTAAAAATATTTCTTCTGTAAAAAGCTGTTATAGCAAATAAAGGCACTCGAGGTGCAGACATTGCAAAGACCTGCGCTCCTACTGCATTTTTATAATATTTATCGACTTTTCCGTGACAATTACATTCGTCATCAGGACGCGCTTCTCCAAATGAATATTGAATAGAAGAATAAATCTTTGTTGGGCGCCAAGTTGTATACTTATGATATAAGGTATCTCTTGGTATTGCTTTATCAAATTCGTCGAAGACATTTTCTGGATCATCAGAACCTAAAAAATCAGGATTAGCGCCATTGTAACGATAGGTTCCTTTATATGTTAGGGTTTCAATATCTTTAGATTGCCTTACAAAACCTAAATCTACAATACTTGCTGTAAACTGCAAATTGTCTTTTATATAATAGGTAATTCCTGCATCTACTCCTAAACCAAGACTTCCGTTAAAAAAAGTATTATTGGTAAGATCACGAGCTATATTTCCGTCATATTCATCCTTCGTAAAACTCGCAATTCCAGAGGTTTTTAATTCTAAATTAGAAGAAATAACCTGATTGTAAAGGTTTGGAGTTCCTGCCTGTTGGCCTGTGTATATGTAACCAGAATTTTTTGTCGAAGTAGCATTTGCACCGCTTGAGTAAATTTTGGCACGTCCTCCGTAAACAAATTTATCATTGACTTTTTTATGAAATCCGACATGAAAAACAGAAAGCACTTCGGCTTTCATATTCAAATCGCCTAGATTGAATGATTTACCAATATAATCTCTGTTTCCGTTTAAAGCTAACAAAGCCAAATCTTTTGGAACAAACATAAAAAAATCGAATTCCTGATACAAACCAAACGTAATATAGGAACGGCTTTCTCTGCCTCCTATTCTGAATCCGCCAGAAAACAATTCTAATTGCTGATTTGTAACTACTTTATCATTACTAGAAGATTTATTGACAACATCTCTCACTTTCTGATTAAAATCGACTCCATCTTTTGAAAATAGATCATAAGCCGAAAAACTGCTGGAACCCACATTTGCTGAAATTCCAGATAAAACCGGAAATCCAAAATAATATTTATACGAAACATCAGCTCCCGGATTTACTAGTGAAGATTGTGGGATTGAAGTAAAATTATATAACAACTCTCTGTTTTGCGCAAAACAAGAAAGATGAAAAAACAAGCAAAGAATTAGGGTTTTTCTCATTCAATTACCAAATAAGCCGTTGCACTTGATCTTAATTTTAAATTTCCTAGACTCTCACTATTTAATGGAGGTCCGGCAGCAATTACTACTACAAAACCAATTCTTTGGGTTTGCTTTAAAAGATCTAATCGCG
This sequence comes from Flavobacterium luteolum, assembly GCF_027111275.1. Lineage (NCBI taxonomy): Bacteria > Pseudomonadati > Bacteroidota > Flavobacteriia > Flavobacteriales > Flavobacteriaceae > Flavobacterium > Flavobacterium luteolum. Next base: position 3,733,688 of record NZ_CP114286.1, on the reverse strand, counting down.
CGTTTTCAAAAACTTCTGTTGGGTATTTTATAATATTTGGTGTTCCTGAATAGGCGGGAACGGTAAAGGATAGGGTTTGTAAAATCTGATTCCCTTCGCTAAGCAAGAGCATATTTATAACAAAAGAACGATTTATATTGTTTTCGATTTCAAAATCAAATTCGGCTTTTTTAAGACGATCATTAAAAAATTTATTTTTAAAAATATCAAAATCTCTTACATCAGGATAAATATTAGTTCCGCCATCGTCTACAAGTTTGTTTGCAGGAATATCAAAATAAGCAAGGTTTGCTACAAAAATAGGTTCGATTTTAAAATCGTTTACCTGATCAAAATCTAAGTCGCTTGAGCAGGAAAATAATAGAAAAACTGAAAAAAGTATACTTGAAATTTTACTTAGCGAGCTTGATCTCATGAGAATAATTATATCAATACTAATGTAACGTTTAATGTTTACAAACCGTATCGAAGGTAAGAAAATATAACTATTTTTTAATGAAACTTTCCGAACAATTTTGAAGCTTCGTTGTAAGCGCTTTCGAAGCTAAGAGAATTAAGTCCGGTTATTTTTTTATTTGCAGTAAAATAAGAAACGAGCTTTTCTGTCGGCATATTCCCTGTCAGTTTATCGGTTGCCATTGGGCATCCTCCAAAACCTTGAATAGCGCCATCAAAACGGATACAACCTGCTTTTGCTGCGGCATCAATTTTTTCGAACCAGCTGTCTGGAGTTGTATGCAAATGAGCTCCAAACTCAATTTCAGGATATTTCGGAATTAAATCTGAAAACAAATAGGTAATTACTTCTGGTGTAGAAGTTCCGACAGTATCAGAAAGCGATAAAATTTTTACGCCCAATCCTGCCAATTTTTCTGTCCATTCTGCAACAATTTCAACATTCCAAGGATCTCCATACGGATTACCGAATCCCATAGAAAGATAAGTTACAACCTCTTTCTTTTTTTTATCGGCCACTTCAAGAATTTCTTCAAGAGTAATTAGAGACTCTGCAATAGTTTTGTGCGTGTTACGCATTTGAAAGTTCTCTGAAATAGAAAATGGAAAACCTAGATATTGAATCTGCTCATAACTTGCAGCTGTTATAGCACCTTGTGTATTGGCAATAATAGAAAGCAGTTTACTGGACGTTTGCGACAAATCAAGCTGTTCTAGGACTTCGGCAGTATCCTGCATTTGCAGAATAGCTTTTGGAGAAACAAAACTTCCAAAATCAATGGTATCAAAGCCAACTCGCAACAAAGCTTGTATGTAAGTAACTTTATTTTTTGTTGGAATAAAATCCTTAATGCCTTGCATGGCATCTCGAGGGCATTCGATAATTTTGATTTCTTTACTCAAAGCTTATTCTTTTGTAAAGGCTAAGTTAGTTTCTTTTTTAATGAAATAAAAGAGAATTTTAGCGCAATACTATTTATTACAAAATACTGTAATAGCTTTCATTATTACCAAAAAACGTAATATTTTAAAATATTACCAAAAAACGTAATAATTAATTTTATTACTTATATTTGTAATAGAAAGTTTATTATTTTTTAATTATATTTGATTATGACTAGTGTAATTACAGGTGACATAATTGGTTCGAGACAGCAATCTGAACATTGGGTCGAAGATTTAAAAAAAATCTTGGCTCCATTTGGTCATACGCCAAGTCAATGGGAGATTTATCGTGGAGATGAGTTTCAAGTTGAAGTAACCAATCCTGAAGATGCATTACTAATTGCTATTTTAATAAAAGCTCATTTACGATCTATAAAATCTGATGCCCGCATGAGTATTGGTTTTGGAGACAAAACACATCAAGCTGAACGAATTTCCGAAAGCAATGGCTCTGCTTTTATAAATTCGGGAGAACTTTTTGAGACTTTAAAAAAACAGAAAGTCACCTTAGCGCTTCGAACTGGAAATAGTGATTTTGAAGAAAAATTGAATTTAATGCTGCAATTGGCATTAACCTTTATGGATAGCTGGCTGGTACAGTCGGCAGAATTTGTCGCTGTCGCCATTGAAAATCCGACTTTGTCTCAAGAAGAATTAGGACAAAAATTAGGCATTAACCAAGCTGCTGTCAGCAGAAGACAAAAACGTGCTCAGTTTGATTTGGTCATGAATTTAGACAGATACTTTAGAAAACAAATAAAACAACTTATAGTCCCATGATTTTATTTATAAAACTGCTTCTTGCTCATTTGTTAGGTGATTTTATCTGGCAGCCCAATTCTTGGGTCGCCGACAAAGAAATTAAAAAACACAAAAGTATTTACCTGTATATCCATATTTTACTGCATGGAGTTTTAGCCGCAATTTTGGTGGGCGAAATCAGCTTTATTCCTTACGCAGTTTTAATTGCTGTTACACACGGAATTATCGATTTAATCAAACTGAATTTTCAGAAAAACAAAACCAAACGTACTTGGTTTATTGTTGATCAAATTGCGCATATTCTTGTTCTAATTGGTGTAGTGCTTCTTTATGAAAACAAAACCATAATTAACTTTTGGCAGAATAATACCTTTTGGATTCTCATTACTGGAATCTTACTGTTAACCAAACCTACTTCAATTTTTATAAAAACTATAATCTCAATATGGGCTCCTGAAAGCAAAAACAGCCATCAGGATAATTCTCTGATAGCTGCTGGAAATTATATTGGTATTTTAGAACGCTTGTTTGTTTTCGGATTTATTTTAACAGGACATTTTGAAGCAATCGGATTTCTATTGGCCGCAAAATCTATTTTTAGATTCGGAGATTTAAAAGAAGCCAAAGATAGAAAATTGACCGAATATGTAATGATTGGAACTTTAATCAGTTTTGGAATTGCAATACTTACTGGATTATCCGTTCAAGCGTTACTTTTATAATTGCTCTAAAACTTTTTTGTTGATTGCTTTTATCAATGCTGGGCCTTCATAAATAAAACCGGTATACAATTGCACCAAACTTGCTCCTGCATTTAGTTTTTCAATTGCATCATCTGCAGAATGAATTCCTCCCACTCCAATAATCGGGAATGCTTTATTGCTTTTTTCCGAAAGAAAACGAATGACTTCTGTAGAACGTTTTGTTAAAGGTTTTCCAGACAAACCTCCAGTTTCTGTTTGATTGGCAGATTGTAATCCTTCTCTTGAAATTGTAGTATTTGTAGCAATTACACCTGCAATTTGAGTTGTTTTTACAATATCAATAATATCCAATAATTGCTCGTCTGTTAAGTCTGGAGCAATTTTTAAAAGAATTGGTTTTATTTTTTGAGTGCTTGTTTTTTGCTTTTCAACATTTCTGTTCTGCAAAGTTTGCAGTAAAGCCGTTAACGGTTCTTTATCTTGTAGAGCTCTCAAATTTGGTGTATTTGGCGAACTTACATTCACTACAAAATAATCTACATGATTAAACAAAGCATCGAAACAAATGATATAATCTTTTACAGCATCTTCATTATCGGTTACTTTATTTTTTCCGATATTTCCTCCAATCAAAACACCCGAATTCTTTTTCAAACGTTCTACCGCTTCCAAAACACCGCCATTATTAAATCCCATTCGGTTAATAATCGCTTGGTCTTCTTTTAAACGGAACAAACGTTTCTTCGGATTTCCTTCCTGTCCAACTGGCGTTACAGTTCCTATTTCGATAAAACCAAAACCAAAATCACCAAGTTCTTTATACAGTTTTGCATCTTTATCAAAACCAGCTGCAAGTCCAACTGGGTTTTTAAATTTAATTCCGAAAACTTCTTTTTCTAATCGAGCATCTTTTACTTCATAAATTGATCTTATAATTGCCGAAACTCCTGGGATTTTTGAAATGAATTTTACAAAAGAAAAAGTAAAATAATGCACTTTTTCAGGATCAAAACAAAAAAGTATCGGGCGAATTATCAATTTATACATAAGAGTTGTGTTGTTGTTATTTTGGCTGCAAATTTAGATATTATAGTTTAAAAAGGTGTCTTTTTAAGAAAACAAATTAGAAGAGTTTTTTAAACTCAATTAAAATTTAAAATGCAACAAGAACATTTGAAAAACTTTATAAATGGAAAAAAACTTGTTGCAAATTCCATTTTTAATGTTGCAAATTATAAAATGAAACAATGTTAGCCTTAAAATAAGCAACCTTGGACTGCTTATTATTTAATTTTGAGTGAATTGAAGAAAATTTGAGTAAAATGAAGAAAAACTGCATTTTAAAAACAAACAAAAACCCTATGAAAATTTAGCTTTTCCAAATAAAACCAAATTACATTATAGAAACAGCTTACATTCTTACTTAAAAATATTTTCTAGAGAATCAAATCATTTTAGTAGAACATCAATAAATAATTAATACGACAAAGTTATGAAAATCAATATTACACTTAAGAAGAGTATGTATTTGTTCTTACTATGTCTCTTACCGGGAATAACCCCAAAGGCTTCTGCACAGGCCGACCCTCAACAAGTAACTAAAGAGCAGTTTAAAGGAAAAATTAGTCTTGACGTTCGCGATTCTAAAGAAGACTGGGGACCTTATACTCCTAAGGCTGCTCCCAAAGGCTCCCCAAATATCTTATTCATTTTATACGATGATACCGGATTAGCCGCTTGGTCCCCTTATGGAGGAGCTATTAATATGCCTACTATGCAAAAATTGGCAGATAATGGTTTGACTTATACACAATGGCATACAACAGCATTGTGTTCGCCAACACGTTCTACTCTATTAACAGGACGTAATCACCATTTAAACGGAATGGCAGCAATTACAGAAGCTGCTGCAGGATATCCTGGCGCAAGTGGAAGATTACCAAAACAAGTTGCTACCATCGGACAGGTTTTGCAGGATAATGGATGGAGTACTTTTTGGATAGGAAAAGACCATAATGTTCCTGAGCAGGATGTCGCATCTGGAGGAGACCGAAGCACTTGGCCTCTTCAAATGGGATTTGATCGATATTATGGATTTCTTGGAGGTGAAACCAATCAATGGTATCCTGATCTAGTAGAAGATAATCATTTTGTTGACGCTCCAGCTAGCCCAGAAGATGGTTATCATTTGTCTAAAGATTTAGCAGATCACGCATTAGAATATCTTCGTGATCAGCAAGCAACAAATCCTTCTAAACCTTGGTTTATGTGGTATTGTCCTGGTGCAAATCATGCTCCTCACCATGCTCCTCAAGAATATATCGACAAATACAAAGGTAAATTTGATGGAGGTTATGAGGCATATAGACAATGGGTTTTACCTCGTATGATTGCAAAAGGAGTAATTCCTGCAGGAACTAAGTATGCTCCATTTAATCCGCTTCCTAAAAATGTTGCCAATGAAGGTGATGCCGTTTTAGAATGGAGCAAATTAAGTGCCGACGAAAAGAAACTATTCTCGAAATTGGCTGAAGTATATGCTGGTTTTTCAGAATATACTGACGCTCAAGTGGGACGTGTAATTGATTATTTAGAAAAAACGGGGCAGTTAGAAAATACAGTAGTTATTTATGCTGCAGACAATGGTGCTTCAGGAGAAGGTTCGCCTTCAGGCTCTGTAAACGAAAACAAATTCTTTAACGGATATCCTGATGAATTAAAAGAAAATTTAAAATTGATTGATAAATTAGGTGGCCCTGATACTTATGAACACTACCCTACAGGATGGGCAGCCGCTTTCTCAACTCCATTTAAAATGTTTAAAAGATATAGCGAATATGCAGGAGGAACTTGTGACCCGTTAGTAATTTCTTGGCCAAAAGGAATTAAAGCCCGAGGAGAGGTTCGTAATCAATTTCATCATTCAACAGATATCGTTCCAACACTACTTGATATTTGTGGAGTCGAAATGCCAAAAGTATATCGAGGAGTTCCACAATACCCGTTATCTGGAGTATCCATGCGTTACAGCTTTGATGCTACACCTGATGCAAAAACACAAAAACACATTCAGTATTTTGCAATGCTTGGTAGCCGTGCTTTATGGAAAGATGGATGGAAAGCTGTTGCTTTACATACTCCATTGGTTGGAAAAGGAAATTTTGACAAAGACGAATGGGAACTATACAACACAGATGTTGATAGAGCCGAAACTAACAATTTAGCTAAAAAAAATCCAGACAAATTAAAAGAATTAATTGCTGACTGGAATGCAGAAGCTGCTAAAAATCTTGTATTACCACTAGATGACCGTTCTGCAATCGAAGTTTTAGGAATTGAAAGACCTTCATCTGAAGCTCCTCGTGATCAATATGTTTACTATCCGGGAACTGCCCCAGTACCAGAAGGGGTTGCCGTAAATGTACGTGGCCGTAATTATAAAATTGTTGCAGATGTTGATGTAAAAGATGCGAATGCTTCGGGAGTAATTTTTGCTCACGGCTCTCGTTTTGGAGGACACTCTTTGTTTTTGAAAAACAAAAAATTATACTATGTATATAATTTCTTAGGAATTTCTCCCGAGCAAAAATTCGTTTCAAATGTTGATATTACGCCAGGAAAACATGTTTTTGGAATGGAATTTACTCGTGAAAAAGCAGGTCCAAATGGCGAATCAATAGGAACAATGAAATTATATATCGACGGAAAAGAAGTTGCTTCTGGACCAATGAGAACGCAAAGTGGTAAATTCACGCTTTCTGGTGATGGTCTTTGCGTTGGATTTGACAGTGGCGATGCTGTTAGTAGCGAATACAAAACTCCAGGTACTTTTAAAGGCGGAGAAATTATTGGAGTAGGTATTAACGTGGGCAAAATCGAGTATACCGATTTAAACAGCGAAGCAAAAAGAGCCATGAAAAGAGATTAATAAAAACATTTAATTTTAAGAGGTATTTGACATTAACAGGTAACTGTACAGCAAATACCTCTTTTTTTCTTCAAAATAACTATCATTCATTTTGAAAATTAAAAAGTTAATAAAATGTTGTACGTAAAACGTTATTTCAAAAAATCATCTTTAATTTCACTCCTTTTTTGTTTAACATTTATTTATTCAAGCCAAATTACAGCTCAGGAAAACGAGGAAAAAGAAGCATTTAGTAGCCACCATCAAATCGGCATTTCTATTAATCATGTTCATGTTTTTGAAGGTCGGGACGAAGAAGGAAATCACGAGACATTAACCCTTCCGGCGTGGGGAATTGATTACACTTATCAATTTCATGAAAAATGGGCAATTGGCCTACATACCGATTTTATTGTTGAGAAATTCAAAGTAGAAAAAGTATACGAAAGCGGAAATGACAAAGAAACCGTAGAAAGAAGTTATCCTATTGCTCCTGCTCTAATGGGAATTTATAAACCTAATGAGCATTGGAGTTTTCTTTTAGGATTTGGAGGTGAATTTGCCAAAGAGGAAGATTTTTTCCTGACCAGAGCAGGAGTTGAATATGGCTACGAACTGCCAAAAGGCTGGGAAATTTTCGGAACTGTCAGCTACGATTTCAAATGGAATGCCTATGACAGCTGGGGAATTGGTTTAGGAATCGCAAAAAACTTTGGAGGAAAATAATTTATACCAACCTATTGATCTTATGTATAGCACAAATAAACCAAATCGCATTTCTAAATATTCCCTCTTAGTTTTTCTTTTACTAATTGGTTTCAAAGGATTTTCGCAGCAAGAAAAGGACACTACCAAACTAATGAATGTTCGTTATGGCAGTAAAGGAATTGAATTAGAAACCCGTGACAAAAAGTTTCTCTTCCAATTAGCAAGCCGACTTCAATTTCGTTTTTCAACACCAAATGATACAGACCCTTTAACTTATGATGATTATAGCCAAGACGCTAAAACGACTTTCAAAATAAACCGTGCCAGATTAAAAATTGGCGGTCATGCTTTTGAACCTTGGCTTAAATACTATTGGGAGTACGAATTAAGCCAGTCCAATTTATTGGATTTCAGAATCATGATCGAAAAATGGGATTTTCTGAGCTTTAAAGTTGGGCAATGGAAAACAGAGTTTACGCGAGAACGCTTTATTAGCAGCGGCGAACAGCAGATGGTTGACCGATCTCTTATTAACCGCCCGTTTACTGTAGACCGACAATTAGGAGTTGAAGTTTACGGTCATTTGAAAGGTGCCGGAATTGCCGATTTTAATTATTGGGCTGCAGCTTTGACAGGAACAGGACGCGGAAGCACGTCTAATGACGATAATCATTTAATGTATTTTGGAAGAGCACAATGGAATTTCTTAGGCAGATTTCTTGATTTTGAAGGCTGTGATTTAGAATTTCATGAAAAACCAACTCCAATTATTGCCTTTTCAGCCATCACAAACCGAAGTCCTTACACACGTTTCTCGCAAGCTGGAGGAGGTTCTCTAGACGGGTTCGAAGATGGCCTTCCAGGACAATACAGAGTCAATCAATGGAATTTGGAAAGCGCATTTATGTATCGCGGTTTTTCTTGGCAGAGCGAATGGCATACCAAAGAAATTATAGACAAATACAATAATAATGATATGACTGTAATGAAAGGCTATTATGTTCAAGCTGGATATTTCTTTCATAATGTTTTTAAATGGTGGCCAAAACATTTAGAAATGGCTGGACGACATGCCGCCTATAGACCTGATAATTCTATAAGAGAAAATAGACAAGACGAATCTACTTTGGCATTTAACTGGTTTTTCAAAGGACATAAAAACAAACTAACTTCAGAAGTAAGTTATTTTAGTTTTCAAGATAAAACACTTCCTTTACAAGAAGGGTGGCGATTTAGAATACAATGGGATATCTCATTATAATTCAAACTTTTAATTCATTAATTCAAAACCAACATTTTTTTTTCATAACTTTAAATCACATAAATTGCTGAATATGAAAAATATATCGAAAACAGTAAAAAAACTGGCACTTTTAATGTGTTTGACCGGAACTTTTTTGTTTATTTCTGTTGACAGTTTAGCACAGCGTCATCGCGGCGGCGGCGGAGGTGGCGGATTTAACAGAGGCGGCGGAGGGGCAGCTCATACTCGTCCCGCAAGACCAGCAACGCAATCTAGACCAAATGTGAGTAGACCTACCACAACAAGGCCAACAGCAACGACTAGACCAGCCGCAACTAGACCTGGAGCAAATAACTCGGGAACTAAAATAAATAGACCTTCTAACAATTCCAACAGAAACAATACGGTAAATAGAAACAATACAGTAAATAGAAATAATACCGTAAACAGAAACAATGTTGGTAACAGAAATACCAACATAAGCGGTAATAACGTAAACAGAAATAGAAATAACGTCAACATCAATGTTAACAACAGTGTTCATGTTCGCAATAATCGAAATACAGTAGTTCGTCCCGGATATAGACCATACACACGTCCACCTTATGTATACGGCGGTTACAGATACAATTGCTACCATCCTTATTATCCACGCCCTTACAGACCTTTTTATTGGGGACCAGTTTGGCATCCTTGGGGATTTTTTGTTGCAACTCTAGCAACTACAGCGATTATTGTTAGTGTAGAAAATCAGAAATATCACTACGACCAAGGAGTTTGGTATACCTCGACAAATGGCGGTTATACTGCTGTACCTGCACCAGTTGGCGGAACTGTAAATAATATTCCGAGTGGCGCTGAAACAGTCAATACAGGAACAGTCAATAATTACTATTACGGAGGAACATATTATGAAAAAGACGGTGAAAAATATACTGTCGTTGCCCCTACTGCTGGAACAATTGTAGAAAACTTGCCTGAAGGCGGAGAAGAAGTGACAATTGGAGATGTAAAATATGTAAAATTTGGCGAAACCTATTACCAGCCTGTACAAGTTGATGGCAAAGATAAATATGAAGTAGTTCAAGTTGAAAAAGACAGTTAATTTCATTAATTCTATAAAACTAATATACTTTTACAAGTTATTTTATTAATTTTATGCGCGCTATTGACAACCATATAAGCTCAAAACTAAATAAACCATGAAAAATAAAACCTTTTGGATTTTTGCACTACTTACATTATCCATTATTTCAATTGCTTACAGTTACACTAGATTTTCAGATAAAGCAGAAAAAACAGCTGTCGAATGTCATGAAACTCCAAGTACTACTGCAGAATCTGAATTTAAACCAACTGTCGAAAATAAACTTAAACCGACAGAAAAAGCTCCCAAAGGCATGGTTTGGATTCCTGGAGGAGAATTTTCAATGGGAACAAATGTAGAAGATGAAAGTTTATGCAGTATTAAAGGCGTTACTAAAGATGCAGCTCCAATACATAGAGTTTATGTTGATGGATATTATATGGATGAAACTGAAGTAACCAATGAAGAATTTGAAAAATTTGTAAAAGCTACAGGGTATGTAACTGTTGCGGAACAAAAACCAACAAAAGAAGAATTTCCGACAGCAAATGAAGAAGACCTAGTTACTGGTTCTGTTGTCTTCACTCCTACTCCTTCAGCGGTTAATTTGAATAATTTCTTGCAATGGTGGCGTTATGAACCAGGCGCTGATTGGAGACATCCAGACGGTCCGCAGAGCACCATTAAAGGAAAAGAAAAATATCCTGTTGTGCATGTTGTATACGAAGATGCTGCTGCTTATGCTAAATGGGCTGGAAAAAGATTGCCAACAGAAGCAGAATGGGAATTTGCAGCACGCGGTGGTAAAACTGGAAATCTATATGCTTGGGGAAATGATTTAAAACCTAAAGGAAAATTTCAAGCTAATATTTACCAGGGGCATTTCCCTATCAAAGATGGTGATACTGGAGAAGATGGTTTTAAAGGCATTGCTCCAACAGCACAATACGCTCCAAACGCATACGGTTTGTATGACATGGCTGGAAATGTATGGGAATGGGTAAACGACTGGTACAGCGTTGACTATTACAAATCATTAGCAGAAAGTGGGAAAGTGACAAAAAATCCGCAAGGACCTAGCGCTTATTATGATCCTAGTGATCCAAGCGAAATAAAACGAGTTCATCGCGGTGGCTCATTCTTGTGTACAGACCAATACTGCACTCGATACATGGTGGGAACAAGAGGAAAAGGCGAAATCAGATCGGCTGCTAACCATGTTGGCTTTAGATGCGTAAAAAGCAAATAGCAAACTTAAAATACTAGAAAGGGATTCGACAACGAATCCCTTTTTTTATTAATTCAGATATGGAAAGCTAAATTTCGTAGCAGAAAAATTTTCTATATTTGCTAAAAATCTAAAAAAATGCAACATATCATAGATCGTTTTATCAGTTATGTAACAATTGATACTGAATCGGATCCAAATTCACAAACCACTCCAAGCACACAAAAACAATGGAACCTTGCCAATAAATTAGTTGAAGAACTTAAAGCAATTGGACTTGAAGAGGTAACTATAGATGACAAAGCTTACATCATGGCAACACTTCCAAGTAATGTTGATCATGAAGTACCAACGATTGGTTTTGTTTCTCACTTTGATACTTCGCCAGACTTTAGCGGAGCAAATGTAAAACCGCAAATTGTTGAAAATTACAACGGAAAAGATATCGTTTTGAACGCTGAGAAAAACATTGTTTTATCTCCTGATTATTTTAAAGATTTATTGCAATATAAAGGTCAAACCATCATTACAACTGACGGAACAACTTTATTAGGAGCTGATGACAAAGCTGGAATTACAGAAATCGTTTCGGCAATGGAATACCTGATTCAGCATCCTGAAATTAAACACGGGAAAATCAGAATTGGATTTACTCCAGATGAAGAAATCGGACGTGGAGCGCATCATTTTGATGTTGAAAAATTCGGAGCGCAATGGGCTTACACAATGGACGGAAGCCAGATTGGTGAATTAGAATATGAAAATTTTAATGCAGCTGGAGCTAAAATTACTTTTAAAGGAAAAAGCGTTCACCCAGGTTATGCTAAAGGAAAAATGATCAATTCTATGCTTTTGGCAAACGACTTTATCAATGAACTTCCAAAAGGCCAAACTCCACAAGAAACTAAAGGCTATGAAGGTTTCTTCCATGTGCATCATATCAAAGGAAATATTGAAGAAACAGTTTTAGAATTGATTATTCGCGATCACAACAGAAAGAAATTCGAAAAACGAAAAGAATTGATTTATAAACTGGCTAAACAATTCAATAAAAAATTCGCAAAGAAATTTGGCGAAGATATTGTGATCGCTGAAGTAAAAGATCAATATTACAATATGAAAGAAAAGGTTCTACCTGTAAAATATATTGTAGATATTGCCGAAAAAGCAATGAGAGAATTGAGCATAAAACCAATCATTAAACCAATTCGTGGTGGAACTGACGGTTCGCAATTGTCATTTATGGGATTGCCTTGTCCGAACATTTTTGCTGGCGGACATAACTTCCATGGAAAATACGAATATGTGCCTGCAGAAAGCATTCAGAAAGCTACTGATGTAATTGTAAAAATTGCTGAACTTACTGCTATTCCAGGAATTTTTGATGTACCAGAAAAATCTAAAAGAAAAAGATAAAGTGGAACCGAATTCTGACAAAAAACACGTTTGGGACAAAGTCAATCAATGGGAAGAAGAACTTCTTTTCCTGAAATCAATTATTGACAAAACAGAACTGGTCGAAACCATAAAATGGGGAGGGCCTATATATGTCTACAACAAAAAAAATGTTATCGGAATCGGAGGTTTCAAAAATTATTTTGCCATTTGGTTTCTAAACGGTGTTTTTCTGAAAGATGAAAAAAAGAGACTTATCAACGCTCAAGAAGACAAAACAAAATCGATGCGCCAATGGCGTTTTACTTCAAAAGAGGAAGTAAACGAAAAAGAAGTTTTAGAATACATTCATGAAGCGATTGAAAACGAAAAACAAGGAAAAGTCATTAAACCTTCTAAAAAAGAAGCTATTGTATCTGAGCTTTTAGAAAAAGAAATGATTCAAAATCCAGCTTTAAAAGAAGCATTTGAAAAATTTTCTCCTTACAAACAATATGAGTTTTTAGAATATATCGAAACGGCTAAACAGGAAAAAACGAAAATTTCAAGAATCGAAAAAGTGATTCCGATGATTTTGGCAAATGTTGGATTGAATGATAAATACAGGTAGTTTAAGTTTTAATATTTAAAATCCAAATTCTAAAACTGTTGTCATTCTGAGCGAAGTCGAAGAACGAAACAATATGAAAACCTTTGTCAAAGTTTTAAACTTTGACAAAGGTTTTTCTTTTTTGTCATCCTGACGAAGGAAGGATCACACGCGAGAATCGACAAAGATTGAAGACATACTGTATGGAGTTTCTTGCGTGATCCTTCCTTCGTCAGGATGACAAGATTACCGTGAATAAAAACAAAAAAAAATCCCAAACTCCATTTTGGAATTTGGGATTTTTAAAATATTGTAATTTAAAATTTACGCTTTTTTATTCAAAGCAGCGCTCAATTCTAAAGAAATAGCAGAACGCTCTAATTTTAATTTTCCAGACATTGTTTCGATTACAACAGTAGTTTCTGCTAATTCAGCGATTTTACCGTGGAAACCACTTTTTGTAACTATTTTATCACCTACTTTTAGGCTGCTTTCAAATTCTTTTTCGTTTTTTGCTCTTTTTTGCTGTGGTCTAATCATGAAGAAATAGATTACCACAAACATCAATAGAAATGGCGCAAATTGAGTTAATTGTCCCATAATTTAAATTTATTTTTGATTTATATTTAATTCTTTTTTGGCTCTTCGACTTCGCTCAGAGAGACAAAGCAGTTGGAATTTGAAATTTTAAAATTGCTTATTTCAAACTTTTACATTAACCCTCTTCCTACTTTTACCATTTTTTTATTGGCAGTCAGTTCCTTAACAAGATTATCTAAAATTCCGTTGATAAAAATACTACTTTTTGGTGTAGAATACTCTTTTGCAATTTCTAAATATTCGTTAAGAGTTACTTTTACTGGAATTGAAGGGAATTTAATAAACTCGCAAATTGCCATTTTTAGGATAATAGTATCAATTTCGGCAATACGATCGCTGTCCCAATTTGGTGTTTTATCCTCGTATTCTTTTGCAAAAGCAGTTTCATTTAAAATTGTTCTTCTAAACAAATCTTTAGCAAAATCTTTATCTTCAACATCTTTATACAATTTTGGCACTCTAAAATCGTCTGGATCTTCGGTTTTGATAGCTTTCAATTGTTTAACAATATGCGTATTTACAACCGGAATATCATCAACCCAAGTTAATTTATCATCCTCTAAATACTCATATAATTTTTCGTTTGGCACAATAACATTTTCAAACAAATCAATTATAAATTGTCTGTCTTCTTCAAACGTATTTACGTTATTGCTCATGTATTTTTTGTAGATATCGCTTGCTTTAACATCATTTAAAAGCAAAATGATATAATCATCGTTTAAAGACCAGTTATTGATCTTACGATTTTCTAAAGCAATGCTAAGAGAATTACTTTCCGCTAAAAGTTGGAAGATTTTGTTTTTGATGAACTTTTCGTTCGGATTACGTTCTGCTGCAGTAGCAAGGTGTTTTTTACTTGACAGATGCAAATAGACAGCTTCTTTTTTGCAAATTTCTATCAATGAAGAAAGCATTATAAGATATAAGTCCTGAATATTATCTATGCTATAAAAAAGAAATTTTTCTTCTTTTTCCATATTATCAGAACCGCTTTGGTGCATTGCATAAATGGATTGCATTACTTTAACGCGTATGTGTCTTCTATTTACCACCGTGTAAGAACATTTAAAAATTAGTCTGCAAAAGTATAACTTTTGATGCGTATTTTAAAATTAATTCGTAAAAAAGTGGTCTTTTTAGTGGTCAGTTTTCAGGATTTAGTGGTCAGTCTCTATTTATAGTGGTCAGATTAGTTTTTAGTGAACAGTGCCAAACATTCACAAAAAAAATCTCAGTTACAGAATAAACTGCAAACTGAGACTTTAAGACTGAACACTTAAAAAAGTGAACACTGAACACTTAATTACTTCTTAGCGTTCTCGATTCTTCTTTGATCGATACGGTTTTGAGCAATTGTAAGTGCCGCTTTATGCGTTGTAATATTATTTTTAGCTGCAAAATCTATGATTTCTAAAGTAGTATTATAGATATTTTCTGTTTTGCTCATAATTTCAGCTTTACCGTAGTTTGCTAATTCAGCATAAACATTGATAATTCCACCAGCGTTGATCAAGAAATCTGGAGCATATAAAATTCCTCTTTCTTGTAATCTTGCACCATGAACATTCTCATCTGCTAATTGATTGTTTGCTGCACCAGCAATAACTTTAGCTTTAATTTTGTCTACTGTAGCATCATTAATTGTTGCTCCCATTGCACACGGTGCGTAGATATCAACATCTGCAGTATACAAATCTTCTCCAGTATAAATTGCAGCATTGTATTTTGAAGCTACTTGATATAATTTTTCTTCGTTAATATCGGTAATAGTCACCTGTGCTCCTTCTTTAGTTAAATAATCAACCAAAGTTTCACCCACGTGTCCAATTCCTTGTACCAAAACTTTTTTACCATCTAAAACATCAGTTCCAAACTGACTTTTAGCAGCAGCTTTCATACCTAAGTAAACTCCGTAAGCAGTAACTGGAGAAGGGTTTCCAGAACCACCTCTTTCTTCAGAAATACCCGTAACATAAGGCGTTACATCTCTTACTGTGTCCATGTCTTTAGTTTCCATTCCGACATCCTCAGCAGTAATATATCTTCCGCTTAATGAGTGAACGAATTCACCAAACTTACGCATTAATTCAGGCGTTTTCTGAGTTTTAGCATCGCCAATAATAACGGCTTTACCTCCACCAATATTAAGTCCAGTAATAGCAGATTTAAACGTCATACCTCTAGAAAGACGTAAAACATCGTTTAAAGCTTCCCATTCTGTGTTATAATTCCACATTCTGGTTCCTCCCAAAGCTGGCCCCATAACCGAATTATGAATACCAATAATTGCTTTTAAACCTGTATCTTTGTCATTGCAAAATACAATTTGTTCGTGATCGTCAAAAGATAATTGACCAAAAACAGGATCCATTTTTTGAAGTTCCTTTCCAGTTGCGAAAGTTGCATCCATAGCGCTAGTATTAATTAGGTTAAAATTATGAATTCGTCAAAAAGACAACTCAAACATAATTAAAAAATACACATGTGCTAATTTTTTATCTTTAAAATAACAATATTACAATCTAATTGTTTTGATTAAATCGCAAATTATTATAATTTTATTTAACAATAATTCTTAAATCCAAAACAATTCAATATCATATTTCTTAAAAAAATGAAAGAATTAAGCTATTTAAACAAATATTTCATTAAATATAAATACAGTTTCTCGCTTGGTATTTTAATCACCATAATCGCACAAATATTTTCTCTATTTACTCCAAAACTGATCAGCAAGTCTTTAAACGCTATAGAGAATTTTGACAAATTATCTGCTGCAGAGCAAAAATCGGAAATAGTAATCGCATCTTTTCGTCAGGATCTCATTCATAATGTGCTACTTATTATTGGAACAACCATTGTAGCTGGATTTTTAACCTTTTTAATGCGTCAGACCTTAATTGTAATGTCTCGCCATATTGAATTTGATCTAAAAAATGAAGTTTTTAGACAATATGAGAACCTTTCGCAAAATTTCTACAAACAAAATAGAACTGGAGATTTGATGAACCGTATTAGCGAAGACGTTTCAAAAGTTCGTATGTATGTTGGGCCGGCAGTAATGTATACTATAAATACAGCTATCCGTTTCGCGATTGTCATATTATATATGTATAATGTATCGCCGCTTCTTACCTTATATACTATACTGCCTTTGCCGATTCTTTCGTATTGCATTTTTAAATTAAGTTCTGAAATCAATAAACGAAGCACGACGTTCCAACAATATCTTTCTAAGGTTTCGAGTTTTACACAAGAAATATTTTCAGGAATTCGGGTTATAAAAGCGTATTCTTTAGAAAATCAGCATCAAAATAATATGGTTGATTTGGCTGAAGAAAGCAAACGTAAAAGTTTGAGTCTAGCAAGAGTACAATCTTTATTTGGGCCTTTAATGATTGCCCTTATCGGAATCAGTAATTTGGTTGTAATATATTTTGGAGGTGTAATGTATATTAATGGAAGCATTCCTAATATTGGAACCATCGCAGAATTTATTTTATATGTAAACATGCTGACGTGGCCAGTTGCTTCTTTAGGATGGGTTTCATCTATGGTGCAGGAAGCAGAAGCTTCTCAAAAACGCTTGAATGAATTCTTGAAAATTGAACCAGAAATTAAAAACAATAACCAAAACACTTCAGAAATCCAAGGAAACATCTCTTTCGAAAATGTTTCTTTCACTTATGATGACACCAACATTGAAGCTTTAAAAAATGTTTCTTTTACAGTAAAAAAAGGAGAAACATTGGCCATCCTCGGAAAAACAGGTTCTGGAAAATCGACTATTCTTTCTTTGATTTCGAGATTGTACGATGTTACAGAAGGCGCAGTTAAAATTGACGGAAACGAAATCAGTACTTTAAACTTAAATGATCTTCGAAATAATATTGGAATCGTACCTCAGGATGCCTTCTTATTTTCGGATACGATTAAAAACAATATCAAATTCGGAAATCAAAATGCAACTGACGAAGAGGTAATCGAAGCTGCTAAAAATGCAGTCGTTCACGACAATATTATCGCCTTTAACAAACAGTACGACACTGTTTTAGGCGAAAGAGGAATTACACTTTCGGGCGGACAAAAACAGCGTGTTTCTATTGCGAGAGCCATTATTAAAAACCCAGCGATTTTACTTTTTGACGATTGCCTGTCTGCTGTTGATACAGAAACCGAAGAAATGATTTTGAATAATTTGTTCGAAATTTCTAAAGACAAAACAACCATAATTGTAAGTCATCGAGTATCATCTGCCAAGAATGCAGATAAAATTATTATACTTGAAGATGGTAAGATAATTCAACAAGGTTCTCATAATCAATTAATAAATCAAGAAGGTTATTATGCATCGTTATATTTAAAACAACTTTCGGAAAAAGAATTACTTTAATTGTTGCGTAATAGATAATTTTTTATGATTTTTGAGTACTATTAATTCCAAAAATGATAGAACGTATTATGAGAGAAAATGACATGTTAGAAAAAGAAGAGATTTTTTCTAAAGTATTACGCGCAGGAAGAAGAACTTATTTCTTTGATGTGAGAGCTACCAAAGCTGATGATTATTATATCACGATTACAGAAAGCAAAAAATTTACTGAAGAAGATGGTTCTTTTCACTTCAAAAAACACAAAATCTACTTATACAAAGAAGATTTTAGTGCTTTCTCTGAAATATTAGAAGAAATGACTTCTTATGTTTTAAACCACAAAGGCGAAGAAGTAATTTCTGAAAGACACCAAAAAGATTTTAAAAAAGAATATAGCTCTGAAAAGAGTGAAAGCCAAAGATCTAGTTTTACAGATATTGATTTTGATGATATTTAAATCCAAAATCATCTACATAAAGTAGAAGTCCAATTTGTTATGCATTTTGGACTTTTTTTATATATTTATGTTTCGAGATGTGAATTGTAAAATGTGAGACGTACGATTCATGCACCTTTTACTTCTAACAATTTTTCAAATTACACTTTACTTCTGATGAAAAAATTAATTATTCTCCTAAGTTTCTTCCTTTACGGAATTTCGCTATCTGCCCAAAATTTAGAATACGAAACAAAAAGCAACATTCAATATTACAGTGCAGCTGTAAACAAAACCGATAAATACATCAACGAAAGATGTGTTCTAGATATTTATTATCCAAAAAATAAAACTGGATTTGCAACAATAGTTTGGTTTCACGGCGGCGGATTAACTGGCGGAAACAAAGAAATTCCTGAAGCTTTAAAAAACAAAGGTTTTGCTATTATTGGTGTTAATTACAGATTATCTCCAAAAGCGAAAGCTGAAAAAGCAATTGAAGATGCAGCCGCAGCGGTTGCATGGACTTTCAATAATATTGCAAATTATGGTGGGGATAAATCTTTAATTTTTGTTTCTGGACACTCTGCTGGAGGATATTTAGGAATGATGATTGGTCTGGATAAAAAATATCTTCAAAAAGAAAACATTGATGCCAATCAGATTGCTGGCCTTATTCCGTTTAGCGGACAATGCATTACGCATTTTGAGATTAGAAAAGAAAACGGCATTCCTGAAAAACAGCCTACAATTGATGCTTTTGCTCCTTTATACCATGTTCGTGCCGATGCTCCGCCAATGTTATTAATTACTGGAGATCGCGAACTAGAAATGCTTGGGCGTTACGAGGAAAACGCGTATATGGCCAGAATGATGAAACTGGTTGGACATACTCAAACTAAATTATATGAATTAGACGGTTACGGACATGGAATGACAGAACCTGGCTTTCCGCTTTTAGTCAATGAAGTAAACCGAATTTTAAAAGAACATAAAAAATAATCACTAAATAAAAATTCCACGGCAATGGAGACACAATTATTAATTATACCAGGACTCGGAGATTCTGGAGAAAAACACTGGCAAACCTTTTGGCATAAGAAATTCGAAAATTCAATTCGTGTTGTGCAAGACAACTGGGACGAACCTGTTCGCGAAGATTGGCTTGAAAGATTAAATGAGAATATTTCAAAACTTAGCAAACCAACTATTTTAGTCGCGCATAGTTTGGCGGTTTCGTTGGTTCTGCATTGGGCTGAAAAATACCATAATTCGAATATAATTGGCGCTTTTTTGGTTGCACCTGCAGATGTAGATTCACCTCAACATACGCCAGAATGCACGAGAAACTTCTCGCCTATTCCGCTTTATAAATTACCTTTTCCGTCTGTAGTTGTAGCAAGCGAAAATGATCCTTATGCTTCTTTTGAAAGAAAAAAACTCTTCGCTGAAAAATGGGGAAGTGATTTTGTAAACATCGGTCAGCAAGGCCATATCAATTCTGACTCTGATTTAAAGTATTGGGAAGAAGGACAGGAGATACTACAGAAGTTAATTAAAAAGACAAAACTTTAATTTAACTGCAAAGAGCGCAAAGATCTACGCAAAGAACGCAAGCTTTATGCGAAGTTTTTATCAATTAAAGTTCGCAAATCTTTGCGCTATTAACCTGCGAACCTTGCGTAAGCCTTTGCGCTCTTTGCGGTTAAAACTAAGGATAAAAACTATCCAATACGTAGTCCATTAGGAATCTTAAAATCAGGAGCCAATAAAATCACATCTCCTTCCTCACCTACCGCTCCTAAAACAAGACATTCACTCATAAATTTTCCGATTTGCTTTCTTGGAAAATTGACAACCGCAACAATCTGACGATTTACTAAATCTTCTTTCTGATATCTCTTGGTAATTTGTGCAGATGACTTTCTAATTCCTATTTCCGAACCAAAATCTATAGTTATTTGGTACGCAGGTTTTCTTGCTTCAGGAAAATCATTGACTTCAACAATAGTTCCTACGCGCATATCGGTGCGCTCAAATTCGTTCCAGGTTAAATCCATTTTTAATTGTATTATTTACAAACCTATAAATTTTGTAATTAATGCACCTAATTCTATAACCAATTTCTTTTTCTTAAATCTAATTTTACGAGAAGATAAAAGAAAACACTCACGTAAAAAGATATAACATGGAACATACTGAACCAAATGCATGCATGTCAATTAAAGATTTTGAATCTAATTTAAAACAGGTTCATACTGATAAATATATAGAAACTGCTCAAAACGTAAGGCTGTATGTAAAGGATTATGGTCAGGGAAAACCCGTTATCTTAATTCACGGCTGGCCACTTTCGAATGAAATGTGGGAATATCAAATAGACCATCTTGTCCAAAATAATTATAGAGTTATCGCTTACGACCGACGCGGGTTCGGGAAATCTTCTCAGCCTTGGGATGGTTACGATTACGATACGTTAGCTGATGACCTTAAGGAAATTATTGAGCAATTAGAGTTAGAAAATGTAACTCTTGTTGGTTTCTCAATGGGCGGTGGCGAAGTAGTTCGTTACTTTAGCCGTCATGGCGGAAAAGGCGTTACCAAAGCGGCTTTGATTTCGTCGATTATTCCATTTCTGCTAAAAACTCACGATAATCCTGACGGACATCCAAAAGAAAAAAGCGAAAATACTGCCGCAGCAATAAAAGAAGACAGAATAGGGTTTATTGATAATTTCGGAAAAACGTTTTTTGGAGTCAATATTATCAACAAACCTTTAAGCACTCCTTTATTAGAATATTACAGAGCTTTATGTTCAGTGGCTTCTCCAAGAGCTACTTTAAAATGCGCCGAATCTTTTTCTTATACTGATTTTAGAGATGAATTAGATTTTATAAAAGTTCCAACTCTGATTATTCATGGTGACGACGATAAAATTGTTCCAATCGACCTTACTTCAAGAAAAGCAGCAAAATCAATTGCAAATAATACTTATATCGAATATGAAGGCGCACCTCATGGTCTCTTTTATACAGATAGAGACAAATTAAATGAAAATTTACTGGAATTTTTGAATTCATAAAACTTAAAAAAGTATCCAAAGAAGCAAGCTGTTGTAGCTAACTGCTTTCTTTGGATACTTTTTATTCTTGTGCTCTTTTATTTACAGATTTTTAAAGCTACTTTTGAAAATCAAATTTCGAATAAAATGGCACGAACTGAATCAACAATGCTTCCTTTAGGAACAGCTGCACCTGATTTTTATTTAAAAGATACCAACTCGAACAATAGTTTTTCTTTTGAAGATTTAAAAGGTTCGAAAGGTACTTTGGTAATGTTTATTTGCAACCATTGTCCGTTTGTGCATCACGTAATAAGCGAAATTGTAATGATTGCGAATGATTATCGCGTTCAAGGATTAGGAGTAATCGCTATTTCAAGCAATGACGTTGTTAAATATCCACAAGATAGCCCAGAATTAATGACTGAATTTGCAATGGAAAACAAAATAGATTTTCCGTACTTGTATGATGAAAGCCAAGAAACGGCAAAAGCATATCAGGCTGCCTGCACACCAGACTTTTACTTGTTTGACAATCAAAACAAATTATTCTATCGAGGTCAGCTAGATGATTCGAGACCAGGCAACGGAATTCCACTTAGCGGAAGCGATCTGAGAGGCGCTATAGATGCCTTAATTTACAACAGAAGTTTAAAAGAACCACAAAAGCCAAGTTTAGGTTGTGGCATTAAATGGAAGTAAAACCTCACTAAATTCAAAAAGATTACGTATCTTTGTAAATCAATTTAATCCTCCTTATGGGAAATAAAACACCATTTACAGCTTCTATAAAGTCGTTTTGCCTAGCAAAACCACTACCTGCTGTAATTATTTCACATAATAAGGCCTTTATTTTTTAGGCCTCCGTCTACTTCACTTTTCTTCTTTTTGACGGAGGATTTACATCAGCTTAAGCATTTACTTATTTGACAAAAATCAATTTTTGATCAGATATTTTTTTGTTTTTCAGATTAAACATTTCGATTCTGTCTTTTTTAAGGCTCTGAAATTTTTCGTTTGTAAATTACTCAAAGAAGAAAAAATCAGTTAAAATTTTATAACAATAAATTCAATATAGATATGAAACCAACACCCACTTTCTGTAAATCAGATTATCAATTTTTAAGAGAATTGATTTTAAAAAGTAAAAACTCAACAAATACTAAAGAAGCCAATCAGCTTTCGCAAGAATTAGATCGCGCTGTAATTAGTAAAGAAAGCGAATTGGATATTTCGGTAATTCGAATCAATTCATTTGTAACGATAGAAGATGTAAAAGCAAAGAAACAAATGAAAATTCAAATCGTTTTACCCTCTGCCGCAGATGTAAAACAATCTAAAATATCAATTCTAGCGCCTTTAAGTGTGGCTATTATTGGTTTTAAAGAAAATGACGAAGTGGATTGGGAATTACCTGCTGGCATCAAAACTTTAAAAGTAATAGCTGTAGACAATTCGGCTGTACATCATTCTTAAATTTTAAAACACCTCATTCTGTGACGGTGTTTTTTTTATATCTATTTGAAAATAAAAAAAACTGTTCGATTGAACAGTTTTTTTTATACTTCTTCTTAAAATTCAAATTACAATTGCGAATCAATATAATTTGTAATTGAAGCCATTTGAGTATCATCTAATTTTGCTTTTTTACCCATTTTTACCAAAATCGGAGTCCATTCTTCTTTTGTGAATTTTTTAGGTTCAAACAACTTATGGCATTTAGCACAATTGTTTTCATACAGGTTTTTGCCTTCAGCCAATGCAGGAGTTAATTCTGTAGCTTTTGTTTCTTTTCCTGCAGCAGGAGTTTCTGCAACAGCCGTTTTTTTCGTACCACATGCTGCTGCAAGCAACATGATAGCCATTAAACTTAAGATTGTTTTTTTTCATTTCTTGGTCTTGTTTTTTAATTCAAGTAAATATAAAAAAATCCCATACGCCGTGGCATATGGGATTATTATTTAAAACAATACTAAATTGCTTGTAAACTCTTATTTTACGTCCATTAATTCAACGTCAAAAATCAAAGTTGCGTTTGGCGGGATAACTCCTCCTGCACCAGACGGACCGTAAGCTAAATCAGACGGAATTACAAAACGAGCTTTGTCTCCAACTTGCAATAAAGCAATACCTTCGTCCCATCCTTCAATAACTTGCCCAATTCCTAATTTGAATTCGATTGGTTTTTTACGTGGGTAAGAAGAATCAAATACTTTTCCGTTTTCTAAAGATCCTTCGTAGTGAACAGAAACTGTTTTGCCAGCTTCAGCTTTTTTACCTTCACCTTTTTGGATCATTTTATAACGTAAACCGCTTTCTGTTTTATCAAAACCGGCAGCTAATTGTTCCATTTTTGCTTCAGATTCCGCTTTTAAAGCCGCTTCTCTTTTAAGACGAGCACCTTTTAAACCAATAAAAGCTTCAATTGCATTCCATTTTTGAGCTTCATCTCCAACTCTGATAATTTCAACAGACTCTAAGTTATCACCTTGAGCAACAGCATCAACAATATCTTGTCCTTCAATAACGTGTCCAAAAACAGTGTGTTTATTATCTAACCAAGGAGTTGGAACGTGAGTAATAAAGAATTGAGAACCATTACTTCCAGGACCAGAGTTTGCCATAGATAAAACTCCTGGACGATCGTGTTTTAAACTTGGGTGAAATTCATCGTCAAATTTGTAACCTGGATCTCCAGTTCCAGTTCCTTTTGGACAACCACCTTGAATCATGAAATCTGCAATTACTCTATGAAAAGTTAATCCATCATAGAATTTTTGTCCTTGAGGCTTCACTTTATTCTCCATATTTCCTTCTGCAAGAGCAACAAAGTTTCCTACAGTTCCCGGTGTCAAATCATGTGTCAATTTTACTAAAATTGAACCTTTGCTAGTATTGAATTTAGCGTATATTCCGTTTTCCATGTTGTTATTTTTAATTTGAACGCAAATTTACAAATTAATTTTTTAATCAATTTGCGCTTTTGCTTTTTTAGACTTTGATTTATATGTGAATCCATAAATCGTTAATGACAATAATGATAAGACCATACAGCCAATTGTCACATATGGCCATCCGCCCATTTTCCATAACAATAAACCGTATGCCGATCCCGCTGCTGTTCCTAAAAAGGTAAGCGACATAAATACAGTATTTAATCTGTTTCTTGCTTCTGGCAATAGAGAATATACTCTTGTTTGATTAGAAATGTGAACACCTTGAATTCCGATGTCAATAAACACAATTCCGATTGCGATTCCAATTACACTTTCAATAGCAAAATAAAATACTATAAAGCTTATCAAGACCAATAAACAGCCATAACCAACTGCAATTCTTGAATTTCCTTTGTCTCCCAATTTCCCAACAAGAGGCGCTGCTAAAGCTCCAGAAGCACCAACGATTCCAAACAAACCAATTGTAGCACTATTAAAATCGAATGGCTTGCCTGAAAGTAAAAGCACCATTGTAGTCCAAAATGCTCCAAACTGAGCAAAACTGAAAACATTGATTGCTGTAGCTTCACGCAAAACAGGTTGTGTTTTTATAAGAGTAAATAAAGACTTAATTAATTGTCCGTAAGTCCCCTGAAACTGTGGTTTATTGTATGGAAACTTGCTTTGAATTACAAAAAAGATCAAAAGACAGATTCCGGCAGCGATGTAAAACATGGATCTCCAGCCTAACACTTGGCCGATAAAACCGCTTAAAGTTCGCGAAAGCAAAATTCCGACTAAAAGTCCGCTCATGATTGTTCCAACAACTTTTCCTCTTTGTTCAGGCGCACTCAAAGAAGCTGCCAAAGGCAAGATAAGCTGTGGCACAATCGAGGTGATTCCGATTAGCAATGAAGCGATTTGCAAAACAAGAAAACTCTTTGCTGTTGCTGCAATCAGTAAGGCAATTACAGTAGCAAAAGTGGTCATTAAAATTTGCCTTTTTCGTTCTATTTTATCACCAAGCGGCACCATAAAAAACAATCCTATAGCATAACCGGCCTGAGTTAAATACGTTATCGTTCCGGCGCTAGCTTCAGGAATTTTAAATTCGTTGGCAATTAAAACAATTAAGGGCTGGCAGTAATAAAGATTTGCAACTATAAGACCAGTGCAAACTGCCATAAACAGTACATTAGTTTTAGATAAATTCATGCTGCAAAAATACCACTCTAATCTTTAGCAAAACTTTAAAAAAAATATAATTTTTAAGTTTTTTTTAAACCATATAAGAGATATAAGTTCATTTAAAAATATCTTGGTGAAACTTACAGCCAAACTTAAATTTTCTTAAATCACTTATATGGTTGTTTTTTTTTATTAGCTTTTAATAGTTTAAAAAGTCTTCTCTTGCAGGGCTAAAGACATCTGTAAGCATCCCTTCCTCCAAACAGACAACACCATGCACAGCGTGTGGCGGAATGTAAAAACTATCTCCTTCTTTTAAAGTCTGCGTTACACCACTAATAGTTACATCAAACTTTCCGCTTGCGATATAAGTAACTTGCGAATGATAATGATCGTGTAAAGTGCCGATTCCGCCTTTCTCAAAATATACATTTACAAGCATCACTCTTTCGTCAAAAGCCAAAATCTTACGCTTGATTCCTTCACCGACTACTTCCCACTCGATTTCGTCTCCTTTTATAAATTCTTTGCTAGTTCCTAAACTCATTATTATTTCTTTTTATTCAATACTTTTAAAATCTTTTCCCATCAATTCAGCTCCCGTAGCCAATTTATTTCTCTTAAAATACTTTTCCAACTCTATTAATCTTTTCTTATTATCGTATTTTATACTCGAATTTAATTTCCTCTGGCAATTAGAGCACAGTCTCAATGTATGCTCATCTGTTTCTGATAAACTATTTGTTCCATTCATAACACAATTGGCGTCAATGCAATGATGCAAGCCAAACATATGTCCAATTTCATGAGAACAAATTTTCAATAATCTTTCTAAACATAAATTAAAATCTTTATTCTCTAATCTTTTGTCATATAACCTGTAAATTGAACTTACTGCAATTCTATCTCTGTATGATGCCAAGCCAAAAACAAAACTCCATTCTGGTTTTGGATACAAATCTACTTCTGTCAAAGCCATTAATCCAATTCCATTTTGAGGCTTTTCTTTCTTCAAAACACTATCCAAAATAAATCCCGCAAGAAATTGTTCGTTTTGATCTGGACCGATTCTTCTAGCTTGTTTCGGAATAACATCACTTGAGACATTATCAAGTGTTTTGATCTTCAACTGAAAAAATATTTTCAAATATTCTTCAACTAATTTTATTTGTTTGTCTTGTAACGAGTCAAATTTTCCTATTGGCTGAAGATAAATAATATTATTTTCTGTTGTTGGAATTATATGTTTTGAAGTAAGAAACTGTTCAAAACTCTGCCCCTTTTCTTTATAGGAATACAACCAATCACCTGGTTTTGGAGGAAAAAGTTTTATATCGTTTTCCGCAATAGCCTCAAAATAATCGCTTTTCTTAGAGTTGCAAGACATAAAAATCACAAATAACAGCAAAAGAAGTTTCTTCATAAATATGAATTACACTAAATTCTCTGAAATAAAATCACAGCTCTTTTTAATCGAATCATAAGAATCAGAAGCAAAATTATTCTCCTGTTCTACAAAAAAATGAATCATTCCAGATTGTTTGGCTTCTTTAAAAATAGGTTTAAAATCGATTGTTCCAGAACCAATTTCCGTATTCAAATCGTTGTTGTTTTTATCCTTATCTTTTACGTGCCACATTTTAAAACGTCCTGGATTTTCTTTGAATAATTTTAAGGGATCATTTCCAGAATGAATTACCCAATATAAATCTAATTCAAAATAAACAAGATCTTTGTCGGTTTCCTTTAATAAAATTTCATAACCTGTAACTCCATCATGTTTTTGAAACTCAAAATCATGATTATGATAAGCCAGTTTTAAGCCTGCTTTTTTGCACATTTTTGCAGCTTCATTTACACGAGCCGCAATCTTTTTATAATCTTCTATATTTCTCCTAAATGGTTCATCGACCCACGGAATAGTCAAAAATTCACTTTTTAGAATTTTTGCTGCTTCAATTAAAGCAATTAATTC
Organism: Flavobacterium luteolum; assembly: GCF_027111275.1. Taxonomy (NCBI): domain Bacteria; kingdom Pseudomonadati; phylum Bacteroidota; class Flavobacteriia; order Flavobacteriales; family Flavobacteriaceae; genus Flavobacterium; species Flavobacterium luteolum. The sequence continues at coordinate 3,706,092 of NZ_CP114286.1, read as the reverse complement.
CTCCGTATTTCCATCATACAAAAAGCTTCCTAGATTGTAATGACCACTGACTGCTTTCAATCCATTATCATCTAAGATCTTTTTAAGTTCCTTTGGCGTTAATCCCCAAAACTGATCTTTTATAGAAAAACCGTATGTTTCAACGGTCGTATATCCCGCTTTTGCTACTTTTTCTAAAGTTCCTTTTACATCTTTAGGAAGTTCATCACGAAGCGTATACAGCTGTAAACCTATTTCTTTTTTATTCATAGAAAGTGCAAATGATGGTGAAGCCAAAACTGCTGTTGCAGCAAGACCTGTGGTTACGATAAAGTTTCTTCTGCTAATCATGTTAATGATTTAAATTTCAGAAAGTAAATATATTATAAAAATTGATTCTTAAAGTTTTTTGCGAAATTTTGAAGTGCTTCTGCGGTTTGTTCTGACGTGATTTCGCCTTCAGCATTAACTTTTCCGCGTACTCCCTGAATTAAAAGCTGTGTTGCATCATCAAATTTAGCTTCGAGTGTTTTCATTACTAACAAAAGCTGTTCGTGCCCCATTTCGCCAGAAGCTGAAGCTGTAATAAGACCCGTTTTTTTGTTTGAAAAAATAGTAGTTGACACACACCATTCTAAGGCATTTTTTAAACTTCCGGGAAGACTGAACACATATTCAGGCGTGCAAATGATAATTCCATCAGCATTTATGATTTTATTTCTAAATGTAGTGATTTCTTGCGGAGGATTATCAGTATCCAAATCTGGATTAAAATGCGGAAGACGCTCTAAATCTTCAAAAAAATCTACTTCAAATTCAGGTTTTAAGTAATTTGAAATGTATTTCAGAATTTTGAAGTTACTTGAGTTATTTCTGGTACTGCCCGATATGGCAAGTATTTTTATTTTTGTTGAAGCCATTAAATAAGCAATTCGTATTTTTATGATTAACTATAAAAATACGAATTACTTAAAGATATTTCTAAAAAAAATTATTTTGCAGTCAACAAATTCATTCCCTGCATTTTCTGAGAATCAATTGCCTGTGGTGGATAATTTTGTTTCTCCTGACGTGTCGAGGTGACTTTACCTTCTTTGCTTATATAGACATAATTGTAACGCCAGTAATTTGGTCCAGCAATTTTTGATCCATCGGAGTTCTCTCTGTCAAAAATCTGATCGGCATAAACAAGAATTTCTCCATTTTGATTATTATTTAAAGTTCTTACTGGATTTCCCAGTTTTTTTAGCACTTTAGTTTTAGCTTCCCCCACAGCGACTGTAGTTGAGCTGGTACTTGCACAGGAGAATATAAAGAGTGCAAGAAATGCGGACATTACTATTGTTTTTTTCATAATAAGCATTTGAATTTATGTTTGGTTTTTGGTCGTTATAAACTGATAATTAGGAATGTAATGATAAATAAAGTTACGAAATTAACTTTTACATAATTTAATAGGTATGTTATATAATTATTAGCAAATGACTCATTAGCATTATTTGTATCTTTGCCGACAAGAAAATTATCGAATAAAGATGCGAATTGACATTATTACTCTCTTACCTGAATTATTAAGAAGTCCGTTTGAGGCTTCAATTATGAAACGCGCCATTGATAAAGGTTTGGTCGAAGTGCATTTTCACAATCTTCGTGATTATAGCACAAACAGACAGAAAAGTGTAGACGATTATCCTTTTGGCGGAGGTGCGGGAATGGTAATGACGATTCAGCCTATCGATGATTGCATTACACATTTGAAAAGCCAGCGTGAATATGACGAGGTGATTTATATGTCTCCTGATGGTGAAACTTTAAATCAGAAAATGGCAAATAAAATGTCTATGTACGAAAACATTATCATTTTATGCGGACATTACAAAGGTGTTGATCAAAGAGTTAGAGATCATTTTATCACAAAAGAAATCTCAATTGGCGATTACGTTTTGTCTGGAGGAGAATTGGGCGCAATAGTTTTATCAGACGCCTTAATTCGATTAATTCCTGGTGTTTTAAGCGACGAAACCTCAGCATTAACAGATAGTTTTCAAGACAATTTGCTTTCAGGCCCAATATACACAAGACCTGCAGACTATAAAGGATGGAAAGTTCCAGAGGTTTTAACCAGCGGTCATGCGGCTAAAATTGACAAATGGCGTGAAGACAAGGCATACGAACACACTAAAAATAGACGTCCAGATTTATTGGAAGGTCATTAGAAAAGTGTTCAGTTTTCAGTCGCAATATTCAGTCTGATAAAAGTGAGAATGAAAACTAGAAAAAAAATGAATCTAAAACACATTTATAATACTCGCAATTATATTGAGACAAATTACAATCAAATTATCTCAATAAGTGCTGTTGAAGATATTTCTAGTTACTCTTACAGAAATTTACAGCGCGTTTTTTATTCTTTGTTTCAAGAAACCATTGGCGCTTACCAGACTCGGCTGAAAGTAGAAAACGGATATAAAAAGCTTTTATATTCTAATGAACAAATCTCTGATATTGCTCTTGAGATTGGTTTTGCTGATGTACAGTCTTTTTCCAAAACTTTTAAAAAACATTTTAAATCTTCTCCTTCTGCGGCACGAAATCAAAAAGAATTGCTGCTAAATGATTATCCCAAAAGCGAAGAACATATTGTTTGTATTTTAGAACCCGAAATTGTTTTTGTTCCCGAAATAACAGCTTATTATTCCAGCTGTAAAACCTCATACATTAATCCTGAAATAGAAAATCTTTGGGATTCTTTATTAGAAAATGAAATAGCCGAGCCTATTTCCGATTTCTTCGGTATTATTACAGACGATATTTTAATTACCGAGAAATCGAAATGCACTTATGAAGCTTGCATTGTTACTGAAGCCATTATTAGAAATCTTCCAACAAAAAAACTTTTTGGAGGTAGATATGCGCGTTTTCTTCATCACGGATCTTATAAAACCCTAGAAGACACTTATCAGCAAATTTTTGGCGGATGGTTTCTTAGTAATGATTTCGAAATATCTCATTTACCAGTTATTGAACAGTATATCAAAAACGATTCAAATTGCAAAACGCCAGCCGATTATCTTACAGCTATTTATATTCCTCTTATTTAAATTGTCCATTTTGGACAACTTCGCAATTACTATTTAGAAATACTTTTGTCTTGTCAAATTATCGATAAAAAATGGCATTAAACATTTAAAAATAAAACAACTAAGATGGAAAAGCTTTTTTTAACATTATTATTAATTCCTCTAATCTCTTCTTGTCAAGGAGATGAAATGAATACAATTGCAGATAAAATAGAAAATACCGAAGTTATGTATACAATGCCAGAAGAATCGGCTCCGCATGAAGGAACTTGGCTTCAGTGGCCACATCAATATCAATATGGAATTGATTATAGAAATGATTTAGATGCTACATGGATTGCCATGACTAAATCATTAATAACAAGTGAAAAAGTTTTTATTATTGCCTACGACCTTGTCGAAAAAAGCCGAATTGAAGCTTTATTACAAGAATCAGGAGTCACATTATCTTCTATAGAATTTAAAATTTATAAAACCGATGATGTTTGGGTAAGAGATAATGGACCAATTTATGTAAAAGACAAAAACAATCAATTGGTTATTCAAGATTGGGGATTTAATGGTTGGGGCAAAAAAGCCGCTTTTCAAAATTGCAATACAATTCCTTCAGAAATCGCTGCAGAACAAAAAATCACGGTTTTAGATTTAAACAAAACAATGATCAATGAAGGTGGAGCTGTAGAAATAGACGGAAATGGCACTTTAATGGCTACCAAAAGTTCGATTCTAAATTCAAACCGAAACCCTTCAATGACGCAGCAACAGGCCGAATCGAATTTTAAAAAATATCTTGGCGTAACACATTTTATTTGGCTAGACGGCAAAGCTGGCAGGGAAATTACTGATATGCATATTGATGGATTTGCTCGTTTTGGAAATAAAAATACCATTGTAACCATGAATGAAAATGATTTGCAATATTGGGAAGTTCCTCAAAATGACATTAGCACTTTATACAATTCGAAAGATAAAAACGGTAAAAATTTTACTTTCTTAAAATTGCCATTGTCTAAAAATAATGTTGTGACAACTTACGGTAAAAACTTAGGGTACAAAGGTTCTTATGTAAACTTTTATATTGGAAACACGGTTGTTCTGGTTCCGAATTATAATGACCCGAACGATATAGTTGCCAATCAGCTAATTCAAAGTTTGTATCCGACTCGAAAAGTAATTGGCATTGATGTTCGCAATTTATATGCAAATGGAGGAATGATTCATTGTGTTACACAGCAACAGCCGAAGTGAGTTTACAGTTTACAGTCTCAGTTTACAGTCTCGGTCTTAATAACGCAAACCGTGATTGAGACTAAATACTAACCCACAAATAATCAGACAATTAAAAAAATAGAATTTAGAATTTTATTTCTTGGAATTTCATTTTTTTCAAACTATATTTGCACCCGAATTTGACCAACCTCTGGCGAGATCCGTGAATGTTGCTCTAATATAAAAACCATAATTTAAATTATCATGGCAGATTTATTAAAATTCGTTCAAGACGAATTCGTTGCTAAAAAAGATTTCCCAGATTTCGGAGCTGGAGACACAATCACTGTTTTCTACGAAATTAAAGAGGGTGAAAAAACAAGAACTCAGTTTTTTAAAGGAGTTGTTATTCAAAGAAGAGGTTCTGGTGTTACAGAAACTTTTACTATTCGTAAAATGTCTGGATCTGTTGGTGTTGAGCGTATCTTCCCAGTAAACTTACCAGCTTTACAAAAAATTGAAATCAACAAGAAAGGTGCTGTACGTAGAGCTAGAATTTTCTACTTCAGACAACTTACTGGTAAAAAAGCTAAGATTAAAGATAAAAGAAGATAATTTATTTTTTTCTAAAGTACAAAAGTCCCAAACTGATATTTCAGATTTGGGACTTTTTTTGTTTTTAAAACTTATGGAAACTATTTAGAAAGTTCTCTCTACCGCTTTATTTATCTTTAAACTGAAATTTTTTTTCAATAATAAATTTAAATCATAAAATTTTACTTACATTTGTAGCTATTAACAAACATTTAACAGTATTAACACTATGAAAACCAAAAAAAACTATCAAAATTTTATGTTTATTACTTTTTTCAATTATTTTTTCAAATTGTGAAAATGAAAGTACAGTCCAATCTAATGCCGACCCAGCGGTTATTGAAGCAAAAAATTGGCTTGAAAAAAATAATCCAAAATTAACAATTCTGAATTACACTAAACAAATTGATTGGGATCAAGCCATAATAACTGATGGTAGCAAAGGGAAGGTTGTAGAGGTTCCTATTACTTTAAACAATAATACAGAAATAAAAAAAGGAGATAAAATAATTAAATCTTACAATAGATTAATGTTTATTAAAGACAATAAACTTACATTCAAACTATCGCATGTTTTAATCACAAGTGAAAAAGAAAATTTTGACGTTACAGATGAAAAATTTAATTTTTACAACATAAAAACAGATTTTGAAGGCACTGTAACCGTCTTAAATATTGATGATAAGATAGATTCTTATAGTACAATTTCAAAAAAATCTATAACTTCAACAAGCAACAAAACGAAACTTGAAGAACAAGTTTGTCTTTATCTAGTTAAAACTTATGATGACGGTAGTTTTGATGTAATCTATTTAATCTCATGTCCTGACCAAGGTGGTGGTGGCGATAATGGTGGAGGATCAGGTGGTTATGGCGACAATCCTAATCCAGAACCAACCCCATGCGAAGAAAGTATGGAAGAGCTTATCAATTCTTCTTACCCAACCTCAGAATTTTTAGAATCAACAATTAAAGAAGAAAACAACACAACAAGAAGAAAAAATTACAAATGGGTAATTTTTACAGGACCAGGATATACTTTAAATTCTAGTGAAACTGGCATACATCAAAAAGTCACAAATTCTAACCCTTCTTTGCAATGGCAATGGGTAAGCTTAACACACAATACAATTTATAAAGAAGGAGTTGTCGCTGGAGGGGAGATATCAAACACTTTAATATACGCTCAACCAACCATCGGACAATATAATTCTATTATGGATCTAAACTATAACGTCATTTTTTCAAGCACTTTATGTGGCAAACCCGTTTCAAAAGAACATAATTATAGCGCTGTACATAATTTCAATATAAATGACTAAAATTAATAAAACTGTAAGCTTAAAAATAACATTAGCTGTTTTTGGGCTTACAATATTTTCATTTATTGTATCATCTTTCATCAGAAAGACTGAAAAAAATGAAATTACCAAAACATATATACATAATAGTTTTCCCGTTTTTAAATCTGATGCAAGTTTTTTTATACTAAATGACAGTGCTGCGGTCATTAATTATAAAAATTATGCCTTATATGAATTTGGAGACATATTTAGTATTCAAAACGATTCAGCAACTATTGATGAAAAAGTAATTAACAGATACTTTCTGCTTAAAGAAAAAGAGCAATATGGATACTATTATGATTCTCTGAATGCTAAAACCGGAAAAAGAGTTAGAATGGATTCTATTTTGAGTAAAAGAGCATATTATAACCAGACCTTTTTCATTCCTTCAATTATGCAATTGATTAGCTCTAAAAAAGACCAAAATGGCTATAAATTAATAGAAAAATATAAATGTAAAACCAAAATAGATGTATCCTATCCTGACACCATAATAGTATACTTTTCAAACAAAATGAAAAGTACAAGTTTCACCCTTTCTAAACATCTTGATTCAATAAAAAAATTGAAAGCATTAAAAATAAGAGCTATATTTAACTCCCAATTTATCAAAGGTTATCCTAGTAAGTTTCCGCAATACGAGTATAAGTTTGAATTAACGGAAGATTCGATTTCTAATCTTAACAAGTATAAAGAATTTATTGAAAAAGAAATAAGTAGATAATAATTTACGCTGAGATGTTATAAAAAACTCGTTTCATACTGCTTGAAACGAGTTTTTTTTATGTTCAATTTTCAACACTAACAAAACCGTAATTTTTTAATACCAAAATCATCGATTTAGCAATTTAACGAGCTCGAAATAACAATCTGTTAATTTCATCTTTTCTCTTCAAAACTCAACCGTTTTCGTTGTGATTTTATTATATTTGCTCCGCTCATTTTGAGCCGAATATATCTTTTACATCGTTAACTCCTGACGATACGATTATAAAAAAAAAAGAAAATGAATAAATCAAAAATTTTTTACACCTTAACTGATGAGGCGCCTTTATTGGCAACGTACTCTTTGTTACCAATTGTTCAAGCTTTTACAGCAACAGCTGGAATTGAAATCGAAACCAGAGATATTTCGCTGGCAGGAAGAATTTTATCAAACTTCCCAGATTCTTTGACAGATGCTCAAAAAACTGGAGATGCTTTGGCAGAATTAGGCCAATTAGCAACTCAGCCAGAAGCAAACATTATCAAATTACCAAACATTTCAGCATCTGTACCGCAATTAAAAGCGGCAATTGCTGAATTACAATCGCACGGATACAACGTACCAAATTTCCCAGAAGATCCTCAAAACGACGCTGAAAAGGAAATTAAAGCTAAATATGCAAAAGTATTAGGTTCTGCTGTAAACCCTGTTTTACGTGAAGGAAACTCTGACCGTAGAGCTCCAAGAGCAGTTAAAAACTTTGCAAAAGCAAATCCACACTCAATGGGTGCTTGGTCTGCTGACTCAAAAACTAAAGTAGCTTCTATGTCAGGCGGTGATTTTTACGGAAGTGAAAAATCATTGACTGTAAATGAAGCAAATGATGTAAAAATCGAATTTGTTGCTAAAGATGGTTCAACAACTGTTCTTAAAGCAAGTACTCCATTAAAAGCTGGAGAAATTATCGACAGTTCAGTTTTAAGCGTAAGCAAATTAAAAGCTTTTGCTGCTGATGTAATCGCTGAAGCAAAAGCTGCAGGAGTTTTACTTTCTGTACACTTAAAAGCTACAATGATGAAAGTTTCTGATCCAATTATCTTTGGCGCTATCGTTGAAGTATATTTTGCAGATGTTTTCAAAAAATACGCTTCTTTATTCGCTGAATTAAATGTTGATACAAGAAACGGTTTAGGTGATATCTACGCTAAAATTGCTGGAAGACCTGAGCAAGCAGAAGTTGAAGCTGCTATCGATCAAGCAATCGCAAACGGTCCAGCTTTAGCAATGGTTAATTCTGATAAAGGAATTACAAACTTACACGTTCCATCTGACGTAATTGTTGATGCTTCTATGCCAGCAATGATCCGTACTTCTGGACAAATGTGGAACAAAGAAGGTAAAGCACAAGATACATTTGCTGTTATTCCTGACCGTTCTTACGCTGGAGTTTATACTGCAACTATTGATTTCTGTAAAAAACACGGTGCTTTTGATCCAAAAACAATGGGAAGTGTTCCTAACGTTGGATTAATGGCTCAAAAAGCTGAAGAATACGGATCTCACGACAAAACTTTCCAAATGAAAGCTGACGGAGTTGTACGTGTTGTTGATGCAAACGGAAATGTTTTAATGGAGCAAAACGTTGAAGCTAATGACATTTTCAGAATGTGTCAGGCTAAAGACGCTCCTATTCAAGACTGGGTTAAATTGGCTGTAAACAGAGCTCGTTTATCTAGCACTCCTGCTGTTTTCTGGTTAGACGAAAACAGAGCACACGATAGAGAATTGATCATAAAAGTTCAAAAATACCTTAAAGACTACGATACTACAAATCTAGATATCCGTATTTTAAACCCGATTGCTGCTACTGAATTTACTTTAGACAGAATCATCAAAGGTTTAGATACTATTTCTGTAACAGGAAACGTTTTACGTGACTACTTAACAGATTTATTCCCAATTTTAGAATTAGGAACTTCTGCTAAAATGCTTTCTATCGTTCCTTTAATGAATGGTGGTGGATTGTTCGAAACTGGTGCTGGAGGTTCTGCTCCTAAACACGTTGAGCAATTTACAGAAGAAGGATACTTACGTTGGGATTCATTAGGAGAATTTTTAGCTCTTGGTGCTTCATTAGAGCATTTAGGACAAACTTTAGATAATTCTAAAGCAATTGTTTTATCTGAAACTTTAGACCAAGCAAACGATAAATTCTTAGCAAACGATAAATCTCCAGCTCGTAAAGTGGGTCAGATTGATAACCGTGGTTCTCACTTCTATTTAGCATTCTACTGGGCTCAAGCTTTGGCTGCTCAAACTAAAGATGCTGAATTAAAAGCGATCTTTACTCCAATTGCAGCTGAATTTGAAGCTAACGAAGCTAAAATCGATGCTGAATTAATTGGTGCTCAAGGTAAACCTCAAAACATTGGCGGTTACTACCAACCAACACCAGAATTGGTAAGCAAAGCAATGCGTCCAAGCGAAACTTTCAACGCTATTGTTGCTAAAATCAAATAATTCAGAATACATTTTGTATTTCTAAATAAGTAAAAGGACAACTCTCAAAGTTGTCCTTTTTTTTCTTAACTTATGTTTAACAAAAATTCCGTAAGAATATGTAGTAAGAATTTGTTAACTATGTAAATCAAAATCAATATAATGATTACAAAAAAGACCTGCACATTTTTTCTTTTTATTCTTACGATTTTCACCTCATTTGCGCAGGAAAAATTCACTTTAAGTGGAATAATCAGTGACAGCAAAAACAACGAAACTTTAATTGGAGTTAATATCTTTATTCCGTCCCTAAAGATAGGAACTACAACCAACGAATATGGTTTTTATTCCCTTTCTGTTCCTAAAGGAGAATACGACATCGAAATCAGCTATGTTGGCTATCAAACCATTCAGAAACATATTTCTTTACATCAAGATACAAAAAGCAATTTCTCAATTAAAGAAGGTGGCGAAGAACTGCAAGAAGTTGTTATTACTGAAAATAAAGGTAAAATAAATGTCAAATCGCCAGAAATGAGCGTGAATAAACTCTCCATTTCAACCATAAAGAAAATGCCGGTTGTTTTAGGAGAAGTTGACGTTATAAAATCGATTTTGTTACTTCCTGGTGTAACCAATGCGGGCGAAGGCGCTTCTGGATTTAATGTTCGCGGAGGCGGTGCAGACCAAAATCTCATTCTTTTAGACGAAGCAACTATCTTTAATTCTTCTCACGTTTTCGGATTCTTTTCTGTTTTTAATCCCGATGCTATAAAGGATTTAAAATTGTATAAAGGTGGAATTCCTGCACGTTATGGCGGTAGAGCTTCTTCGGTTTTAGAAATCTATCAAAAAGACGGAAGCAGTAAAGATTTCCATATGAATGGCGGTATCGGACTAATTTCAAGCCGTTTACTGGCTGAAGGCCCAATTGTAAAAGACAAAGGTTCTTTTTTGATTGGCGGACGAGCTTCTTACGCCCATCTTTTTTTAAAACTATCTGAAGACAACAAAAATAACTCTGCCTATTTTTATGATTTAAACACCAAATTAAGCTATAAGCTCAATGATAATAACAGTTTATATTTATCAGGCTATTTTGGACGTGACGTTTTCAGTTTAAACAAAAGCTTTACCAATACGTACGGAAATTCAACTTTAAACCTAAGATGGAATCATTTGTATTCTAATAAATTATTCTCCAATCTCTCTTTAATTTACAGTGACTATTATTACGGACTAGATCTTGATTTTGTGGGATTCAATTGGGATTCTGGAATCAAAAACTACAATATCAAATACGATTTCAAGCATTATCTTTCAGATAAACTAAAACTAAATTATGGCGTAAACGGTATTTATTATGATTTTAATCCCGGAACCATAAAACCAACTTCTGAAGATTCTGGGATAAATCCTGATCAATTAGACAAAAAATATGCTTTTGAACCTTCTGTTTATTTGGATGCAGAAAGTCAGCTTTCTAAAAAAATCACGGTGGCTTACGGATTACGCTACAGCTTATTTTACAGATTAGGAGCTTCAACTATTAATTATTATGACAACAATCAAGCAGTAGTTTTTAATAATGATATGCAGATTTACGAAAAAGGCACGCCGACTTCAACAAAATACTTCAGCCAAAACAAAGTCATTCAGAGTTATGATAATTTTGAACCTCGTTTTTCTCTTTCTTACCAATTAAATGAAGACCAATCTATAAAAGCGAGCTACAACAGAATGGCGCAATATCTTCAGTTAATTTCAAACACCTCATCTCCTACTCCGCTGGATGTCTGGATGCCGAGTGATAATTACATTAAACCTCAACTCGCAGATCAGGTGGCGTTAGGATACTTTAGAAACATTTATAATGATGCCTATTCTTTAGAAGTAGAAACCTATTACAAGAAAATTCAAAATAGATTAGATTATATAGATGGAGCCGATTTAATTGCCAACAATGCCATTGAACAAGTTATTTTAAACGGTCACATGCGTTCGTATGGTTTAGAGCTTATGATAAAGAAAAACAAAGGCAAATTTAATGGATGGATTTCGTATACATTATCAAAATCTGAACAGCAGACTCCTGGAAGAACTCCTGAAGAAATCGGAATTAACAATGGTCAATGGTACGCTTCAGCTTATGATAAAACTCATAATCTTGCCATTACATCTGCTTATAATTTAAACGAAAAATGGTCATTTGGTGCTAACTTTGCTTTGCAGTCAGGACAGCCTGTTACTTATCCGAATGGGCAGTACGAATATTTAGGAATCACAGTGCCAAGTTATGGTTTGCGAAATGAAAATAGACTTCCTGCCTATCATCATTTGGATATTTCAGCAACTTTAACTCCAAGCAAAAATAAAGATAGAAATTGGAAAGGCGAATGGGTATTCAGTATTTACAACCTTTACAATCGCATGAATGCAGCCTCAATCAATTTTCGTCAAAATACGGACACCGGTTTGAATGAAGCTGTTCAGCTATCAATTTTCGGAATTGTTCCAGCTGTTAGTTATAATTTCAAATTCTAAAAATAAGTTTAGAGACTAAAAACATATATATGAAAAAATTAGTTTTTTTAATCGTGCTTTTCACATCTCTATTTTTCGCAAGCTGCGAAAAGGTTGTGGATGTTGATTTAGATACAGCTCCTCCGAAATTGGTAATAGAAGCGGCTATTACCTGGGAGAAAGGAACAACAGGAAATGAGCAGACAATAAAGCTGACAACTACAACGGGTTATTTTGAGAATAAAATTCCAACCGTTTCTGGAGCAATTATTTATATAGAAAATAGTAAAAAGGAAAGATTTAATTTTATCGAAATTAAAAAGACTGGCCAATATTCATGCATAAATTTTACACCCGTTATCGATGAACAATATACGTTAACTGTAATTAGCCGAGGAAGTAGATATATCGGAACAGAAACTTTAAAATCAGTAGCTCCCATTACCCGCATAGAACAAAATAATCAAGGCGGTTTTACTGGAAAAGACATTGAAATAAAAGCTTTTTATACTGATCCTGCCGATACAGATAATTTTTATTTATACAAATATTTATACTCAAATAAAGTTAAATCAACTTTCTATGTAGACGAAGATAAATTTTTTAATGGCAATGAATTTTTTAGCCTTTCAGACGATGAAGATTTAATAATTGGAAATGAAATTGAAATCAAACATTACGGGATTTCAAAACAGTACTATAATTATATGAATATTTTGGTCAGCATTGCAGGAAGCACTGTTGGAGGACCATTTCAGTCTCCTCCTGCAACCGTAAAAGGAAATATGATCAATGTAACCAATAAAGATAATTATCCGTTAGGCTATTTCTCTCTAAGTGAAACCAGTACAGAAAATTACAAAATTAAGTAATTATGAAACCTATCATTAGAAACTTAACCGAAAAAAAACTCCTTGGACATTTCATAGAAATGTCTTTTATTGAGAATAAAACTTTTCAATTATGGAATGGTTTTATGCCAAATCGAAAAGAAATAAAAAATACAATTAATGCCAATTTATATTCTTTAGAAGTTTACGCAGAAAATCATTTTGATAATTTTGACCCTAATGACAGTTTTCAAAAATGGGCTGCCGTAGAAGTTTCAGATTATTTAACTATTCCAGAAGGAATGCAAACTTTAACTATTCCTCATGGTTTATATGCTGTTTTTCTTCATTTAGGGCCAGCGACAGAAGCTCATCAAACCTATCATTATATTTTTGCAGAATGGCTTCCAAATTCTGAATACACGGTAGACAATAGACCGCATTTTGCTGTAATGAATGAAAAGTATAAAAAAGACGATCCTAATTCTGAAGAAGAAATCTGGATTCCGATAAAAAGCAGAAATTAATTATGGTTCTAGAAACTCTAAAAACACTTTTCAATCGAGATTTAAACAAATTAAGAGAAGAAATTGGATCGTATCAAAACGAAAAAACGATTTGGGTAGTTGACAAAAATATCTCCAATTCAGCAGGAAATCTATGCCTTCATTTAATTGGAAATCTAAATACCTACATCGGCGCTGAAATTGGCAAAACTGGTTATATTCGAAATCGTCCTTTAGAATTTTCATTAAAAGATGTTTCAAAAACAGAATTAATCCAGAAAATTGAAAACACGATTTTAGTAGTAAATAATGCTCTAGATTCCTTAACAGAAACAGATTTAGAAAAAATTTATCCGCAGATTGTTTTTGAAAAAGAAATGAAAACAGGTTTCTTTTTAATTCATCTTTCTACCCATTTAGCCTATCATTTAGGACAGATAAATTACCATAGAAGGTTGCTTGATTTTTAGTTTTTTTTTGCCACAGATTAAAGGAATTAAAATGATTAATCCCATTAATCTGTGAAATCTGTGGCAAAAAAATAGAAATCTAAAATTGTAGCTGTAACTTAGCACCACATTCAAAAAACACTTATGTCATCACATCATATAGTCCGAGACGATCAGGAACCAGCTTTAATAATTGCAAATGGCGCAGCCTGTGATCCTGAATTATTAGGACAATTACTAGAATGGTCTCCACTGGTTGTTGTTTTAGATTCGGCTATAGAAAGAGTAATTGAATTAGGTATAAAAATAGATGTTTTATTAGGTGATTTTGACCGTGGTTTTGATCCTGAAATTTATAAAACTTCGCAATTTCCAATCGAAATCGTTCACACACCCGATCAAGATAAAACAGATTTAGAAAAAGCTTTTGATTATCTTATTGAAAGAAAAATTCCTGCCGCAAATGTCGTTTGGGCAACTGGAAAACGCGCAGATCATACGATTACAAACCTAACGCAGATTGTTCGCTACAGAAATTTACTCAAAATTGTAATTCTCGACGATCATTCTAAAATATTCTTGCTGCCAACAAAATTCGAAAAATGGTATACCGCAAAAACACCTATTTCGTTAATTCCAATTGGTGTCGTTAACGGAATTTCTTCAACCAATTTAAAATACGAATTAAAAAACGATACGCTCACAATGGGCTACAGAACCGGAAGCAGTAATTCTGTTGAACAAGACGGAATTGTAACCATAACACATCGCGACGGAGATTTGCTTTTAATGGAGTGTTTTGATTAATTTTTCCTTTTGAGCAAGCTGATTCCAAGGAAGTATTTTTAATACTGAGGCTTTTTTCTTACTTTCACAACCTGAAATTTATATTTATGAATTGGGAAGCTAAAATTATCATCCATAAAAAAGAAAAAAGAATTGCGGTTTATTTTGAAAAAAATGCTGACTTAATAACTCGAATAAAAAAGTTGACAGGTTCGCGTTGGAGTCAAACTTTAGGTGTTTGGCATCTACCTGATACGACTGAAAACAGGGTAAAATTTCGTTTAGTTCCTCTTTCTCATTCTTTTCCTTCAGAGGAGGGTTTCGAGCAAATAAAAAAATTCGTTCAATGGCTTTCTTCTAAGAGATACAGTCCGAACACTATCAAAACGTATTCTGAAGCTTTAAAATCTTTTTTGATATTTTATCGAGAAAAAAACATTTCAGAAATTACCAATGAAGACGTATTTATTTACAACAACGAATATATTCTTACAAACAACCTTTCTTCTTCCTATCAAAATCAAATCGTCAATGCCTTGAAATTATTTTTCATTACGGTACGCAACACCAAAATAGAAATTGACAAGATTCATCGCCCCAAAAGGTCAAAAATTTTACCCAACGTTTTGAGCAAAGCAGAAATAAAATTGATTTTGAATGCACATTCTAACATCAAACACAAAACAATGCTTTCATTGATTTATAGTTGTGGCTTGCGCCGAAGTGAACTTCTAAATTTAAAACCTTCTGACATTGATTCCAAGAGAGGAATCGTTATTATTAGACAAGCGAAAGGCAAAAAAGACCGAATTTCGCCCTTATCACCTAAAATATTACAAATGCTTCGAGAATATTATATGATATACAAACCGAGCATTTGGCTGTTTGAAGGTCAAAATTCTGGAGAAAAGTATTCAGAACAGAGCTTGCAAAGTGTTTTGAAGCAAGCCCTACAAAAAGTTGGCAATACAAAACCAGTAACCCTCCACTGGATGCGCCACAGCTATGCCACACATTTATTAGAAAGTGGAACTGATCTGCGTTATATACAAGAATTATTAGGTCATAGCAGCAGCAAAACTACTGAAATCTATACACATGTAAGCACTAAAAATATTCAACAAATTAAGAGTCCTTTTGACGAATTATAAAGAATTATCATATATTTGATTTAAAAATAAAGCACGACGTTTATCATACATATCTGCCCAAAACTGAGTAGCTTTGTATGATTTTGTCATACATATATACTAGTTAGGAGAGATTGCTCCGTGGACGAACAACAGATGAATTTAATAAGGATTTTAGAAACGGAAAAAACTAAAAACATCTAAAGCAAGCTGAC
This sequence comes from Flavobacterium luteolum, assembly GCF_027111275.1. NCBI lineage: Bacteria > Pseudomonadati > Bacteroidota > Flavobacteriia > Flavobacteriales > Flavobacteriaceae > Flavobacterium > Flavobacterium luteolum. The sequence goes on along the minus strand of NZ_CP114286.1, from coordinate 3,690,240 downwards.
CAAAATTGAGCGCAAAAAATGTTGCGGACAAACAAAACGTAAACCGCTTTTTGGACAACCGAAAGCGGATTTTTTTTGTCTCTTTTTTTGAAATTTAACAGAAGTTTGAAATTCAAATGCTGAAACTAATTGGACGGAAAATTAGAAGGCGGAAAACTTGCTAAAATTGGAATCGAAAATCGGAACGGCAAATCGTTCGTGCTTCTCGTCCGTGTCGCAACCTCTCCTAACATACGCTACAAGCGATTTGGGCAATTGGCTTAATTTGAAAATGGTTTTGTATTTGTGAGAATTTGGCTAATCCGAAAATTAACGTTACTTTAGTCCCAAACCGCGTGTAGCGCGAGAACGTTATGTGGCATTTTAACGAAAAAAACGAATAAATTTTTGGAAAAAATAATATTTGAAACTGAAAGAATTCCATTCAAAGAAAGATGCAAAAAAGATATTGGAACTAAAATTTTTGCCTTTTTAATTTTTGCATCAATCCCAATATTTTCTTCTAATGAATTTAGTATTATTTCAATATTATTTATTCTCTTTTTTTTGATTATTTTCTTATTTATAACTTATGATGAGTCAAAAGTGTTTATATATAAAATTGAATTTGAAAATGAAAAGATAAATATTTTTGGTAGCAATTTTGATAAAGATTGGATTGAAAAATTTAAAATTAAGAAAGTAAATATTCAAATTAAAGTGCGTGTCTCAAAAACGGGAAGTGTAATTGGATATATGTTAGTATTCAAAAGCGCAAAGAAAAAAATCACATTAAACAAGTTAAATAATTGGAATAATTTTGATTTGCATCAGATATTTACAGAGTTTAAAAGATTGAAAGGCGAAAAAATTATAATTGATGAGAAATCATTAATCGATGGAATTAAGAAAAAAGCAGAAGATGACGGCGAATGGAGATACTAAACAAAAAAAACGCCACATAACAGCTACTACAACGGATTTGGGCAATAGGCTTAATGGAAAGTTGGTTTTGTATTTGTAATGATTTGGCAAATCCGAAGAATGGGCTAAATTTAGTCCCAAACCCGCTGTAGTACCAAGACGTTGGCAGTAATTTTGCAGTAGAAAAGAGAATTCAAGAATATAATGAAACAAATTAAAAGCTTAAGATTGACGTTTTTTTGGTTAACAATTATTTTTATTATAGTTGCACTTTTTTGCATTGACAATTGGACAATATTTACCTATTTATTTTAAAAACTATAAAACACAAAGCATTTTTTATAACTTGATATTTGCAGGTTTACCTTTCGCAATTTTGTTGACACTTTTTGGAACTTTAAAAAGAAACCACTCGAAATACAAAAATTGGACAATTGGAACTTTAACCGTTTTATCAGCAGGATTTTGCTTCTTCATTCTGATGTTTACTATGTTTACAATTGGTTTCGGTGCTTGGACAAACGAAACAATATTATACAGAAATAATGATGATAAAAACATAACTATTAATCAGCAAATATTTGACGTCGGAGCGTTAGGTTACGGTGGAAGAAGAACTGTTAAATTAAAACCACTATTTGTGATTTTTCAAACTGTTGAGAGTATCGACATAACAAAAATTGATAAAGCAAAATGGACTTATGTAAATGAAGAAGGCGACATTCACTTTCCATAGAAAAAACTACTGCCAACAGCTACTACAACGGATTTGGGCAATAGGCTTAATGGAAAAATGGTTTTGTATTTGGAATGATTTGGCAAATCCGAAAATAAGGCTTAATTTAATCCCAAACCCGCTGTAGTAGCGGGACGTTAGTGGCAAGCATAGCGAAAAACAACATAATGAAAATCAAGAAACAAACCCTAAAAAATGTTGACAGATAAACCTAAATCTTTTTTGAATTTAAAAATAATCTGGAAAGATGATGATATGTTTGAATTAAAAATTACAGCATCTAACACTTCATTTTATGGTTTAACTGAAGTTTATGACCAATCAGAACGCTTGTCTGAATTTGCTAAATCATTAAATACTTTTCCTGAAAACGACAAAGTTCTATTTTATGAAGCAGGCGAAAAAGACAGCTATGCTTACTTTTCTATGAAATATTATTCTATTGGAAAAAGTGGGCGTGTTGGAGTGGAAATAAACCTTGAAAGTAATGTATCAACTGAATACAGAAAAGAAGAAAAAAACAAGTTGAAATTAGAAATAATTGTAGAACCTAGTGCTATTGATAGATTTCAAAAAGAACTTTATGATTTAGCAAAAAAAGAAGACGGCTCGGCGATTCTTTATGGTAACGACAACAGACTTGATATCTAATTATACGAAAAAAAGCCAGCCACTAACAGCTACTACAACGGATTTGGGCAATTGGCTTAATGGGAAGTTGATTTTGTATTTGGGATGATTTGGCAAACCCGAAGAATGGGCTTAATTTAGTCCCAAACCCGCTGTAGTACCAGAACGTTGGCGGTAATTTTACCACGAAAGAAACTTAACAATTAACAGAAATGACAGATTGGTATAGACGAAAAACTTGGACAAAAATTGACGAAGAAGAATTCTTTGCAAAACTTGGACGAGCAAGAAAAGATGGACGAGCTCAATATTTAAAAATACAAGCCATTGAATTAGTTTATACCAAAGACAAAGAACTATTGGTCGTTGCTGAAGAACTTCTGAACAAAGTCTTAACAGAATATCCTGAAAATAGAATTGAAAAAAGTACGTGTTATAATTTTTTAGGTCAAATCTATGAGTTAAGAAATGATGCAGAAATGGCAATATGTTTTTATAAAAAATCACTTGACTATGAGAAGGAATTTCCTAACGTAATATCAGGTTCTGATTTAGACTTTTCAAAAATTGTAGTTCGTGAAAATAAAATAGAATTTTTCGACGAAGTAGAAAATATAATTACTGAAAAAATTAAAAAAAAATCGATAATCTTTCCAGTTCAAAACTATATTATGTATTCCATTTTGGCAGTAATTTCAGAATTTAAAGGCAATTTTGAACAAGCAAAAAGTTTTGCAGATATAGCAGAAAAGAATTCGAAAGCAGAAAAGAATTCGCTTTGGAATCCACGAAAGCAAAAAATTGGTATTGTAGAAAATCGAATAAATTGGTTAGATAAACTAGTAGGAAGAAAATAAAAAACTACCGCCAACAGCTACTACAACGGATTTGGGTAACAGGCTTAATGGGAAAATGGTTTTGTATTTGGGATGATTTTGCAAATCCGAAGAATGGTCTTAATTTAGTCCCAAACCCGCTGTAGTACCAGAACGTTATGTGGGAGTTGAAAAAGAAATTTACTGCTAAAATCAGGTTTTTTTAAAAGCAAATTGTTGCGCAGAAAATCGAAATTCAGAAACGTGAAAATTGGATTTTTAATTGAAAACTTGAATGTCGGAGTTTCTAAACTGAATCCGAAATGCAAAACTTGAAAAGCAGAAACTTGAATTTCAGGGTTTCTAAACTGAATATGAAAAACAAAACTTAAAAATTGGAGTTTTAAATTAGATTGCGAAAACTGAAACTTAAATATTGAAGTTTCATTGAGAATAAAAAATAAACAATCGTTTTGGGTGTAAACTGAAACGAAAAAGGGAATAAAATTTAGCCGAGATTTGGGCAAGAATTAGGTTTTTAATCGGCCAAGATAAGGCTGAAAATCGATTAATAATTGGGAATATCGGCTAGAAACAACCCCCACATAACAGCCACTACAACGGATTTGGGCAATTGGCTTAATGGGAAGTTGGTTTTGTATTTGGATGATTTGGCAAATCCGAAGAATGGGCTTAATTTAGTCCCAAACCCGCTGTAGTGCCAGGACGTTATAGGGCATTTTAAAGAACGATAGTGAAACAAATAACAAACATATTAATTGGAATGACTTTGGTTTTGTTCATAGCTTGTGGACAAGGACAAATAAAGACACCTGAAAAAGCAATGGCAAAATTTGAAGAATTTAAACGCAAGGAAAAGTTTATCCCAGACGAACAACTATTTTATCCAGGCATTGGAGATCCAACCCAAAAACCTATTCTGACAGAGAAAATAAATTTAGTGGCGGACGATTTTGAGAAACTTGCCAAAACAGGTAACGCAACAGACAAAGACTATCAAAATGCTATCAAAATTGGACTTGAAAGATTTACAGGTATTTACATTGATTCCGAAAACCAAGAAAGAATTTGTTATTATTTTGAAGAACTAATGGACATAGTTGGACTTGAAAGTTCGGACGGACAATTGAATAACTTTAGATATGGTTTTGACGGAACACAAAAGCAACACTGAAAAAACGCCCTATAACAGCTACTACAACGGATTTGGGCAATTGGTTTAATGGCAAGATGGTTTTGTATTTGGAATGATTTGGCAAATCCGAAGAATGAGCTTAATTTAGTCCCAAACCCGCTGTAGTACCAAGACGTTAGGCGTCACTTTGGAGTAACAGAAAAGAAAATAAGTATGAAAGAAATAATTTTTCTAGTATTAACATTAGTGGCAAATTTTTGTTATTCACAAAATGAAATTAAAGAAAGAAAGCCGTTTCTTTTAAGATTAGTAGTTGATAAAGAGCAATTTTATCAAATACAAATCAATAAATCAGAATACTTTGTTAAAGAAAATGTTATACAAATTTTTCCAACCGAACAACTGAATATTGAAGCAGAAATTAAAAATGATACAATATCATCAATGAAAGTTGTCGAAAAAATTGAGAATCCTAAAAAACTATACAAATTCAATTTCTGCAGAACGTTAAAAATAACAAACCTGAAGGAATGATGTTGAAAGTAACAAATCCATTTGACAAAAAATTAAATTATAATGCACAAATGTATATTGTTGGAAATACCAAATGGTTTCCGACAAGTATAATTCCAATCGAACCACATCTACTAAACTATGAAACTTGGAATGATGTAATTATAACTTTAATTTTAGGAAATTGGAGATTTGAAAAATAAAAATCATGAAAACAATTATAGCTATAATATTTATCACATATTAATTATTTAACCTACCTTAAATATTTACGACCATTCAAACCTAAAGAAATTAGGTTTGAATTCCGAAAAACATACTATTACAAAAGAAAAAGCGAACGCCTAACAGCTACTACAACGGATTTGGGCAATTGGCTTAATGGAAATATGGTTTTGTATCCGAATGATTTAGCAAATCCGAGGAATGGGCTTAATTTAGTCCCAAACCCGCTGTAGTACCAAGACGTTGTGCGCAAATTTACCTAAAAACCAAAATTATGATACCAACAAGCATAATATTTCGAACAATTCATATTAGAAGAAATGGCTCAACAGGAACTGCATTTGTTCTTGATGTTGACAATAAACAATACTACATCACTGCTCGACACGTCATTGAAGGAGTTGTTACGGGAGATACGATTGAAATTAATTACCAAAAAACATGGAATAATCACAAAGTAATTATTATCGGACATTCACAACATTCAGACATTTCAGTGTTTGCAGTACCAACGGGAAAAGTTAGAGGTGAAACTTTAGAGGTGAGTTCTAACGATATTTATCATGGTCAAGATTTATATTTTTTAGGATTCCCATACGGACTGCAGTCTGATATAGCTAATTTAAACTCTGATTTTCCTATCCCTTTTATTAAGAAAGGTATACTTTCAAACTTTTTACTTGAAAACCCGCAAAAAATTTTATTTTTAGATGGATTAAATAATCCAGGATTTTCTGGTGGACCTGTTGTTTACTTTCATCAGCAGACACAAACGTTTAAACTTGCAGGAATAATTTCTGGTTATCGTTTTGAAATTACAAATGCTATGCATCAAAACCAAGATATTGATATTCAAATAAAAACAAATACAGGAATTATTATTTCATATGGAATCGAAGCAGCACTTGAATTAATCTACAATAACCCAATCGGTGCAGACATATAAAATCTGCGCACAACACACGCTACAAGCAAGCTGGGCATTTGGCTAAATTTAAAGATGGTTTTGTATTTGGAAAATAATTTTTAACCGAAAGTTTAGGCTTTCTTAATCCCAGCCTGCATGTAGCGCGGGGACGTTATGCGCAACCGTTTAGTAACAGAAACTAATATGAAAGAAAAACAAGTTTGCTACAATTGTGGAAATCTAATTGAAGAGAAAGAAATTACTAAAGAGCATATACCCGCAAAAAATCTATTCGAAGGTTACGATGATAAATACAAAACAAACAGAATAACAGTTTATGCTTGTTTAAAATGTAATAATGAATATAGTCCAACTGATGAAGATTTTAGAAATATGATTGGAGCTATAGCAAAACGCAAAGAAAATAATCAAATTGCAAATAAAGCTAAACGTTCACTTTTAAGAAAAGACCCTGAAAAAGAATCTTTTAGCCTTGACAAATTCGGAAAAATAAGTGGAATAACTCTAAATGAAATAACTATTGAAGATTACCATAAAAAAAACTTTAAAGGATTGTTCAATTTTCAATATGGAAAAGTATTCGATGATAATGAGTATGATATTTATGTAAATATAGACGAAGATGATTGGACTACTCCAACAATGGGAATTCTTGGCTATTTGAAAGAGCTATTTAATAGGCAAGTTTCAGGACACGAAGATATATTAAATTATACTGTTCAACCATTCCGACTTGGAATTACTAATCCTGAAAAACAAGATTTAGTACCTGAAGAAAACGAAAATATTTATGTTGGATATTTTGATTATGTAAAAGAACACGCGTCATTGGTTATAGCTGTTAGAAAAAAATATTTGGAAGAAATTAAAAAAAGAAGAAGTGGCAGCGCATAACAGCCACTACAACGGATTTGGGCATTGGGCTTAATGGAAAGATGGTTTTGTATTTGGGACGATTTGGCAAATCCGAAAATAGGGCTAATTTAACCCCAAACCCGCTGTAGTGCCAAGACGTTATAGCCAATTTTAGAAACAAAATGCTTTACAACAATGTATAATGAATGGTTAGAAACTAAAAAACAATTCAGAGCTGGTCTAATCGCTTCATCGATTATTGTCTTTGCCTTGCTAATATGGCCCGGAAATAAAATCGACACTTCACAAGAGGAATTTATTAAAGAGACAGTTATTCTCGATTCGAAACCAAGCTTTGAGGAAGAACGTCACGGAAAAAGTGGGACTGAATATTTCGTAAAACTAAATTTTAAAGATTATAGTCAAGAATTTCGAATTACTGGAATTGACTATAACTTTTTGAAATACGAAGATTTTCTAAAAATTAATCCAGGAGACACATTAGAAATAGCAAGAACTACTAATGAAATTCATTCATTAGTAAAAAATGGTGTTGACTATCTTAACTATACGAAAGCCGAAACTAATCGTGGATTAAGTATCTTTTTTTTGGGTTATTTATTTATCCCAATGATTCCACTTTGTATTATCGTTCAGTTTTTCAAAAAAAGGCCACATTATAGGTTTAACAATGAGTCACACGCTATTCCCTTTGATATCATTGCAATTGTAATTTTTATAACTACCATCATTGTGCTGTGCTACATTATGCCCGAGTTCCAAGTGATTACAAGTGGTGAGTTTTACAAATAATCTATATCAAAAAACTGGCTATAACAGCCACTACAACGGATTTGGGCAATTGGCTTAAGGGAAAAATAGTTTTGTATTTGGATGATTTGGCAAATCCGAAAATAGGCCTTAATTTAGTCCCAAACCCGCTGTAGTGCCAGAACGTTATAGGGCATTTTGAAAAAGAATCAACAACAATAGATATGGGAACTTGGGGAACCGCAATAAAAGACAATGATACATTCGCAGACATTTATGGCGAATTCTTTGAACTTTACAACGAAGGTGAAAGCCCACAAAATATTTCTAAAAAACTGCTTGCCGAAAACCAAGAACTAATAACTGAGTCCGAAAGTGGTAATGATTTTTGGTTTGCTTTAGCTTTAGCTCAATGGGAGACAAAATCTCTTGAAAATAACGTTTTTTCAACTGTAGAAGATATTATTGTAACCGGTAAGGACCTACAAAACTGGAAAGAACTTGATGCAGATGAGAACGATATCAAAAAAAGAAAAGTTATCCTTGAAAAATTTCTTGAAAAACTAAAAACTGAAAAACCTAAAGCTAAAGGTAGAAAAAGGCAAAAATATATTAAACCTCTTTATGAAACAGGTGACTGTATTTGCTTCAAACTAATAAATGGTAATTACGGAGGTGCTTTAGTGTTATCGACCAATACAGATCCAAAATATGGACTTAATTTAATCGCTTCGACTACCATGAATCAATCTTCAAAGCCAACAATAAAAGATTTTGAAAATGCCAACGTCTTAATTTGCAACTTTAAAAATTGGAATGACCAACCCAAAATTACATGGTACTTTCCTCCTTTGCCCAAAAATGACCATCCTTCATTTGAACTTATCGGAAAAACACAAATAGAAATCCCATACGATAGCAAAGAATATAGTTCCAAAAAATATCCTTTTCATCCAACATTTTCAGGAGGCTGGCATTTAATTATAGAAGCTGTAAATATGCAGATCGAGCATGAAAAAAATAATTCTCTTCCTAAAAATAAACTAACAATCGCTCAAGTGGCGAAAAAAAAGAAATGGTGGAAAATATTCTGAGCATAAAAAAACGCCCTATAACAGCTACTACAACGGATTTGGGTAATTGGCTTAATGGAAAGATGGTTTTGTATTTGTATGATTTGGCAAATCCGAAGAATGGGCTTAATTTAGTCCCAAACCCGCTGTAGTAGCGGGACGAACGTTAGTGGTCAGCTTAAAAAAGAAAAACGAAAAATTATGATGCATAAAATTGAAATTCCATCCAGCAAACTTAAACTTATTTTAATGCTGATTGGGGCATCTATTTTTATCGTAGGCAGTTATTATCAATTTCAATACCCCGAACGATTTATTTCGCCTAGATTTAGAAGTGTTGAGTTTATTAAAGCAATAGGATTATTAATGCTTGTTTTTTGTAGCTCAGCTTGGATTTATATTCCAATAAAATTATTTGACAAAAAGCCAGGGTTGATACTGGATGAAAATGGAATTTATGACAATTCTAGTGCCGTAAGTGTTGGATTGATATTATGGAAAGACATTGAATCAATTCGGGTCGAAAAAATAAAATCGACAAAAATGTTAATAGTAAATATCCATAATCCTGAAAAATATATTGACCGCTCAAATAGATTTAAAAAAGTGCTTCTAAATTTAAATACAAAATTATACGGAACCCCCTTAACGATTGGGTTGGCAGGATTAAAATATAATCGCAAAAGGCTCGAAAAATTAATTATTCAAAATTATGAGCTTTATAAAGAAAAGCCGAACCACTAACAGCTACTACAACGGATTTGGGCAATAGGCTTAATGGAAAGTTGGTTTTGTATTTGGGATGATTTGGCAAATCCGAAGAATGGGATTAATTTAATCCCAAACCCGCTGTAGTACCAGAACGTTGGCAGAGATTTTAAAAACCGAAAAAAACCTCATATATGAAGATAAAAAAAGTAACTCTAATATTAATCTTAATAATAATTTCAAGTTGTCAGAATAACCAAAAAGATAAGTTTGACGAAGGAATATATTGTCTTAAATCTTATTTAGATAAAGATAATTTCGAAAATAGATATATTGATTACTTTCTTGTAAAAGTCACTAAAGATAAAATAATAAGCTATGGAACTGTAAATACTTGGGGACATATTTCAAAGCGTAATTTTGAATCTGAAAAAAAGTCAAAAATTAATGATTCGATAATATTACGAACAACTCAAATAGGGTTTGGACCTGATAGTTTTACAACGCAAAAATTTATTAAACTAAAAAATTGCGATAAAATAGTTGACGAAAACGGCATAAATAGAGAAGAATTTGTAAAATACTTGAATAGAAGTCTAATTACAGGAAATTACAAATTTGGAAATAGAAACATAGAATTTACGGAAGATGGTAAAATAAAAAATTTAGATAGTTTAAAAACATTTTCAGTTAATCCAAGGTTTGGAACTTGTTGGTGGTATGATTATAGAACTATTGAAATTAACAAAGAAATATGGAAGTTTGAATTCACAAAAAAAAATCTAATTCTTACGAAATATTTAAAACGTGATGAAGAAGAATTAGGAAAATTAAGCAACATAAAAATAGTTCTTAACCGGTAAAAAAAACCTCTGCCAACAGCTTCTACAACGGATTTGGGTAATAGGCTTAATGGAAAGATGGTTTTGTATTTGGATGATTTGGCAAATCCGAAGAATGGGCTTAATTTAGTCCCAAACCCGCTGTAGTGCCAGAACGTTAGGAGAGATTGCTCCGTGGACGAACAACAGATGAATTTAATAAGGATTTTAGAAACGGAAAAAACTAAAAACATCTAAAGCAAGCTGACCAAAATTGAGCGCAAAAAATGTTGCGGACAAACAAAACGTAAACCGCTTTTTGGACAACCGAAAGCGGATTTTTTTTGTCTCTTTTTTTGAAATTTAACAGAAGTTTGAAATTCAAATGCTGAAACTAATTGGACGGAAAATTAGAAGGCGGAAAACTTGCTAAAATTGGAATCGAAAATCGGAACGGCAAATCGTTCGTGCTTCTCGTCCGTGTCGCAACCTCTCCTAACATACGCTACAAGCGATTTGGGCAATTGGCTTAATTTGAAAATGGTTTTGTATTTGTGAGAATTTGGCTAATCCGAAAATTAACGTTACTTTAGTCCCAAACCGCGTGTAGCGCGAGAACGTTGTATGCTATTTTGATCAAAAATGTGCTAAAAATTAATAAGATGTTTTCAAAAAAAGTTTTATTTATAATTTGTCTTTTCTCGTTAATGAGTTGTGGATACATCAGAATACCCAAAAACGAATATGGAGAACCTGTTCTGAAAGAAAAAGTCAAATACACTTTTTTAGATATGCCAACTGAAACTGACTTAAAAAAAATAGATACATCCGCATACTATGTTCAAATTTTTGAAGGACGATATTATAATAATGGAGAAAAAGAAAATCCTCAAATTTTAAAATTCCATAACGATGGCTTTTTTAAGAAGTTTATGCTAATTGGTATAGATAAAAATGTTCATCGAAATAAAAATTCTATTTATTACGGTGGAAAATATAAAATAAAAGAGAATATCATACAACTCGAGCAGTTTTATCCGTCAACAGGTGGTGCAACTAATTACTATATCAGAAATGTACGAAAAGGAAAAATCGATGGAAACAAAATAATCTTTAACAGCAAAAATTCTTTACTTACAATTTTTGAAAAGAAACAAAGTCTAAATTAAAAAACAGCTCACAACAGCTACTACAACGGATTTGGGGAATTGGCTTAATGGAAAGATGGTTTTATATTTGGGATGATTTGTTTCGCCTGTTCAGTGGCAAATCCGAAGAATGGACTTAATTTAGTCCCAAACACGCTGTAGTGTCAGAACGTTAGTCTCAAACTTAAGCGAAGAACTCAAAACGACAAATGACAGAGAATATTGAAATTATACAGACAACTGAACTAAACGAACAAGCAAAAAAGCAAGTGCTTGACTTATGGAATAGCGAATATCCTGAAAAACTTTCATACAATAGTTTGACTGAATTTGACAATTATCTGCAAAACTTAAGTAACCTTAAGCATTTTTTGTTGACAAGTGACATAGGCTTAATTTTGGGGTGGGCTTTGACATTTGACAGAGATAATGAGAAGTGGTTTGCTATCATTTTATCAGAAAAAATAAAAGGAAATGGATTAGGACGAAAAATGCTAGACAAAATTAAAAATACTGAATTAGTATTAAATGGCTGGGTAATAGACCATAACAATGACAAGAAAAAAAATGGACAAGAATATATTTCGCCATTGAAATTTTATGAGAAATGTGGTTTTAGAATTTTAAGAGATGTAAGACTTGAACTTGATAAAATTTCAGCAGTAAAAATAAAATGGCAAAAATAAACCAATAAAGTCTGTAACTAACATTAGTACAACAGATTTGGGCAATATGCTTAATGGAAAGATGGTTTTGTATCTGGAATGATTTGCTTCCCCTGTTCACTATAGCTCAGGTGGCAAAACCGATAATAGCCTTAATTTAGTCTCAAAGCCACTGTAGTAGTAGGATGTTACCAATAATATGAAAAAACTAACTCTAATATTCGTAATTATTTTTTCAAACGTAGCGTTTGGAAATAAAATAGATGAACTCAAAACAGATAAAGACGTTGAGGATTTTATCAAAACTGTAGCTCCTGAATTTGTTAAGAAAGTATGGAAAGATTTTGATTATGGAAATTTTAGAATCGTTTCAACAGACAGTATTTATACAAATTTAAAATGTCAGAAGATTTTCAATCAATCTGACATAAATAATTGGAAAAAAGTAGACATTAACAACGATGGACTAACTGATTTGCTTTTCATTCCGCATTACTATGGATATTCACAATATGCTATAATTGATCAAGGCAGTAATAATTTTAAACTAACTAGATTTATTATAGATTTTTCTATTTGCGAATATGTGAAACCAATTAAAGTTAAAGATAAAAATGAATTACAAATTCGAAAAGTAAATTTACCTTTTGATTTTGATGATAACATTGAGAAATATATCAAGATAGATACTTTAACATATAAGTTTAATTCTTTTATTGAACTTAACGACAAAGTCATCATTGATAATAAAATTAAATCTATAGAAGTTAAAACGGATTATTGCTTTGGAACCTGTCCAGTTTTTAAACTTACAATTAATAAAAATGGTCTAGCTGAGTTTGATGGTATAGAATTTACTAAGTTTAGAGGAAAATCAATAAAGCAATTTGACCCAAAAAATGTTGCCGAAATATTTGACTTATTAAATTATATAGAAATTAAGAAATTAAAAGATTACTACGAAGTTAATTATACTGATGCTTCAACAGCAACTCTTGACATAACTTTTGAAGATGGATCAATTAAGAAAATAAAGGATTACGGGTTAAGTGGTACTTATGGATTAAGTGCTCTGTATTCAAAACTAACCAAATTAGCAACAGAAACTGAATGGAAATAAAATACTGCCGGTAACAGCTACTACAGCGCATTTGGGCAATTACCTTAACAGGAAAATGTTTTTATATTTGGAATGATTTGCTTCATCTGTTCACTATCGCTCGGGTGGCAAATCTGAAGAATGGGCTTAATTTAGTCTCAAATCTAATGTAGCACCTAAGCTTTTGCCTTAATACAAAGTAGAAATGAGTAAAATAAAGATTATAATTACTTCTCTCCTTATTTGCTTTATTATGCAAGCACAGGAAAAATCAGAAGCTGAAAATTTTGTCATTGCCTTTTTTAAAAAAGAAAAAATAGATAAAATCACCTATACCGAAAACATACCACCTTCCCATTTAGAATATATAAAAGATGCTTTAAAAGCAACCACTCTTCAAATTCGGGATACAAGATTTGCAAAAAATATTGATGAAATGCCAAATAGTATACTATTCACAAGTAAAGAGATGGATTATGTATATAAAGAAATTGAAGACAACAATAAAACAGGTTGGGCAAAGGGAAAACTTGAGAATTCTGAATTTATTGCTAGTGAAAAAAGTGAAAAATATTATGGAATTTATAGTTTTTCGAAACCTGTATTTTTAAGAAATAATACACTTTGCATATTTTACTCTGAAGGTAATGAAAGTGGAATGCTTGCTACATACATAAAAATCAATGACGAGTGGAAATATTATTCAGGCTTTTTCGCATGGGTAAATTAAGTACTACTGCTAACAGCAACTATAACAAATTTGGGCAATTGACTTAATGGGATAATGTTTTTATATTTGGGAAGATTTGCTTCGCCTGATCACTATCGCTCGTGTCACAAATCCGACGAATAGCCTTAATTTAGTCCAAAACCAGCTCTAGTACTAGAGCGTTGATAGTAATTTTGATTCAAAAACTATGACAAATTCATTTAATCAAGATATAATAACCAAAATTGATGTTTTAAAAAATAGCATTAACTCTTCAGTTGAGGAAATTGAATTAATCGAAACTTATATAAAACTTAGCGAAATAGGTGAGAAATTTGAATTAAATGAAATAACAAATTTTTTAATTCAAAAGTACATAACTGAAAAAAATGAGAATGTAAAAAGCATAATTCATAGCTTGATACGAAAACAGACAAAAAACGAAAATACTGAAGTAAAATCTTTACTCTTAATTTTACAGAAATATAAAAAAAGTAATATTGTAGAATCTATCATAGAATTATTGCATAATTCGAAAAATTCTGAAATCGAAAATGCCCTAATTAATATTTTAGAAAGCAATCATAGTGACTGGATTTATAAAAGAGTAAATACTTGCTTACATACTTCTGGCACCAGAAAATCAATTCCTCATCTAGTAAAGAAAATTAATCATAAAAGCAATGATGTTGCTACCTCTTCATTAATAACAATTATTCGTCTTGCAGATGAACGCGAATCGGAATTATTTATTAATGAATTAACTAATGGAAAAATTAAAGATACTGCTATGGAAGGAGTTTGTCTATATTCTGGAATTGAAGCCGTAGACAATGTAATAGAAAGATTAAAAAAGAAAACGAATCGTAAAAGAGAAACTGATTGTTCAACTTATTTTTATTTAGGAAATGAAAATGAAACTACAATTGGATTAAAATTTCTAAATAAATTTAAAGAAGATAGGAAGGATATAGAAACTTTTTTTACGTTTTTGCTAGAAAAAAGAATCGACAAACTCTTCGATTATGAAATTGATACTTTAAAAGAACTTATAAAAACACCAAGTACTGAGATTACATTGAAAAAAAGAATATAGCATCAAAAAAAAACTACCGCCAATAGCTACTACAACAGATTTGGGCAATAGGACTAATGGGAATTTCCTAAAATCATTTCCAAAAAAGGAATGCCTATCTTTGCATCGAAATCAAAAAAAAATGAAAGCAGAAAACAATTCCCAAAAAGACAATTTACATCCAAGAAATCTTCATCGAAACCGATATGATTTTGAACTTCTCATTTCAAATTGTCCCGAATTAAAAGCTTTTGTTTCCATTAATAAACACGGAATAGAAACCATTGATTTCAGTAATCCGCTTGCAGTAAAAACATTAAACAAAGCTTTACTTAAAACGTATTACAACATTCAAAACTGGGATATTCCTAAAGATTATCTTTGCCCGCCAATTCCAGGACGTGCCGATTATATTCATTATATAGCCGATTTATTGGCCGAAAGCAATAATAATCAAATTCCAGAAACCAGCACTGTTTTAGGATTAGATATCGGTACAGGTTCGAATTTAATCTATCCGATATTAGGAAACTCAATTTACAATTGGAGTTTTGTTGGAACAGATATTGACAAAAAATCAATTGAAAATTGCGCTAAAATTATTGAAACCAATCCCGAATTAATTGATTCTATCAGCTTGCAGCAGCAAACTGAACCTCGATTCATTTTTAAAAATATTATCACGCCCGAAGATCGTTTTACATTCACGATGTGCAATCCGCCTTTTCATGCATCTGCCGAAGAAGCTCATAAAAGCACTTCTAGAAAAGTTTCTAATTTAAATCCGAAAGAAAAAAGAAATACAAATCCAGTTTTAAATTTTGGCGGACAAAATGCAGAATTGTGGTGCAACGGTGGCGAAATCGGATTTATCACGCAAATGATTTACGAAAGCGCTAAATATCCATCGCAAGTTTTGTGGTTTACTACTCTAGTTTCTAAAAAAGAAAATCTTTCATCGATTTACAAAATCTTGAAAAAAGTAAACGCCGTTTCTGTCAAAACAATCGAAATGTCGCAAGGGCAAAAAAATAGCCGAATTGTAGCTTGGAGTTTCCTAAATGACACTGAGCACAACTCTTGGAAATTTTAAGGTTTTCAAAACCAATCGTATGATTTTGTTTTGTAACTTCGATAAAATTAAGTAATTATGAACACTCTTGAACTTAAAAATATTTTAATTTCTGAAATTGAAAAAATTGATGACGATCAGTTTTTATCTGCTTTAAAAACAATTTTAGATAGTCGTAAAACTCCTGTCAATTATTCTGAAAGATATAATGAAGATTTAAAAGTTGCTGAAGAAGATATTCAAAGTGGTAATTTCTATTCTCATAATGAAATGAAGGATCAAATTGAACAATGGAAAAAGAAATAATTTGGTCTAAAGCCGCTAAAATTCAGCTTGAAAAAATATACTTTCATATATTTAAAGAATCTAAAAGTAAAAATATCCCAAACAAAGTAATTGATACTATTTATAATTCTGTAACAATTTTAAAAACAAATTGGGAAATTTACGAATTGGATGAAATGAAAATTCCAAACAATGGAAGTTATCGCGCATATGAAATTTATAGTTATCGAATATCTTATAAAATAACTTTCAATGAGATTCATATTTTGAGAATTCGTCACACAAGTCGTAATCCAAAAAAACTATAATCTTTTTTCTACTTAAATAACTCATTTCCAAAACAAAACCTTGATTTTATAATTAGCTTTTGCTACATTTATTGTAAACTATTTAAAATCAAGATTATGGCAGAATATATTGGTTATCTCGCATCTGTATTTATTGTTGGAGGTTTTTTGCTGAAAAATCTCCGAGCAATCCGATTTATTAATATGTTTGGCTGTATCTGTTTTGTCATTTATGGCATCTTTTTAAACGACTATAGAGATTTTAACCAATGGCTTTGGCCCGTAATAATTCCCAACGCTATTTTGGCGTTTGTACAGATTTATTATCTGACTTCCAAAAACGATAAATCTTAAAATTATGATATTTTAAAATAAAATTCTGATACACTTTTCGCTAGCTCTACTCGTAACTTTAAGCTGAAAATTGAATTTTATTACTATGTTGAAACTATATTTCCGATTGGCAGTTATGCTCTTTTTAGTCACAAGCTGTTCTTCGTCCAAAAAGGCAAAATTTGACGATTATGTTTTTAAAACTAGAACTGAAGAGGTAAAATATCAAACCGCTTATGATAAAGCTTTAAAACTTTGGAATATTCCGTATACCGAAGAAGATGTAAAAACTAGTTTTGGAACCGCACATGTAATTATAGCTGGACCAAAAAACGGAAAAGATCTTGTTTTACTTCACGGGATGGATGCCAGTTCGACCATGTGGTATCCTAACATTAAAACTTTGGCCAAAAATCATCGCATTTACGCCATCGATTTTATAATGGAACCCAATAAATCCAACTTAACTGTAAAACCACTTTCGTCCGATAATATTGTTGTTTTTTACAATGAAGTTTTCAGCTATTACAAATTAAAGAAATTTGATATCATTGGCGCTTCACGAGGCGGCTGGATTACAACATTATTAGCCACTCAAAAATCAAATTCGATTGATAAAATTGTTTTATTAAGTCCAGCTCAGACTTTCAAATTTCTTGATAAACCTCGAAAAACGACTTCAGCATTAATGCTAAAACTTTTTCCAAGCGAAAAGAAATTCAGTAAAACATTAAACACTTTTTCAACTCATCCAGAAAACATTAGCGTAATTTATAAAAGACAATTCTATTTGGCTAATAAATATGCGAAATCAAATTCCAGCATGCTTAAAATGATGCCTTTTTCAGATAAAGAATTAGAATCTATTCAAAATCCGGTTTTAGTTTTAATCGGAGATAAAGACGTTATTAATTCCGAAGAAAGTTTAGATCGTGCAAAAAAACATCTTGTCAATTGTAAAACAAAAACGGTAAAAGATGCAGGACATTTTTTAACCATAGATCAGCCAAAAGCGGTAAATGATGCGATCATTAATTTTTTAGATTAGAATTCAAACTTCGTATCTTTACAAAACCAAATTTTCAGTATACTCAAATGAAATTTCAAGTTTCCTCAGAATATAGTCCAAAAGGAGATCAGCCTCAAGCCATACAAAAATTGGCACAGGGCGTGGTCGACGGAGATAAATACCAAACTTTATTAGGAGTTACGGGTTCGGGAAAAACGTTTACCGTTGCCAACGTAATTCAGGAAGTGCAAAGACCTACTTTGGTTCTGGCACACAATAAAACTTTGGCCGCTCAATTATACTCTGAGTTCAAACAATTTTTCCCAAATAATGCTGTTGAATATTTCGTTTCGTACTACGACTATTATCAGCCAGAAGCTTTTATGCCTGTAACTGGAGTTTTCATTGAAAAAGATTTATCAATCAATGAAGAGTTGGAAAAGATGCGTTTGAGCACTACTTCTTCCCTTCTTTCTGGTCGCCGCGATGTTTTGGTTGTAGCTTCAGTTTCTTGTTTGTATGGTATTGGAAACCCAGTTGAATTTCAGAAAAACGTTATTGAAATTAAACGAGATCAGGTTATTTCAAGAACTAAATTATTACACAGTTTAGTTCAGAGTTTATACGCTAGAACAGAAGCCGATTTTAATCCTGGAACTTTCAGAATTAAAGGAGATACAGTTGAAGTCTATCCAAGTTATGCAGACGATGCGTATCGAATTCATTTCTTTGGAGACGAAATTGAAGAGATTGAATCTTTTGATGCAAAAACATCTCAGGTTATAGAGAAATTTCAAAGATTAACCATTTATCCTGCCAACATGTTTGTGACTTCTCCAGAAGTTTTACAAGGCGCAATTTGGCAGATCCAGCAAGATTTGGTGAAACAGGTTGATTATTTTAAAGAAATCGGAAAACATCTGGAAGCGAAACGTTTGGAAGAAAGAACCAATTTTGATCTGGAAATGATTCGCGAATTGGGTTATTGCTCTGGAATTGAAAATTACTCACGCTACCTTGACGGACGTGAAGCAGGAACGCGACCTTTCTGTTTATTAGATTATTTTCCGAGCGATTATTTAATGATTATTGATGAAAGTCACGTAACCGTTTCTCAAGTTCATGCAATGTATGGAGGCGACCGAAGCCGCAAAGAAAACCTTGTAGAATACGGTTTTAGATTGCCTGCCGCAATGGACAACAGACCTCTGAAATTTGAAGAGTTTGAAGCCTTGCAAAATCAGGTCATATATGTTTCTGCAACACCAGCTGATTATGAACTACAAAAATCGGATGGTATTTACGTCGAACAGATTATTCGCCCTACAGGATTATTAGATCCTGTTATTGAAGTGCGCCCAAGCTTAAATCAGATTGATGATTTGATTGAGGAAATCCAAGTTCGCTGTGAATTGGATGAAAGGGTTCTTGTGACAACTTTGACCAAAAGAATGGCCGAAGAATTGGCTAAATATTTAACTAAAATGAACATTCGATGCCGATACATACATTCTGAAGTAGATACTTTAGAGCGTATCGAAATTATGCAGGATTTACGAAAAGGTCTTTTTGATGTCTTAATTGGAGTTAACTTACTTCGTGAAGGTTTAGACTTGCCAGAAGTTTCGCTTGTTGCTATTTTAGATGCTGATAAAGAAGGTTTCTTGAGAAATTATCGTTCATTAACACAAACCATCGGACGTGCGGCGAGAAACTTAAATGGTAAAGCCATTATGTATGCTGATAAAATTACGGCAAGTATGCAGAAAACAATCGATGAAACCAATTACAGAAGAACAAAACAAATTAATTTCAACGTAGAAAATAATATTGTTCCTCAAGCTTTAAACAAAAAAATCGAAAGTGCTTTCACTAAAAATCCTTTGGTTGAATATGAATTAGGACATCCGATTCCTGTTGCAGCTGAACCAGAAACAGCTTATCTATCTAAAGCTGAATTAGAAAAAATGATTCGTGAAAAACGCAAAACGATGGAAAAAGCAGCTAAAGAATTAGACTTCTTGCAAGCGGCTAAACTTCGTGACGAAATTAAAAAACTACAAGAGCAATTACCATAAATAAAAAATATAATTAACTATATATCAATTAATTAAAACAATTTCATAACTTTACCTGTCCATAATCTATCTGGAAATTCAGCCTTTCTTTTAAACTAGACAGATTATGAATACGAAATTACTTTGCACTACTGTGGCACTCAGCTCAGTAGTATCGTTTTTTGGGCAAAATAAACCACAGCCCGCGCCAGAAAAAATTGTCACAGACGAATATTTTGGAGAAAAGATAGAAGATGGCTATCAGTATTTAGAAAATTTAAATGACCCGAATGTTGTCGCTTGGATGAAAGCGAATACAGATTATACTCGGCAAAAATTAAACGAAATTCCAGAACGGCAAAATCTTCAAAAGAAACTCAAAGAGCTTGACGCAAGAAAAGAAAGTACAATCTCTGAATTACAAATTACTGAGAATGACCATTATTTCTATCTAAAACGAAATGCTAACGAAGAAAATGGAAAACTGTACCAGAGAATTGGTTATAAAGGAATCGAGAAACTACTTTTTGATCCGGAAACTTATAAAAAAGCAGCTGGAGTAAACTACAATATAAGTTCTATAACTCCCAATGAAAAAGGAGATAAAGTAGCGATAGAAATTGCGCCAAGCGGTTCTGAAAGTGCCGAATTGCTTATTATAAACAGCGACGGAAAAGTTTATCCTGAAGTATTTGACAGATGCTGGTTCAGTTATCCTTCATGGATGCCAGACGGAAATTCATTTACATACGGGCGATTAAATTCTTCTGATGTTACAGATCCAAATAGATTACTAAATTCCAAAGTTTATTATCATAAATTGGGAGAAGATCCAAACAAAGATGTCGAATTTTTATCCAATGCCACCAATCCTGAACTTAATATAGGTGCAGAAGAATTTCCATTAAATCTATATCACAAAAATTCTAATAAAAATTACGGAATGGTTGTTACAGTTGATAATCGAATTAAGTTATACGACACTGATTTAAAAGATAATTTTAAACCTGTAAGATGGACCAATCTGGTAGATAAAAAAGATGAAGTGACCGATTATCTTGTCGACAAAGAGTTTATTTATTATTTGACTTATAAAAATGCTTCTAACTATAAAATAATAAAAGTTCCTATTTCAAACCCAGATATAGAAAAAGCAAAAACGGTTATACCCGAACCTAAAAATGGAAGTATTACCGATTTCAAACTTACAAAGGATGGCTTATATTATTCAATTACCGAAAACGGAGTGCAGGCAAAAGTATTTTTCTTAGCGAAAGGAAAAACAGATCCGATTGAATTAAAATTACCTCTGCAAGCAGGTTCAGTTTCTTTTTTGGCTATAAGCGAAAATAAAAGCGAAATTTGGATGACGCTTTCAGGCTGGACTTCTCCTCAAAAACGTTATTTATACAATCCAGCATCAAATACATTTACTTTTCAGCCATTATCAAAACCTATTGAATATCCTGAATTTAAAGATTTAGTCTCTAAAGAAATTATGGTTCCCTCTTATGATGGTGTTAAAGTTCCTGTTTCTATCATTTATAACAAAAACATTAAGCTAAATGGCGACAATCCAATTCTTATGGTTGGATATGGTGCTTACGGAATCTCTCTTGAACCACGTTTTAGTACTGGATTTGCATTGCCTTACTGCACTTATGGTGGCATATATGTTGTTGCTCACGTTAGAGGTGGCGGAGAATTGGGCGAAGCTTGGCATAAAGCAGGTTTTAAAACAACCAAACCCAATACATGGAAAGATTTAATTGCGGTTACTGAATATCTCATTAAAGAGAAATATTCTTCTCCTAAAAGAATTGCCATTTGGAGCGCAAGTGCTGGCGGTATATTAATTGGACGAGCCATTACGGAGCGACCAGACTTGTTTGCCGCTGCCATTCCAGAAGTAGGAGAATTTAATACTATTCGTTCAGAATTAGCCCCAAATGGTCCTGGTAATATTCCTGAATTTGGAACTATAAAAGACAAAACAGAGTTCAAGGCGCTCTTAGAAATGGATTCGTTTCATCATATTAAAAAGGGAACTGCCTATCCGGCAACATTAATAACAGCGGGAATGAATGATCCTCGTGTAATTGCATGGCAACCTGCAAAATTTGCAGCTTCACTTCAAAATGCAAACACCTCCAGCAATCCAATCTTCTTTTTAGCCGACTTTGAATCTGGACATGGAATGGGTGACAGCGCAACAAAAGTTATAGAAAAAGACAGCAACTTAATCAGTTTTGCTTATGCGTATACTGGACATCCAAAATTTCAACCTTCTAAAAAATAAATCCGAAACAAATAATAAACTAAAAAGGTTTTAACCTAATTGTGTTGTTCGTGAAAAATTTCCAACAGCACAATTGGGTTAATTACTGTATTTGGTGTTTTTTTCATCATTTCTAAAACACGTTTTACTGCAGAAAGATTCAGTCCCATTCCGATAGCTATCTGTTGAATAGCATGAAATTCTCTTTCGTGCAAAACGCCATCACAATGCATTAATAAAGCCAATCTATAAAACTGATTGATACGCTGCATTTCGGATGGTATTGGCAATGGTTTTGTTTCCTGATGAAATAAATCTTGAAATTCTTCTTCGCTAATATTCAATTCCAAAGCTACAATTCTTAAAAATTCAAGCTCACGTTTGTGCAAATGTCCATCTACAGTGGCGAGGGTAATCATTTCTAAAAGTAAACTTCTTTTTTCTGCTTCTGTATTCATCAATTTATTATTTTTAGCTAAAATATTGCTTTTAAATAAAAATACAAAACAAGGATGATGAAGAGGATTTTCTTGGCAATTTTACTTCTATTTACTTTTATTGGCAAGGCACAAAGCACTGCTTCAAAAAATGTATCTACATTTACAATTGAAGCGCCTCAACTAAATACCTCAAAAAAAATTTGGATTTATCTTCCAGAAAATTATTCCAAAGACATTCAGAAAAAATACAGCGTTATTTACATGCACGACGCTCAAAATCTGTTTGATGCCAAAACTTCTTATTCTGGTGAATGGAATGTAGACGAAAAATTGGACAGCCTAAAAGCTCCCGTCATTGTTGTAGGAATTGAGCATGGAAATGAAAAACGAATCGAAGAGCTTACTCCTTTCAAAAATGAAAAATATGGTGGAGGAAATGCCGATAATTATCTCGAATTTATCGTAAAAACCTTAAAACCGTATATCGATAAAAATTACAGAACCAAAACAAAAGCCAAAAACACAATTCTTTTCGGAAGCTCACTTGGCGGACTAGTTTCTTATTACGGAGCTTTAAAATACCCTGAAATTTTTGGAAAAGCGGGTGTCTTTTCGCCTTCATTCTGGTTTTCACCTGAGATTTATACGTTCACAGAAAAGCAATCTAAAATTAAAACTAAAATCTATTTTCTGTGCGGCGATAAAGAAAGTGACGACATGGAAAAAGATTTAACTAAAATGAAACGTTTACTAGATACCAAACGCTGTTATTGTCTTCATCTCGATAAAACCAAGATTGTAAAAGGCGGAGAACATAATGAAAAGCTTTGGCGTGATCATTTTACAGAAGCAATACTCTGGCTTGGCTATTAATTGAAAAAAACATAAAAAAAACATCGCATACCAATGAAACTAATTTTAAGAGAATACAATCTCAAACTAAAGCACACTTTTACCATTTCGAGAGAATCCATAGATTTTCAGCCCTCGTTAATTGTTGAATTGCAAAGCGATGGCTTTTCGGGTTTTGGAGAAGCAACTTCAAATCCGTATTACAATACAACTGTGCCAATGATGATGCAGGATTTAGAAAAAATCAGAAGCATTATTGAAAATACTGAAAATGAAACTCCAGAAGTATTTTGGGCAAAAATTCATCCCTATTTAAAAGATGATATGTTTGCTTTATGCGCCTTAGATTTAGCTTATAATGATTTGTATGCTCGCAAAAAAGGCAAAAAGCTTTACGAATTATGGAACTACACAACCGAAAAAAATCCAATGACGGATTACACTATCGGAATTGCTTCTATTGATAAAATGGTTTCTAAAATGCAGGAACTTCCATGGCCTATTTATAAAATTAAATTGGGAACCAAAGAAGATATTGAAATTGTAAAAGCGCTTCGAAAACATACCAATGCCATTTTTAGGATTGATGCCAATTGCGGATGGACAGTTGAAGAAACCATAAATAATTCGATTGAACTAAAAAAATTAGGTGTTGAATTTCTAGAACAGCCTATGAAAGCTGATAATTGGGAAGGACATAAAGAGGTTTTTAAACATTCTGCTCTTCCAGTAATTGCTGACGAAAGTTGTATTATTGAAGAAGATGTAGCTAAATGTTTCAATCATTTTCATGGTGTGAATGTAAAACTGGTAAAATGCGGTGGTTTAACACCTGGAAAACGCATGATTGAAGAAGCTAAAAAACTTGGTTTACGAACAATGGTTGGCTGTATGACAGAATCTACTGTTGGGATTTCTGCTATTGCGCATTTGCTTCCTCAATTGGATTATGTAGATATGGACGGTGCGTTACTTTTAGCAGAAGATATTGCAACAGGTGTTACTATAAAAGATGGTGTTGTAAGTTATTCTGATTTAAACGGAACGGGAGTTACACTTTTATAAAATGAAAGTCGAAAAATTTCCAGATCGAGTAATCGAAATTGACCAAGAACATTATTTGTATTTTGGCGGAACTGCCTATTTGGGTCTTCCAACAAATACGGCATTTCAGGATTTAGCCGTTCAGAACATTTTAAAATGGGGAACTACTTACGGAAGTTCTAGAACTGCGAATATTCAATTAACGGCTTATGATGCGGGCGAAAGCTTTTTAGCATCTCATATTGGCTCAGAAAGCACCGTTACAGTTTCTTCGGGAATGCTGGCTGGAAAACTTGTTTTAGAAAAATTGAAAGAGCAAACCGATTGTTTTTATCATTTAAATGAAATTCATTCCGCTATTCAAATTGAAAATAGTGATCCTGTTTTTATAAATAAAAAACTGAATGACCGTTTATTAGATTTAAAATCTGAGAAAATAACGATTCTAACTGACGGTGTTCCTTCTTTTGAAACAAAACCAATCGATCTAACTTTTATAAAAGAAATTTCTAAGGAAAAGGAAATTACTTTAGTTATTGATGAATCGCATTCATTAGGAATTGTCGGCGAAAATGGTTCTGGAATTTATTCCTCAATTGACTTTCCGATTAAAAGAAAAATATTGGTTTCATCTCTCGGAAAAGCTTTCGGCTTAACAGGCGGAGTGATTGCATCTGATTCTGAATTCATAGAATCAATAAAAGAAATTGAAACTTTTACAAGTGCTGCCGGAATGAATCCCGCTTTTGTACAAACGCTTTTTGATGCTAAAGAAATTTATAAAACGCAACATCAAAAATTGAAAGACAATTTGAGTTATATCGATACGATTTTAACTAAAAACAGTACTATTCTATTTGATAAAAACTATCCTTTAATTTATCTTTTATCGAATGAATTAGTTGAAAAACTAAAACAGGAAAAAATCATTATAGCTAGTTTTAGATACACCAAAGAAGCCGAACCGCTAAATCGAATTGTAGTTACAGCAAATCATTTAAAAGAAGATTTGGATAAATTGGTTGCAACTTTAAATGATTTCAATTCTAGATTTTAATCATTTTAAAAACTACCTTTGTAAAATAAATTAGGAGTTTTAGTTTCAGATTGAAAACTTGAAACTTGAAACAGAAAAAAAACCTGAAACAAAAATTATGACAAACAACGATATACTTAAAAAACTTCGCGTGGCTTTGATGCTCCGTGATGACCAAATAGTTGAAATTTTAGAATTGGTAGATTTTAGAATTTCAAAATCAGAATTAGGAGCTTTTTTTAGAGCCGAAGATCATCCAAACTATATGGAATGTGGTGATCAGGTTTTAAGAAACTTTTTAAACGGATTGGTTATTCATTTGAGAGGAACGAGAGAAAATCCTAAAAATCCGAATGATGTTTTAGCAAAACATAAAGCTGAAATTCCGAAGAAGGAAACTTCTAAAGAAAGACCAGAATTTAAAGCTGCTCCAAAAGATTCAGAAAAATACAGAGGTGATCAAAGTTCATCAAAGTCAGGTTCTTCAGCTGGAAAACCTAAAAAGAAATCATTCCCAAAAGGAAACGGAAAACCATCTGTTGTAGAAAAAGTAGTATTCAAAAACGGCAATAAGAAAAAATCGTAATTGAGGATTTTAACCGCAAAGAACGCTAAGATTTACGCAAAGTTCGCAAAGTTTTATTCACAAAGCTTTGCGAACTTTGCGTTTGTATTCACAATACGTAGTCAAAAATCCTTGCGCCCTTTGCGGTTAAAAAAAATTAAATTTTATTCTCTTCTATTTTATCAAAAAAAGCCTCTTTAAAAGTTGCACCAATTGGCAATTCTTTTCCATTTATAAAAACAGAAAAATTATCTGTTGATTCTATATGTTGCAATGAAACCACATACGATTTATGTATTTGAATAAAATCCTTTTCTGGCAATGATTCAACAACATTTTTTAATGACGAATGTGTAATAATCTGCTGCTTTACAGTATGAATACAAACATAATTCTGTAAACTTTCTACGTATAAAACATCATTCAAAAAAACTTTCTGAAACTTATTTTTTCCATCTGTTTTTATAAATAAAAAATCTGGTGCAGTACTATTAGCGGTACTCGAAACTTCTATTTTGGATTCAGAGTTTAGTTTAGAAACGGCTTGATAAAATCGTTCGAATGCAATTGGTTTTAATAAATAATCAACTGCATTTAATTCAAATCCTTCTAAAGCAAAATCTGGATAAGCCGTTGTAAAAATTACTTTTATATCCTTAGAAATGATTTTAGAAATCTGTAAACCTGTTAATTGCGGCATTTGAATATCAAGAAAAATAACATCTACAGATTGTGAATTTAGAAATTCTAATGCTTTTAACGAATCATTAAAAACGCCAACTTTCTCCAGAAAATTCACCTTCCCAATGTAATTTTCCAATATTCGAGTTGCAGGCGGTTCGTCGTCGACAATTATGCATTTAAAAGCCATAAATTATTTCTTTAGCGGTATTTTTAAGTAAGTTTTAAAGGTATTATTTTCTTCTGTTTTTTCAAGAATAAATTGGCCTTTATAGGTATATTCTAGCCTTTTTGTCAAGTTATCAAAACCAATTCCAGTTGATGAATAATTTTCTCCTTCGATGAAATAATTGAAAGTTGAAATTTCTAGAAAATCGTTTTTTATTTGAATTGAAATAATAGCTTTTTCTTCTTCATTATTAAATTTTCCATGCTTGAAAACATTTTCAACAAAGTGAATCAAAGCCGACGAAATGATTTTTTCGTTTGAATAATTTCCTTCCACTTTAAAATCTAAAAATAACTGATCTTCAAATCTTTTCTTTTGCAGATGAATATAGTTTTGAATAAATTGAATTTCTTTTGAAAGTATCGCTTCATCTTTGTCAGTTTCCGTAATAACATACCGAAGTAAATCAGAAAGCACCAAAATATCATCGGCCATTTCATCCTCTTTCATAACCAACTGACTGTAAAAAGAGTTCAGCGTATTAAACAAAAAATGCGGACTCACTTGCGCTTTTAGCATTTGAAATTCGGCTTTTTTATTCTCTAAAAGCAATTCTTGATTTTGATGCTGAGTGGTTTGAAATTGCCAAAATAAAAAGGTCAAAGCACTTAAAAAGATAGCTGGTAATCCAAAGAAAAAATTATCTTTTATGTAATAACCTATTTCTCTAGCTTCTTCATAGTAATTGTGCATTCCAGTAATATTATACATAACGACTTCTTGCAAAAAATAACGAACAGCCGCAAAAAGCAATAGCGAAACTGGAATTGTCAGGATATAAAAAAGTAATTTCTTCTTGTTTAAAAACCATTCGCAGAAATAGTAGAAGTTGAGAATGTAAATACAAAATATTGCTAACAAATGAGTTGGCGTAATTCCATAACATATTGCTTTGATTACAATTTCTATTTTTTGATCATTAAGTCCAATATCCCAGAAAATGTAGGTTAGGAATAATAAAAAGAAAAAAACAATGTGATAGTAAAAAGGTATTCTTGATTTCATAGTTTTTGATAATTAACTCAAAAATACAATTAAGCCTTAAATAGAAAATTAGATTTATTCAAAACATGCTTTTTTAGGGATGAACTATCAAAAACGTTACACGAAATTATTACTCTGCAAATTTCATCTGTTTATAAGATGAAATCCTATGTTCATCAAAAACAAAAACTAGAGGTCAAAAGACCGAATACATTTGTCATGAATTTAAAAACAAAACGTCATGCACAAAATTATTTTATTACTAACAATTATTACATTAAACCTAACGTCTGCTCAAACTAAGAAAAAACAGATATTATTGGTTGGAACTTTTCATTACGCCAATCCTGGTCTTGATGTTGCTAAACTAAACAGTTTTGATATCTTGTCTGAGAAAAGTCAAAAGGAACTCGAAATAATGAGTGACAAAATCAAAAAATTTGGTCCCGATAAAATATTTGTAGAATGGGAATTTAACGAACAAGCCGATTTAGATAAGTTTTACAATAAAAACACCGATAGTCTTTTTAAAACTAACAAAAACGAAATAACACAACTGGCACTACGCACAGCTAAAAAACTAAATCATAAAAAATTATACGGAATGAATCTCTACACTTCTTTTCGTTATGACAGTTTAATGATGTCAATGGGAAAAGCAAACCAGCAGGATTTATTGAAAAGAAATAATGAGTGGAAAAAAAGGAATGAAAAAGATCATAATGAAAGAATAACAAAAAGCTCGTTACAAGAACTCATGCTACATTACAATAAAAAAGAAACCGAAAATAAAAATATACAATGGTATTTGGAAGTAGCAAATAGAGCTGGAAATCCAGATGATTTTACAGGAGCGCATTTAGTTTCAAATTGGTACAAAAGAAATTTATATATGTATTCTTTAATTCAGAAATTAACGGAAAGCACAGATAACAAAATAATGGTTTTAGTTGGTGCTGGTCATGCTGCTGTAATTAGAGAATTTATAACACATGATCCAGAATTTGAAATTGTGGAACTATCTACAGTTTTGAAATAAACTTGATGATTTAACCGCAAAGAGCGCAAAGAATTACGCAAAGTTCGCAAAGTTTTTTAGCCACGAATTCACGAATTTTATTTTTTACAATCTTTGAAAATAATTCGTGAATTCGTGGCTATTTTCAACATATAGCTTTGCGAACTTTGCGTTTGTACTCACAATCCTTAACAAAAAAACTTAGCGCCCTTTGCGGTTAAACCACAAAAAAAATCCCTCCAAAATGGAGGGATTTTCTATATAAATTGATTTCTTATTTAATTAAGAAAGAGCAGCTTTAACTTGGTCAGCAGCTTCTTGGAATTGAACTGCAGATAAGATTGGCATACCAGAGTTGTCAATTAATTCTTTTGCAATTTCAGCATTTGTTCCTTGCAAACGAACGATAATTGGCACTTTAATAGCGTCACCCATGTTTTTGTAAGCATCAACAACACCTTGAGCAACACGGTCACAACGAACGATACCTCCAAAGATGTTAATTAAGATCGCTTTTACGTTTGGATCTTTCAAGATAATTCTGAAAGCTGTTTCAACACGTTTTGCGTCAGCAGTTCCTCCTACGTCAAGGAAGTTAGCAGGCTCAAAACCAGCATATTTAATTAAATCCATAGTTGCCATTGCAAGACCAGCTCCGTTTACCATACATCCTACAGTACCGTCAAGGTCAACATAGTTAAGACCAACTTCTTTAGCTTCAACTTCGATTGGATTCTCCTCACGGATATCTCTCATTTCAGCATATTTAGGTTGTCTGTATAAAGCGTTATCGTCGATGTTAACTTTAGCATCAACAGCTAAGATTTTGTTATCAGAAGTTTTTAAAACTGGGTTGATTTCAAACATAGAAGCATCAGAACCAATGTAAGCATTGTAAAGTGCATCGATGAATTTAACCATTTCTTTGAAAGCATTTCCAGAAAGACCTAAGTTGAAGGCAATTCTTCTTGCTTGGAAACCTTGTAATCCAACAGATGGATCAATTTCTTCAGTAAAGATTAAGTGTGGAGTGTGCTCAGCAACTTCTTCGATATCCATTCCACCTTCAGTAGAATACATGATCATGTTGCGTCCAGTACCTCTATTCAATAAAACAGAAACATAAAATTCAGAAGTTTCGCTTTCACCTGGATAGTAAACATCTTCTGCAACTAATACCTTATTTACTTTTTTACCTTCAGGCGGAGTCTGAGGTGTAATCAACTGCATTCCGATGATTTGTTCTGCTAACTCTTCAACTTGTTGTAAGTTTTTTGCCAGCTTAACTCCACCACCTTTTCCACGACCACCTGCGTGAATTTGTGCTTTTATTACATGCCATCCTGTACCAGTTTCGGCAGTTAATTGTTTTGCAGCAGCTACAGCTTCAACCGCATTGTTAGCCACAATTCCGCGTTGTACGCGTACTCCGTAACTCGCTAAAATTTCTTTTCCTTGATATTCGTGTATGTTCATAATATAGAATTTGTCTGGTTCTGAATTTATTTCAGAATAAAAGTGCGACAAAAGTAACAAAATACAACTTAATAGTAAAATCTTTTTCAATTAAATAAATGTTATATATAGGTATTAGGCGTTGATAATTTTTCAAAGCAAACAAATCGTTAACGGAACAATTTGTTAATGTTAACACAATTCACATAAAACGTTTGATATTTAACAAAAAATTCATTGGTTTTATTGGCCTGCCGACGATTTTTCCTAATATATTTTAAGAGTAATTATATTTTTAGCAATTCGGGATGCCTTATATAATAATATTAATAATTAAGAATGCTTTTTCTAATATTACAGCAAAAATGAAAGCAAAAACACTATTTCAATACATTATGTTTAATGAAATCTTTATTTTTGTAAAAAAAATATCAAGAATGAGAGTTAAAGAACAAGGGCTTTATCTGCCTGAATTTGAACACGACAATTGTGGTGCAGGATTTATTTGTAATTTGAATGGTATTAAGTCAAATGATATTATTCACAAAGCATTAGACATCTTAATTAAATTGGAACATCGTGGTGCCGTAAGTTCTGATGGAAGAACTGGTGACGGAGCCGGAATTTTATTCGACATTCCTCATGATTTTTTTAAGAAAGTATGTGACTTTGAAATCCCAGAAGCGCGTGAGTATGCAGTAGGAATGGTTTTTTTACCAAAAAGCAAAAACCAAGTTTCTTTTTGTATTAATGCATTTGAAGCAACTATCAAAGACCAAAACTTAAAAGTTTTAGGTTGGAGAGATGTACCTGTTGACGTTGAAAATCTAGGTGAAATTGCCGCAGAAAAAGAACCAACAATTAAACAAGTTTTCGTTTCTAAAAACGGACAAGATTTAACTGAACAAGAATTTAATGCAAAACTTTTTGCAGCTAGAAAAATTGCTGAACATGCCGTAAGAGGATCTAAAACCTCAGAAAGCCACATGTTTTATTTTACTAGTTTATCGACAACTACTATAATATATAAAGGTCTATTGATGCCAGAAGACATCAGCCGTTATTATATAGATTTGAAAGATCCAGACTTGGTGACACGTTTAGCGCTTGTACACCAACGTTTCTCTACAAATACATTCCCATCTTGGGACTTAGCTCAACCATTTAGATACATGTGTCATAATGGTGAGATCAACACGCTTCGTGGTAACGTAAGCCGTATGCGTGCTCGTGAAGAGCTTATGCAAAGCAAAGTTTTCGGAGAAGACATTAAAAAATTATTCCCAATTATCTTAGAAGGAAAATCAGATTCTGCTTCTATGGATATGGTGATTGAACTTTTATTAATGACTGGCCGTTCTCTTCCAGAGGCAATGATGATGGTAGTTCCTGAAGCTTGGGAAAAACACCAAACGATGTCTCCAGAGAAAAGAGCTTTCTATGAGTACAATGCTTGTATCATGGAGCCTTGGGACGGCCCTGCTTCTATTCCGTTTACAGATGGAAACGTAATTGGTGCATTACTAGACAGAAACGGATTGCGTCCTTCTCGTTATACATTAACGAAAAGCGGATTCGTAATTATGTCATCTGAAATTGGTGTATTAGACATCGATCCAGAAGATGTAATTCAGCACGGTCGTTTAGAGCCAGGAAAAATGTTCTTGGTTGATATGAATGAAGGGCGTATCATCGAAGACGAAGAAGTTAAAAAAGCAATCGTTACAAAACGTCCATACAAGCAATGGGTTGACGAAAACTTATTACCATTAGCTAGCGTTCCTTACACAAATAACCCTACTCCTGTTGAAAAATTAGATTTCTTAACAAGACAGCGTTTGTTTGGTTATACTATTGAAGATTTAAAAACAATCATCAACCCAATGGGTAGCGACGGAGCTGAAGCAATCAGTTCTATGGGTAACGATACACCTTTGGCAGTTCTTTCAGATCAGCCACAGTTGTTGTACAATTACTTCAAACAATTATTTGCTCAGGTTACTAACCCGCCATTGGATGGTATTCGTGAAGAAATCATTACCGATATCAGTTTAGCGATTGGTGGAGATTTCAATATTTTCGAAATTGAATCAAAACAATGTAAAAAATTAAAAATCCAAAATCCAGTTGTTTCAAACGAAGATTTGGATAAAATCAGAAATATAGATCATCCAGATTTCAAATCGGCTACAATTTCTACTTTATATAAAATAGAAAAAGGAGTTAACGGTTTAGAAAGAGCTCTTGAAAAATGTGTTCAGGCTACTTTTAAAGCAGTTGAAGAAGGGTGCAACATCATCATCTTATCTGATAGAGGTGTAAGCGAAGAATTAGCTCCAATCCCAATGTTATTGGCTTGTTCTTACATTCACCACTCTTTGAACATTTTACAAGTTCGTTCTAAATTCGGAATCATTATCGAATCTGCTGAACCTAGAGAGCCTCATCATTTTGCTTTATTGTTCGGATACGGTGCAAGTGCCATCAACCCTTACATGGTAAACGAAATCATTCACGATCAGGTTGAAAAAGGTTTCATTACAAAAGTTAAAGCGGATTACGCTGTTGTGAACTACAACAAAGCGATTGCAAAAGGAATCGTGAAAATCATGAATAAAATTGGTATCTCGACTTTACATTCGTACAGAGCTGCTCAGATTTTCGAGATTTTAGGTTTAAACAAAACATTTACATCTAAATACTTCCCTTACACTCCATCAAGAATTGAAGGAATTGGTTTAATGGAAGTGGAGAAAGAGGTTAAAAAACGTTTCCAAAAAGCTTTCCCAAATTCAAAAGTGGCAAGTTTGCTTTCTCTTGAAATTGGAGGTATTTACAGATGGAGACGTGGAGGAGAAAAACACATGTTTAACCCAACCACTATTTCTAAATTACAACAAGCGGTTCGTTTAAACAGCCCAGAAAGTTATAAAGAATACTCAAATGCCGTTAACGAGCAAAGCTCAAACTTAATGACTATTAGAGGTTTATTTGAATTCAACAACTTAGATCCAATTTCTATTGATGAAGTAGAACCTTGGACAGAAATTGTAAAGAAATTCAAAACGGGTGCAATGTCTTACGGATCTATTTCTAGAGAAGCACACGAGAATTTAGCGATTGCAATGAACAGAATTGGCGGAAAAAGTAACTCTGGAGAAGGTGGAGAAGATCCAAAACGTTTCCAGAAAGAAATTAACGGAGATTCTAGAAACTCTGCTATCAAACAAGTTGCGTCAGGACGTTTTGGTGTTTCGATCAACTATTTGACAAACGCTAAAGAAATCCAGATTAAAATGGCTCAGGGAGCAAAACCTGGTGAAGGTGGACAATTGCCTGGAGAAAAAGTAGTGCCTTGGATTGCTGAAACGAGAAACTCTACGCCTTATGTAGGTTTGATTTCGCCACCTCCTCATCACGATATTTACTCTATTGAGGATTTATCTCAGTTGATTTACGATTTGAAAAATGCAAACCGTGAAGCTCGTATCAACGTAAAATTAGTTTCTGAAGTTGGAGTTGGAACCATCGCTGCCGGTGTTGCCAAAGCAAAAGCTGACGTTATCTTAATTTCTGGTTATGACGGAGGAACGGGAGCTGCACCATTAACTTCTTTACAACACACAGGTATTCCATGGGAACTTGGTTTAGCTGAAGCACAACAAACTTTGATCTTAAACGATT
Source organism: Flavobacterium luteolum (assembly GCF_027111275.1). NCBI lineage: Bacteria > Pseudomonadati > Bacteroidota > Flavobacteriia > Flavobacteriales > Flavobacteriaceae > Flavobacterium > Flavobacterium luteolum. The sequence continues at coordinate 3,656,101 of NZ_CP114286.1, read as the reverse complement.
TAAGAAGCCGTGTAGTTTTAGAATGTGACGGACAGTTGAAAACAGGTCGTGACGTAGCGATAGCAGCCTTATTAGGAGCTGAAGAATTCGGTTTTGCAACTGCACCGCTTGTAGCTTCTGGATGTATCATGATGAGAGCTTGCCACTTAAATACTTGTCCAGTTGGTATTGCAACTCAGGATCCTGAATTGAGAAAAAATTTCAAAGGAACTCCAGAGCACGTAATCAACTTCATGTATTTTATTGCTGAAGAGTTAAGAGAAATTATGGCGCAGTTAGGTTTCAGAACTTTAAAAGAAATGGTAGGTCAGTCACAAAAATTAAATGTGAACAAAGCTATCAAACATTATAAAGCAAATGGTTTAGACTTGTCATCAATTCTATACAAACCGGAAAAAGCGAAAACAGAACCAAATCATAATACAACTACTCAAGATCACCAACTTGAAAATGTATTGGATTTTGACATCATCAAAGAAGCGATTCCGTCTATTTATAGAAAAGAGAAAACAAGAGTAACCTTTAAAATTAAAAATACAGACCGTTCTGTAGGTGCGATTTTGAGTAACGAAATCTCAAAAATCTACGGCGCACAAGGATTACCTGATGACACTATTTTAGTTGATTTTGAAGGTTCTGCCGGACAAAGTTTTGGTGCTTTTGCAACAAACGGATTGTCATTTAAAATTCACGGAAACTGTAATGATTATTTAGGAAAAGGACTTTCTGGAGGAAAATTAATTGTAAAAGTACCTCCTACTGCAACTTTCAAACCTGAAGACAATATCATTATTGGAAACGTTGCCCTTTACGGAGCTATTACCGGAGAGGCTTATATTAATGGAATGGCCGGAGAGCGTTTCTGTGTGAGAAATTCTGGAGCAACAGCCGTTGTTGAAGGAATTGGAGATCACGGTTGCGAATACATGACCGGTGGTACAGTAGTAGTTTTAGGAAAAACAGGAAGAAACTTCGCAGCTGGTATGAGCGGTGGTGTGGCTTATGTTTACGATCCAAATAAGAAATTCGATTCTACAGTTTGTAACATGGAAATGGTTGCATTCGATCCAATGGAAGAAGAAGATCTTACGAAACTAAGAAAACTGATCAAAAATCATTCATTGTACACAAGCAGTCCATTAGCAAAAAGAATTTTAGCAGACTGGGAAAACCAACAACAGCGCTTCGTAAAAGTAATGCCAACTGATTACAAAAAAGCATTACAAAGAATTGCAGAAGAGAAAAAAATAGAAGAATTAATAGCTTAATTAAAAGGTTCTGAGATACAAAGGTGCAGAGGTGCTAAGTTTTTTAACTCACCTCTCACATTTTACAACTCACAACTAAATTTATTTAAATGTCATGGGTAAAATAGGCGGATTTAAAGAATATAACAGAGCCGACGAAAGTAATTTAGCAGTAGCAGAACGTGTTTCGAACTACAACGAATTTACTATTCCGGTACCAAAAGATAAATTAAAAGAACAAGGATCAAGATGTATGGACTGTGGAATTCCTTTTTGCCACAGTGGTTGTCCGTTAGGAAATTTAATTCCTGACTTCAACGACATGGTACATCAGGAAGAATGGCAAAGCGCATTAGAGATTTTACAATCTACTAATAACTTCCCTGAATTTACAGGACGCTTATGCCCTGCTCCATGTGAGAAATCATGTGTATTAGGAATCATCAAAGATCCGGTTTCTATCGAAAACATCGAAAAAAGCATTGTAGAAAGAGGTTTCGCTGAAGGATGGATTAAACCACAAGCGCCAAAAACAAGAACTGGCAAAACTGTTGCTGTTATTGGTTCTGGACCTGCTGGTCTTGCAGCTGCTCAGCAATTAAACAGAGCGGGGCACACGGTTACTGTTTTTGAAAGAGACAACGCAATTGGAGGTTTATTACGTTACGGAATTCCGAATTTCAAATTAGAAAAAGGAATTATCGATCGTCGTGTAGCTATTCTTGAAGCAGAAGGAATCACTTTCAAAACAAATGTAAACGTTGGTGTAAACTTCAGCGTTGAAGAATTAAACCAATTCGATTCTATCGTTTTATGCGGAGGAGCAACTGAAAGAAGAAGCTTGCCAACTAAAGGAATCGAAAGCAAAGGTGTTGTTCAGGCAATGGATTTCTTGACACAGCAGACTAAAGTTTTATACGGAGAATCTATTCTAGATCAGGTTAAAGCAACTGGAAAAGATGTAATCGTTATTGGTGGTGGAGATACGGGTTCTGACTGTATTGGTACTTCTAACAGACACGGAGCTAAATCGGTAACTAACTTTGAGATTTTACCAAAACCTCCAGTTGGAAGAAGCGAGTCAACTCCTTGGCCTTTCTGGCCGTTGCAGTTAAAAACATCATCTTCTCACGAAGAAGGCTGTGACAGAAACTGGTTGATCAATACTAAAGAATTCATTTCTAACGATAAAGGCGAATTAACTGGATTAAAAACCGTTGAAGTACAATGGAAAATGACTCCAGGTCAGCGTCCTGAATTAATCGAAAAAGAAGGTTCTGAGAAAATCTGGCCTTGCGATTTAGCTTTATTAGCTCTTGGATTTACAGGTCCTGAAAAAACGTTAAGCGAACAATTAGGAATCGAAACTGATATGAGAAGCAACTACAAAGCGCATAACTATCAGACAAACGTGCCTCACATTTTCACTGCTGGTGATATGAGAAGAGGACAATCATTAATCGTGTGGGCTATTTCAGAAGGTCGCGAAGCAGCAAGAGAAGTAGATTTATTCCTTATGGGATCTACAAACTTGCCTACTAAAGGAAAAGGAGATTTACCGAGCTTATAATTTTAAGACTCTAAGGTTCTGAGATGCTAAGGTTCTAAGTTTTTTCCCTAGCATTTTATTTAATCTTTATTCCGATAAACAACATAACTACTAACAAACCCTTGAATTTATATTCAGGGGTTTTGTTTTTGCTATAATTTTTTTTAGCCACGAATTCACGAATTACTCTAATTTACATGATGTTTAAAACTATTCTTTCCTTTAAATTTCTCTAATTTCTATTTTTTAAATTCCTCTTAATTCGTGAAATTCATGACAAAACAATTTCAAAAGCATTTTAGAATTAGTCAAATTCGTGAATTCGTGGCTAAAAAAAACTTAGTACCCTAGCAACTTAGAACCTTAGCATCTTAGAAAAAGGTTACAAAATTCCAAAAACAGCAACTTTTTGTTTAAAATAAAACAATTTGTTATAATTTGTTATTTTTCTACAAATTATTTGCTGATAGATAAAAGTGTAATAACTTTGCCCAAAATGATTTAAAAATGCAAGCAAAAGATTTACTGCAGTTAGCAGACCAATTTGGAAGTCCATTGTATGTTTACGATGCTGAAAAAATCCAATCTCAGTACAACAGATTAACTAAAGCTTTCTCTAAGGTAGAAAACTTAAGAGTTAATTACGCCATGAAGGCATTGTCAAACGTTGCGATTCTACAGTTATTAAAGAACATGGGGTCTGGTTTAGACACTGTATCAATTCAGGAAGTTTTACTAGGACTTCATGCTGGCTATGAACCCGAAAGAATTTTCTTTACACCAAACGGCGTTTCTCTAGAAGAAATCGAAGAAGTTGCCGCAATGGGTGTACAAATCAATATCGACAATTTATCTATTTTAGAGCAATTCGGAACAAAACATCCACATATTCCGGTATGTATACGTATTAATCCACACGTAATGGCGGGCGGAAATGCTAATATTTCTGTTGGACATATCGATAGTAAATTCGGAATTTCTGTACACCAAATTCCGCATATTTTGCGAATTGTTGAAAATACAAAAATGAGCATTGTCGGAATTCACATGCACACAGGATCTGATATTTTAGATATCGAAGTATTCTTGTACGCTGCTGAAATCTTATTTGACACGGCTAAACATTTCAAAGATTTACAATTCTTAGATTTCGGAAGCGGATTCAAAGTTCCTTACAAAAAAGACGATATCGAAACAGACATCGAAGAATTAGGTAAAAAATTATCTAAAAGATTCAACGCTTTCTGTGCAGAATATGGCAGAGATTTAACGTTGATTTTCGAACCAGGAAAATTCTTGGTGAGCGAAGCTGGTCATTTCTTAGTAAAAGTAAACGTAGTAAAACAAACAACGTCAACAGTTTTTGCTGGAGTTGATAGTGGTTTCAACCACTTAATTCGTCCAATGTTGTACGGATCTTCACATCATATCGAAAACATCTCAAACCCAAAAGGAAAAGAGCGTTTTTACTCTGTTGTAGGATATATTTGTGAGACTGATACTTTCGCCAACAACCGCAGAATTCAGGAAATTACTGAGGGCGACATTTTATCTTTCAGAAACGCTGGAGCATATTGTTTCTCAATGTCTTCAAACTACAACTCAAGATACAAACCAGCCGAAGTTCTTTGGATGAACGGAAAAGGAATCTTGATTCGTCAAGCTGAAACATTTGAAGATTTACTTAAAAATCAAATTCCGTTGCCAGAAGAAGTTGCTGCTACGGTTTAACAATAGAAAAAAAGAGAATATCACTTTAATCCCGTTTCTTAATTGAGGCGGGATTTTTTTATTTCAGATTTTTGAGTTTAGATTTTAGATTATTTTGCAACGTCTTGTCAGGCTGAGCGAAGTCGAAGCCCACGCAAAGTAACCACAATATTTGTCATTTCGACGTAAGGAGAAATCTTCGCAAGAAACTCCACCAAGCATATAAAATCCATTACAAAAGAAAGAAAAATCTTAAATAATTATTTATCTTTAGCCGAAAAAAAATGCATCAACAAGAAGGCTATCACACATAACTACATATACATTCTTACAAACAAATACAAAACCGTTTTCTACACAGGAGTCACAAATAATTTAAAAATCCGTTTAAGCCAGCATAAAGAAAATAACACAACTGGAAACAAAACTTTTACCGCAAAATACAATGCAACTTATTTGTTGTACTACGAAAAATTCACTTGGATTCAAGAAGCAATTGCTCGCGAAAAAGAAGTAAAAGACTGGCGCAGAGAAAAGAAAATCGAATTAATAAAAACCATTAATCCTGATTTGGATTTTCTAAATTATTTATTTGAATAATGTTTCCAATCTTTGCGGAGCTACTTACTAAGATTTGCTTCGCCTGTTCACTATCGCTCGAGTCTCCTTACGCCGAAATGACAAATATTGTGGTTACTTTTTGAGTAATTTAATTTTCTTTGCGGAGCTACTTGCGAAGATTTGCTTCGCCTGTTCGCTATCGCTCGAGTCTCCTTACGTCGAAATGACAAATATTGCGGTTACTTTTTGAGTAATTTGATTTTCTTTGTGGAGCTACTTGCGAAGATTTCTCCTTACGTCGAAATGACAAATATTGTGATTACTTTGTGTGTTTTGACTTTCTTTGTGGAGCTACTTGTGAAGATTTCTCCTTACGTCGAAATGACAAATATTGTGGATAATCGGAACTTAAAACAATAAATTACCTCAGAAAAATCATATATTTATTCTTTAAAAAAAATTGAAAAATTTTAAATACCTTTGAAATTATGAGCACGACATCAAAACCAAAACATATCGGCAGAAACATAAGCCGAATTAGAGAGCTTAAAGGTATGAAACAGGAAGCGCTTGCAATTGCAATTGGCGTAAGCCAGCAATCTGTCTCTAATTGGGAAGCGAGCGAAACGATTGAACAAGAAAAACTTATAGAAATTGCAAAAGCACTTGGAGTTTCTATTGAGGCAATCGAAAGCTTTTCAGAAGAAAACGTATTTAATTATTTCAATACTTTTAATGAATCTGTTACTGGAAGTTTTATAACAAATAATTCTTGTAATTTCAATCCACTTGATAAAGTTGTAGAACTTTACGAACGTTTGGTTCAAGCTGAAAAAGACAAAGTGGAGTATTTAGAAAAATTACTAAAAGGGAAATAATTCCTTAGAAATATAAATTTTACAAAAGCACAGAGATTTACTTTGTGCTTTTTTTAAGCCCAGAAACAAAATGTCATATCTTCTTCTTGCCCTTTTTATTGTCTTAGTAAATTGCTCCATTTTTTATTTTCTAAAACCTGAAAATGGGTTAAAAAAAATACTTTTGTACGCATTAGTCTATTTTGTAATTGCAATAGTTTTTACCAAAATTTATACTTTACTAAACATCGAAGGAATGTCAAATGCTTTTGCCTTTTTTATACTTTTAATGTTTAGCTGGTCAATCGTATTAATGCATTTCTTAAAAACCTTAAATAACAGAAGAGTAAATATTGCAAAACAATTACAGATAGAAAACAATAAACTTATTAATTCTTCTGCTTATCTCACACTTATTACGGTCTCTATAACTGCCTTTCAATTGTATTTAATTTTATCAAAAACGATTAATGTTTTTAGAAGTTAGTTCGAATTTTAAAATAAAACTTGGCAAATAAAAAAAAACTCTTGGACGTAAAAAAAATATACCGAAGATTCTTTTATATCAACACAAGGTCAATAAACAGCTGGCAAGCCACCACTTTGATTTCAATACATGAATCAATACTTATCATTTTAATTTTTGTAATTCTTAAGAAAATTTTTCTACCTAATTTAAAAGTTGATTTTCCATTTGTTTTTATATCTTTTTTCATTCTTTCTTTTGTTTTTCAATATTTCAATAATCTGGTTTTCAACAAAAAAGATAAAGAATATACAGCTGAATGGTTACAAGAAACCGAAAGAAGCAGAATGCTATATAGAATTAGTAATGTTGCATTTCAAATTTTTCTTTTCTCCACATGCATTATTATTTTAATATATTTAGATAACAAATTATAACATTATAGAAATCAATCAAGCCCCAAAAATCAAATGAAACCTACAATTCTACTATCAACACTATTACTATTATTAGCAAGCAATTCATTCAGCCAAACCCTAGCCGATTTAAAACTAAAACCAAAAGAAATTCCAAAAGGCGGTTATATGGTAAGCGACGGTAATATTTGCATTACGCCACAAGCCTGCACTTTTTATAACGATATTGAAACCTACGCCAATATGGTTGGAACTTTGAAAAATAAAGCGATTCAGAGTTTTAAAAGTAAAGCAGATCGTGGTTCTATTATGTATTTTGAGTTTGACCACGTTTTTAAAGGCGATCGTTTCCTGCAAGGTTTATTGTGGGGAAAAGCTGGCGAACCAACAGATGAACATCCGGAAGAATATGTTGTAAAAGGAAAATTTCTTATCATTTGGAGTTTGAAGGCAGATAGTCCGCTAAAAGAAAAATCGGAAACCAAAATAGAAACGCTTTTGCCATAAAACCTTAATCAGAGCTATTTTGCATTTTTTAAACATTCGAAATAAATTAAACATGAAAAAATTACTTTTTATTTTTATATCTCTTTTAGCGATAAGCTGCAGCAATGACGATAAAACTACTGAAACCGATAAGACTTCTATAAATCTTGTAACAGGAGTTGATTTTAGACAAACTACAGACGATATGGGATTAAAACTAGGTAACCCAAATACTTTTGTAAAAAACAAATTTTTAATTTTCCCTAATCCTGCACGTAACAACAACAATCTTTACATTTCTGCTCAAGAAAACATTACAGCAATATGGTTAGTTCCTGCAACTCCCGAAAAAAATTATCAAAGTGTTGATTTCAGCACTATTTTAAACAGCAGCTTGTATAGCGAACAATCTATTATATCAAGTTCTAAACTTTCTTTAAACGAATTGTCTACAAGTAATCCTAAACTTGATATAAAAACCCTTACTACAGGATATTATAAAATTTTCGTTAAAATTGGAGGTGTTATTTATTGGGATAATTTATATGTATACACTGACGCAGAAGATAATGAAGAGCATTTTAACACAGTAAAGAATTTTTGGAAATAGGTCTAAAATTATCTTAACGACATTTTAAGACATTAAATAGTATCTTCGTATCTAAAAAATTATCATATTAAATAATACAAAATGAAACCACAAGTACGAATCCTAATTTATTCTATTCTTTTCTTTTTATACCTTACTTCTACGCATTTTTTTCTTGAATTAAATGAGAAATTTAAAGGTGATGGTTTTGTAACTTTAGGAATTGGCTTTGGTATTCTGAATCTTATTTATGCTTTCACAGCGCTAAAATGGAAACCTCTGCTTAATGTACTTTGCGCTGTTGGAATCGCGGCTTTGGCTATGTTTTTGGCCTTACAGTTTACCAATTTGCATCTGCTCGTAAATTACGATCCGTATCAGGTTAAAACTGCCATTTTTGCCAATGCTGTTTTCTCAATTATCTTTTGGGAAATTGTATATCAGGTGAAGATTAGAAAATCTAAATAATTTTTTGAAATTTTACTAAAAAAAGAAAAAGCAAAAATGAAATTAAAAGCTAGAATCTTCATCTATTTGATAATGCTTATAGTGTATTTTTTTGCTGCTCCCTTTTTATTTGAACTTTCCGATAGATTAAATATTGATTTTTTTATTACTGTAAGTTTTGGATATATATTCTTAAATATTATTTATGCTTGTTTTGTTTTGAAATGGAGCTTATTATTAAATATTATTTGTTCGTTCCTAATTGCATTTTTAAGTGTATTTTTAGCTATAAAAGCAGGAGAAATGCTTTTGTTTAAAACATTCACTGAGAATGTCCAAACTGCCATTTTTGCTAATGTTGTTTTCTCAATTATCTTTTGGGAAATTGTATATCAGGTAAAGATTTGGAAAAAATGAAAAATCTAATTCTAGCTCATGTTCTAGTTTGCATTTTTATATTTACAATGCTAGCGGTGACTAATCCTTTTTTGGTTTTTTTATTCTTCTTTATGACCTTGATGATATATATCTACTCAGGATTTATTACTATAATAAAGGACAATAAAAAAATAAAATACTGTATTCTTGGCTTAATTGGCATAATCTTTTTTATTGCTTCTCTTATTATTAGTCCAAATCAGCTTCCAAATAAGAACATAGAATCAAGTTATGTCTGGACTGGTATGCAATTATATTTATTTCCTTTTGAATGGCCCCTTTTTACAATATTTCCTAACTTTTTAAAATACCCTTCTTTTATAGAAAGAACTGGATTCTATTTAATCGAAATTATTATAATTGGAATATTGCCTCTCTTAGGAGCACTTTTAAGGGAAAAATTTCAACCTTCAAAAATTTGAGAGTTATTTCAAAAACAAATAATTCATTCATTTTCAATACTTAAATTGAAAAACAAGTTTAAAAAACTCTTTAAATACAATAGAAAACCTAATATTTTCGTAAGTAATTTTTTATATTAGCATTTTAAAATTTATCTAAGCCTAATATGAAAATTAGAACTCTACTCCTTTTATCTGTACTTACCATTTCTTGTAAAAAAGAAACAAAAACAGAAGTCAAAACTGCTCAAATCACCGCAAAAGATTCTCTCAAAGCCGTTAAAAAAGAAGAGCCAAAAACAGAAAAAGCAGATACAATTGTGTTATCTACAAAACATAAAACCAACAAAATCTTATGTGATCTTGACGGAGATAATTTAGATGAAACTGTAGAAATCTTTAGAAGCACAAAAAATGATAAAAGCGGTCTAAAAATAACTTTTGGAAACGGAAAAAGAACTGATTATTTAGGCTTTGGAAATGATATTTTAGGACAAGGTTTTGACGAAATTGATTGGGCTGGAATATTTGAAAAAGCACCCAAAAATGAGGTTTATTTTGAAAATGTAAATGAAGACGGAGAAATCATTGGCGAAGAACAAGTTGCAGAAGAAGACAAAATAAAACTTCCAAACGACGGAATCTTTATTCACGCCGAAGAAAGTTGCGGTGGCGGGGTTATTTATCTTAAAAATGGAAAATACGAATGGATTCAGCAGGAATAAATTAATCGTAATTTAACTTCTAAACTATTTGAATATGAAAAGTACAACCGAAATTGCCAATCGTTTTAGAGAAGTCATTTTAAATGGAACTTGGATTGCAAACACCAATTTTAAAAATCAGCTAGAAAATCTGGATTGGAAAATTGCAGTTAGTCCAATAAAGAACTTAAATACAATTGCAGTTCTGGCTCAGCATATTCATTATTATATAAAAGGAATAAATCAGGTTTTTAAGGGTGGAACTTTGGATATAAAAGACAAATTTAGTTTTGATTTTCCGCCAATTCATTCGCAAGAACAATGGAATAGTTTTCTACATCAATTTTGGAATGACGCCGAAGAGTTTGCTTCTTTCGTCGAAAAATTGTCCGACGAAAACCTCGATGAAGTTTTTGTAGATGCCAAATACGGAACTTACAAAAGAAACATTGAAGCCATGATTGAACATAGCTATTATCATTTAGGGCAGATTGTTTTGATTAAAAAACAGCTTAACAACTTAACATAAATTTCCTTTTCAAATCATTAAAAGTCATTAAATTAGAATTCAACTTTAAAATTTTAAAAATGAAGAAATTAATTGCAGCTTTCGTCTTTTTAATCGGTTTATCTGTTTCCGCTCAAACTTCTAAAGAACTAATCGGGAAATGGCAATTGGTAAAATGGACCAAAAACGGAAAAGAAAAAAGCATTGAAAAACGTTTTAAAACAGATCAGGTTTTTCAGGTTTTTAAAGAAAATGGCGATTTTGAAAGTGTTATTGGAGAAGAATCACACAAAGCAAAATGGAAACTATCTAAAAACAATTCTCAATTGACAATTATTTCTGTTATACTTCCAGTTGTGTTTACTATAAACTCTTTTGACAGTCAAAAAAGGGTCATAACAAATCCTGAAGTGGGTACTTTTGAATATAAAAAGGTCTCAGAATAAATTAGTTTTATTTTACATTTCTTCTGAAAAACAAAAGTTCTAATCTAGCCCCGATGGAAGCGGTATCTCCCGATTTAGAAAAACAAGGCTATTTCAGCCGTAGTTTTTATAAATCGGGAATTTAGCGGACAGCGGGACTAAAAGTTCTTATGAAAATAGCTTTTTCTGCTCCTTAAATAAATTAGAAAAAGGCATAGTTGTTGAAAGTTAAATAAAATATATTTGCAACTTCAAAAAACACACTATGCAAAAAATTACTTTTCTAGTTTCTATATTGTTTTTAGCCCTTTCTTCTTGTGGGGTAAAAACAACACAATCAATGCTTAGCGATGGAAATTACGACGGCGCAATTGATCGTGCGGTTGAAGCACTTCGTACCAAAAAAGATTCTAAAGGAAAACAAGATTATGTTTATCTGCTTGAAGAAGCTTTTGCAAAAGCCAAAGATCGCGATTTGCGTAATTTGGAAATGCTGAATAAAGAAAATAATCCTGCAAACGCTGAACGTATCTACAATACTTATGTACAGCTGAATAATCGTCAAGAAAAAATTAGACCAATTTTGCCTCTGCCTTTATTGAAGCTGGGAAGAAATGCAAATTTTCCGTTTGATAATTATTCGAATGAGATTGTAAACAGTAAAAATGCGCTTTCGAAGTATTTATATGAAAATGCTTCGACACTTTTAAAATCAAACAACAAATTGGATTTCAGAAAAGCATACGACGATTTTGCGTATTTGGAAAGCATTAATCCTGGCTACAAAAACACCAAAAAACTGATGGACGACGCTCAGTTTAAAGGAACTGATTTTGTGGATGTTTATACCAAAAACGAAACCGAAATGGTGATTCCGAAAATGCTTCAAGAGGATTTACTAGATTTTAAAACCTACGGTTTAAACGACAAATGGACGGTTTACCATAGCGTAAGACAAAAAAATGTAACGTACGATTATAGTCTGATTTTGAGTTTCAGGCAAATTGCAATTTCGCCAGAACAAATCAAAGAGAAAGAATTTGTTAAGGAAAGACAAGTTAAAGATGGTGTAAAAACACTTTTGGACAGTCGTGGAAGACCTGTAAAAGATAGTTTAGGAAAAGAAATTAAAGTGGATAATTATAAAACACTTCGCGCAACAGTTTATGAATTCAGACAATTTAAGTCTTGTCTGGTAACGGCAAAAGTCGATTATATCGATTTAAAAAGCAATCAGCTGGTGCAGACTTTCCCGATAAGCAGCGAGTATGTTTTCGAAAATATTTATTCCACTTACAAAGGAAACAGAGGCGCTTGCGATGATAACTATCTTGGGTATTTTGACAAACGAGCTGTTGCGTTTCCAAACAACGAACAGATGGTTTATGATACAGGTGAAGATCTGAAAGCCAAGCTGAAAGACATCATTGTAAAAAATAAATTTAGACGGTAATTATATAACATGATTATAAAGAAAAAGGCGCATTTTTGATGTGCCTTTTTTTTGCTTTAAACTTTTTCATTAAAAAAAATGTCTTTTTGAATTGCGCAACCAAAAAGTTGCATATATTTGCAACTGATTAGTTGCGAATAAATATTCAAAAAAATGAAAAGAGATATTTTTCAAGCTATTGCAGATCCGACGAGAAGAGCAATATTAGTTTTGATTTCTTCAACTGCATTAACCCCAAATGCTATTGCAGAGCAGTTTCAAACTACAAGACAAGCGGTTTCTAAACACATTAAAATACTGAATGAATGTGATTTATTGGAAGAAAAGAAATTGGGCAGAGAAATTTATTATCAGCTCAAAATTGAAAAAATGAAAGAAGTTGATGAATGGCTAGAGCAATTTAAAGCAATTTGGGAACAGCGTTTTAGTCAATTGGATCAAGTATTACTTAACTTAAAATCTAAAGAAAATGAAGACTGATTTATTAATGAATTTTTCTGTAGACAAGGAAAATAAAACGGTGAATGTAAAACGCGAATTTGATGCGCCATTGTCAAACGTTTGGTCTGCTTGGACAGAAGCCGAAATTCTAGATTTGTGGTGGGCACCAGCTCCGTTTAAATCTAAAACCAAAAACATGGAGTTTAAAGAAGGTGGAAAAAGATTGTATGCCATGGTTGGGCCTGATGGTAAAGAAAGCTGGAGTTATTTTGTGTATTCTTCGATTTCTCCTAAAACAAACTTTAAACACTCTGCTACTTTTTCTGATGCAGAAGGAAATCCGAATTCTGAATTTGGAAGCTCATATTGGGATATCACTTTTTCTGAACAAGGCAATTCGACAATTGTTGATATCACAATTAGACGTGACAGTTTTGAAGAACTGCAAAAAATAATTGAAATGGGCTTTAGAGAAGGATTTACTTCTGCAATGCAAGGCTTGGACAAAATCTTAGCCGAAAAATAAAATCTGCTGATCTTAATTAACTATTAACGAATTTAAAATCTAAAGAAAATGAAATCAAATCTTTTAATGAATTTTACTGTAGATAAAGAAAATAAAACTGTAAATGTAAAACGGGAATTTAACGCCTCTTTATCTCAAGTTTGGTCTGCATGGACAGAAGCTTCTATATTGGATTTATGGTGGGCTCCGGCTCCGTGGAAATCTGAAACGAAAAGCATGGAATTTAAAGAAGGTGGAAGAAGATTGTACGCCATGGTTGGACCAGAGGGTGAAAAACATTGGGCAATTGCTGATTACACTTCGATAAACCCGAAGACAAATGTAAAATGGCTAGATGCTTTTAGCGACAGCGAAGGAAACTTAAACAAAGAGTTTCCACGTTCTGACTGGGATGTGACTTTCTCCGAAAAAGACAATGCTACTTTTGTTGATATTGTAATTAAACATGAAAAACTTTCTGACTTGGAAATGATTATCCAAATGGGTTTCAAAGAAGGTTTTACTATTGCAATGGAAGGTTTGGATGCTATTTTTGCAGAAAAAAAATAAATTTTAAATACTTAATACCATTTGTTAAATCCTGCATTTTTGCAGGATTTTTTTGTATTTTCGATTCGAAAATTAATTTTATGATCTAAAAAACTAAAAAAATGATGAAATTCTTTACTTTCCTGTTTTTGTTCATTTCAGTTACCATTTTTTCTCAAAACAGATACGAGCTTTCTGACGAAGGGCAGGACAAACTCTACCTTTCAGATTCTATTACAAATCTTGCCAAAGCTGGAAAAATTACAGATCATCCGATTGTCGTAGTTGATGGAATTCCGCATCGCTTTGAAGATTTAGAAAAAGAAAGACTTGTGCTTTCTAAAATTGAAATCAAAAAAATTATTGCTCTTGAAAAACAAGCTGGAATCAGCATCTATGGTAATTACGGTGAAGCTGGCGTTTTAATTGTTACCACAAATAGAAGCAGTTATTACAAGCCTGAACAAGAAGTAAAACAAGAATCTTTACCACAAAATTTTAAAAATTAATGACCAAATTTATTGCCCTAGCTTTTCTACTCTTTTCTTCGAATTTTATATTCTCTCAAAAGAACAAAGCTAAAACCCTAGAAACTTCAAAACCTTTTGTATTAGGCGTTATTGATGAAATTCAATCTAAAGAATTAAATGAAAAAAGAATTCTGAACATTTATCTTCCTGAAGGTTATAATCCTGCCGAAGCGACAAAATACCCTGTAATTTATTTATTAGACGGTTCAGCAGATGAAGATTTTATTCATATTTCTGGATTAGTGCAGTTTAATAGTTTTGAATGGATCAATCAGGTTCCAAAATCAATTGTTGTCGGAATTGCAACTGTGGACAGAAGACGCGATTTTACTTTTCCTACTACTGTTGAAAATGATAAAACTCGATTTCCTACAACTGGGCATTCTGATCAATTTATTGCTTTTATCGAAAAGGAATTACAGCCTTTTATTGAGAAAAAATACAAGACAAACGATTCTAAAACTATTATTGGTCAATCTCTTGGTGGATTATTAGGAACTGAAATCCTGCTTAAAAAACCAACTCTTTTTAATAAATACGTTATTGCAAGTCCGAGCTTATGGTGGAACAACGGCTCATTGCTAGATTTGGATTCTGAAATGCTGAAAGAAAATTTTAAACAGCCAACCGAAATTTATATTGCTGTTGGCAAAGAAGGATTAGCTCCAACAGCGATTCCGCATGTTATGGAAGTCGACGCTAATTTACTGGCAGAAAAACTAAAAGGATCTAAAAGTAAAAATGTAAAAACGTACTTCGATTATTTCCCAGAAGAAAACCACGGGTCAATTCTACATATAGCTGTTTCTAATTCGTTTAAATTCTTTTATCCTCAAACTAAAGAATAGATATATATATTTATTTAATTTTAACCTGATCTACAATCATTTAATATGTTTAAAAAATTACTTCCTTTCGAAGAATTATGGTATCACTCTTCATTATCAAAAGAAGATCTTTTTTTACATCTCCAAAATGAAATTGAACCTGAAAAATCTTTTGGTTTTGGGATGAATAGACACAACTATTCTAAACCATATATTGGAAGAATATTTAATGAAAGATTTGAAATCAAAAGAGCTATCAATTATAGAAATTCATTTCTACCAACAATCAAAGGAGAAGTTCACAATGCCATAAGCGGATCTAAAATAAAGATTAAAATGACTATTCCAGAATTTGCAAAAGTCTTCATGATTCTTTGGTTAGGCATCGTTTCTATTGCTTGTATAGGAGTATCTATTAATTTAATTATTAATGGTATCGATTCTGAAACGGAACCTGCAGTATTAATTCCTTTTGTAATGTTAATAATTGGAGCTGCAATGGTTTCTGCAGGCTTCAAAACTGAAAGCAAAAAAAGTAAGAAAGATTTAGAAGAAATTCTACAAGCAAAAATGATTGAAAACTAAAAAGAGTCCTGATTATTAATTATAATCAGGACTTAACTAAACTTATCCCAACCAGCCTTCTCTATCCAAACTTCTATATTGAATCGCTTCGGCAATATGTGAAGAAACAATATTTGGAGCATCATCCAAATCTGCAATGGTTCTCGAAACTTTCAAAATTCGATCGTAAGCTCTCGCAGATAGATTTAATCTTTCCATCGCTGTTTTTAGCAATTCTTTTGAAGGTTCGTCTAAAACGCAAAACTCCCGAATTAGTTTACTGCTCATTTGTGCATTATAATGAACATTCTCAACCATTTCAAATCGTTTGGTCTGAATTTCTCGTGCTGCCGTTACTCGTTTGCGAATTTCTACACTGCTTTCTGCTTTTCGTTCGTCTGATAATTTATCAAACGGAACTGGAGTAACTTCTATATGAATATCAATTCTATCTAATAAAGGTCCAGAAATTTTACTCATATAACGCTGCATTTCGTGTGGCGAAGAAGTATTTGGCATACTTGGATCATTAAAAAAACCGCTCGGACTTGGGTTCATACTCGCCACTAGCATAAAAGACGACGGATAGGTTATGGTAAATTTGGCACGCGAAATTGTTACTTCACGATCTTCTAAAGGCTGACGCATGACTTCTAAAACATCTCTTTTGAATTCTGGCAATTCATCCAAAAATAAAACACCATTATGCGCCATCGAAATTTCTCCTGGCTGCGGATAACTCCCTCCTCCTACCAAAGCGACATTAGAAATCGTATGATGCGGACTCCTAAAAGGCCTCTGATTCATTAATCCGACTTCCTTTAATTTCCCTGCAACGCTATGAATTTTGGTAGTTTCTAAAGCTTCCCGCAAAGTCATGGGTGGTAAAATACTCGGAACACGTTTGGCCAGCATTGTTTTTCCTGCTCCCGGCGGGCCAATCAAAATAATATTATGTCCGCCCGCTGCCGCAATTTCCATACAGCGTTTAATACTTTCTTGTCCGCGAACATCTGAAAAATCATGTTCAGGGAAATCGAGCGTTTTATAAAATTCCGCTCTTGTATCGATAACTGTGGGTTCAAGCGTGCCTTTACCAGCAAAAAAATCAATGATTTCTTTTAGATTTTCGACTCCATACACATCTAAACCTGTTACAATAGCCGCTTCTTTTACGTTTTGAATCGGGAGAAAAAATCCTTTATAACCTTCTTCTTTTGCTTTTATAGCAATTGGCAACGCTCCACGAATGGGTTGTAAACTTCCGTCTAAAGAAAGTTCTCCCATAATAATATAGCGTTCAATTTCTGGCGCTTTTATCTGATCTGAACCGACTAAAATTCCCATTGCCAATGTCAAATCATATGAAGATCCTTCTTTTCGAAGATCGGCAGGCGCCATGTTTACTGTAATTTTCTTTCCCGGAAAGCTAAATCCGTTATTCTTCAAAGCAGCGGCAATTCTAAAACTGCTTTCTTTTATAGCATTATCTGGAAGTCCAACTAAATGATAACCAATCCCTTTGTCCATATGAACCTCAACTGTAATTGTTGTGGCCTCAACTCCAAATACGGCACTTCCGTAAACTTTTACTAGCATAATTATCTATTCATTAATTGTTTTTAAAACTAACGAAAAAATAATTAATTGTAAATATTTTATTACAAATAATTTAATTCTAAAAAGGCAACTGAATTTGATTTTTAATCAACTCCACAATTCTACTCAAATCCAAACAATTCTGATGCGACCAAAGTTTACTTTCAATCTCGTTGTTTAGAATACAATTTTGACATTCGATAATTTCATGTGAATATCCTTTTCCTAAAGTTGGTAAAGTAAAAGTGGCTTCTTTTTCTTCATTTATAAATAAAGAATAACCATCAGCAACATACCACGGAGCATTTAATTCTATTCGTCCTTTTATCCCCGAAATAATGGCTTTCATATCAGACTCAGAAACTATAGAAGCGTGCAAAACAGATTGTGCCGTTTCGTATTGCAAAATCATAGAAGTCTGCAGATCAATATCGTTTTTATGTTTGATTGCTTTTGCCGCAATCTCATTTGGTTTTCCTAATAGTAGATAAGACAGAAATAAAGGATAAACACCAATATCAAATAGTGCTCCTCCTCCTAATTCTTTATCAAAAAGTCTTTTGTTTTCTGTTTCACTTCCGTGAAAGGCAAAATCGGCTTTTATATAATTTATGTCTCCTATTATTCCGTTATTAATTTTTTGTAAAACATCTTGAACAGAAGGAATAAATCTAGTCCAGAATGCTTCCATAAAAAATCTATTATGTTTTTTAGAAGCTTCTATTATTCTCTGAGCATCTTTATAAGACAGAGACATTGGTTTTTCGCAAAGAACATTCTTGCCATTTTCTAATGCTTTTATAGATAGTTCAACGTGCGAATTATGAGGAGTTGCAATGTAAACAATCTCAACTTCTGAATCTTCAAAAAGCAAATCATAAGAATTGTACATTCTTAAAGCATTAAATTTTCCACCAAATTCCTCAGCTTTAGTAAAATCTCTTGAAGCAACTGCCGTTAACTCAGCATTTTCAATCAATAACAAATCTGATGCAAACTGACTTGCAATATTTCCGAGCCCTATTATTCCCCACTTAATACTTCTATTTTCCATTCTTATATTATAATCATCAAAATTGTTAAAAAGATTAAAAAATATCCTTTACAACCTGCATGAGGCATTTTTTAAACAACAAATATCTATTATCCTACAAAAAATAGCAATCAATTACCCTAAAAATTATTAAAAATGGTGGTAAGTGAAAAAAAAATGTTGCTGAATTGTAAATTTTAAGTTTGTTTTAAGAAATTCACGCAAAATCATAGGGGTTAAATTTTAAATTTAACAAAAATTAAACATCAAACCCTATTTTTTTAGGGGGTATTAAATCATTTTATACTTTTATAAAAAATTTTAAAACTAAATAACTATGCGAAAAATTATTTTAAGTGTGATTCTTATCACGATTTTGGTACTAAGCTTTATTTCAAACTTTATCATTGCAGACAACCCAATTCCTGCAGAAGCAGTAAAGTTTGATACAGGAGATACTGCCTGGATGATCGTTGCAACAGCTTTTGTATTGTTAATGACACCTGGATTAGGATTTTTCTATGGAGGTATGGTCGGTAAGAAGAACGTAATTAGTACTATGCTTCAAAGTTTTATGGCAATGGTAATTGTTACAATACTATGGACTGTTGTAGCTTTTGGATTGGCTTTTGGACCAACAATAGGAGGAATTATCGGAAATCCATCTGAGAATTTATTCTTTGCAGGAGTTGGAACCAATACCGCATGGAGCCTTGCACCAACAATTCCATTTATTTTATTCGCATTGTTTCAGGCAAAATTCGCCATCATTACTCCTGCATTAATTACAGGTGCTTTTGCAGAACGTATTCGTTTCTGGGCTTATTTGTTATTCATGGTTTTATTCATACTATTAATATACGCTCCGCTTGCTCACATGACATGGCATCCTGATGGGTATTTCTTCAAAATGGGAGTTCTTGACTTCGCTGGAGGAACTGTAGTTCACATGAGCGCTGGATGGGCTGCTTTGGCTGGAGCAATCTTCTTAGGAAAAAGAAAAGTTCAAAAAGTAAATCCTGCTAGAATTACTTACGTTTTATTAGGAACTGGTTTACTTTGGTTCGGATGGTTTGGTTTCAACGCTGGATCTGCTTTAGGAGCAAATGGTCTTGCTGCTCAAGCTTTAGGGACAACTACTGTTGCCGCTGCCGCTGCTGCAATGGCTTGGGTTTTCCTTGATAAAATCTTAGGACACAAATTATCTGCACTTGGAGCTTGTATTGGAGCTGTTGTAGGTCTTGTTGCTATTACTCCTGCTGCTGGTTTCGTAAGTATTCCTCACGCAATCTTTATTGGTTTATTCTCTGCAATTGTAAGTAACATTGTAGTGAGCAAATTTCCTAAAGGAAAAATCGATGATGCGCTTGATGTATTTGCTTGTCACGGTGTTGGCGGTATGGTAGGTATGCTTTTAACTGGTGTTTTTGCATCAAAAGCAATCAACCCAGCTGTTGGAGATAATCAAGGTTTAATCTTCGGAACTTCAACTTTATTCATCAACCAATTGACTGCTTTAGTTGCGGTTTCAATCTTTGCTTTTATAGGTTCTTATGCATTATTCTTTATCGTAAATAAAATTACTCCTCTAAGAGTTACAGAAGAAAAAGAAGAACTTGGATTAGACATCTCTCAACACGGAGAATTCTTGTAATAAATTAATTTTCACTTTCGCTTGATAAATAAAAAAGCACTCTAAATTTGACTTAGAGTGCTTTTTGCTTTGAATTAAATCCCCTTTATATTTTAGATTTTAGAATGTAGATTTTAGATTTCTGAATCATCCTCTCGCTTCTATTATCTTGCTTCTATTATCTTTTCTCTTAATTACTTAAAATTCGAAATCCCTTCTTTCAGCCACTGCAGATATTCTTCTGTACTCACATAACTAATTGTTGGCTTTGTGCTATTCAAATTATTTCCTTCTAAATCTGTAATCACATACAAAGGCTGTGTATTGGTTTTATATTTAGAAATCATAAAATCTGTCCATTTATCTCCAACCGTAATGATTTTGTCTCCTGATGCTGTTGTAAATTGTTTCTCTTTTGGCAATTCACGTTTATCATCAACGTAAAGAGAAATTAAAACTACATCATTTTTAAGAATTGGTAAAACAGATGGATCTGACCAAACATTGTTCTCCATTTTTCTGCAATTTACACAAGCATAACCTGTAAAATCAAGCATAATGGGCTTTTTGATTTCTTTTGCGTAAGCTAAACCATCTTCGTAATCGTGGAAAACCATAATTCCGTGCGGACCTAATTCAGCTCCTTCTGGAAGTCCTTTAATTGATTCAGAAGAAACTGTTCCGTTTCCTGAACCTCCTACTCCAAACGGACTTTCGCTGTATTGCGGAGGCGGCGGGAATGCACTAATTAATTTTAAAGGCGCTCCCCAAAGTCCAGGAATTAAATACATCGTAAACACAAATGTCAATAATCCTAAATACAATCTTCCAACAGAAATATGATTTGTCGGACTATCGTGAGGCAAAGTAATTTTTCCGAACAAATACAACGTCATTGCTCCGAAAATAGCAATCCAGATTGCGATAAATACTTCTCTTTCTAAGAAATGCAATTGTAAAACCAAATCAGCATTTGATAAGAATTTGAATGCTAAAGCTAGTTCTAAAAATCCTAAAACCACTTTTACAGTATTTAGCCATCCTCCAGATTTTGGCAAAGAATTTAACCACCCTGGGAACATTGCAAATAACATAAACGGAAGCGCTAATGCTAAAGAGAATCCTAACATTCCAACAATTGGGGCAATTCCTCCATTTGAAGCCGCTTCAACCAATAAAGTTCCAACAATTGGTCCTGTACAAGAAAATGATACAATTGCCAAAGCCAAAGCCATAAACAATATTCCGATTAAACCGCCTTTATCTGCCTGCTGATCGGCTTTATTAGCCCATGAATTTGGAAGCATAATTTCGAAAGCTCCCAAAAATGAAGTTGCAAAAATGACCAAAATCACAAAGAAAATCAGATTAAACCAAACATCTGTTGACAAGGCATTTAGAGCATCTGCACCGAATATTTTAGTTACAATAAGACCTAAAATCACATAAATTGCAATGATCGAAAATCCGTAAATAATCGCATTTCTAATTCCTTTTGCACGGCTTTTACTTTGCTTAGTAAAGAAACTTACTGTCATCGGAATCATTGGAAAAACGCAAGGCGTTAACAATGCCGCAAAACCTGATAAAAAGGCAATAAAAAATATTGACCACAAACTTCTTGAAGGCGCTGATGCAGGAATTTCTTCTTTTGCAGTTTCAGCCGTTTTCTCTACTTTTGGCTGTACAGCTTCTTCTTTTTTAACGGTATCAACCGCCAAACCAACAACTTTTGTTTCATCTAATTTTGCCTCTGCTACAACTGGACCTTCATCCATTTTAAAAGTTGAAGGAACTGCAATCGAGAATTTTTTATTTGAATTAATACAAACCTCTTTACAAACCTGAAAATCAAACTCTACATCTACCGTTTTTAAATTTGGGTTTATGATTTTTATCTCTTGTTCGATATGTGCTTTGCCTTCAAAAAAAGTTTCGTCTACACCAAAAACATCGTTAAAAGCTGTTCTTGTTTTGCCTTCTTTGGCTTTTCCAACTAACTCGTAATTTCCTTTTTGGTTTTTAAACGAAATTTCCAATGCAAGTGGCCCGCCATCTGGCGTAAACTGAGAATACATGTGCCAGTCTTTTTCGATCGTTCCATCAAAAATCAAAATAACTTTATCTCCTTTTTTCTCCATTTTAGAAGTCCATTTTACTGGTTCTAATATTTGAGCGTTACTTGCTAATGCAAAAAAGAAAAAGAGTAAAAAAACGTTGATTTTATTCCAGATACTTTTCGAAGTTATCGACTGATGGGCTTGAGTAAAGTTCATTATTGTAATTCTATTTTAAGTATTTTATTTGTGGCTTTTTCTATTTTAAAACGTTCGTCCTGTCTCATTCCGACTACCCAGACAATTTGATTGTCAGAACATAAAATCCATGTTTTTTCCTTTTCGATCAAGGATAGCTTTTCATCTTTAAAAAGTTTGCTAACTTTTTTTGACTTTCCTCGCATCCCAAAAGGCTGAAAAACATCTCCCTCTTTCCATTTACGTAATATCAAAGGGTAGTGGATTTTATCGGAATCGACAAATATAACTTTATTTGAACCGAATGTTGTGTGACCTACGTTACAAAGACTCATTTTTAAGGGAAAATTAACTTCTGTATCGTTTTCACTAATTTCATATTCGTCTTTTTCTGATGTTTCAGAAAGCGGACTCAAAATCAATATTTCTCTATTTTTCAACAACCTAAACTCTTCTGAAAATACCTGTTTCCCAGATTGGCTTTCAACCAAATCATAAATATCATTCCATGCCGAAAAACCAAATTCTTTCAGCCATTGATACAAATATGATTTATAATTAGGAAGTTTTTTTAGCTGATCTAAATCGAAATGAATATCATCACCAACTTCTTTTGCTACTTGCTGATAAACAATGATCGATGCATCTTCGACCATTTCTTTTGATTCTTGAAGAAAGGATTGTGTTTTCTGAAAAGCATCCAAAAAATTCGGATTGATTTCTTTTAAAACAGGAACTAAATTATGGCGAATTTTATTTCGTAAATATTTAGTCGATGCATTACTGCTGTCTTCTCGCCATTCGATATTGTTTTCCTCTGCATATTTCAAGATTTCTTCTCTCGAAAAAGGAAGCAACGGACGGATTATTTTATCGTTTTGTTCTGGAATTCCTGTTAATCCTTCTAATCCCGTTCCGCGAGTTAAATTGATTATGAAAGTTTCCAAATTGTCATCAGCGTGATGCGCAGTTAGAATATAATCGAAGTTTTCTTCTTCTAATAATTCATAAAACCAGCTGTATCGAAGTTCTCTTGCTGCAACTTGCGTAGATAATTTATAATCTTTAGCAAAAGCTTCTGTATCAAAATGAGTGGTGAAAATTGGAATATTATTTTGATCACAATACTTCTGAATAAATTCCTGATCCCCGAAACTTTCTAATCCGCGAAGCTGAAAATTGCAATGCAAAACTGCAATTTCATACGGCAGTTGATTCATTAAATGCAGCAAAACCATACTGTCTAATCCACCGCTTACAGCCAGAAAAAGCTTTTTTTCGGCTAAAAAGGAAAATCTTGAAACGATATGATTTTGAAATTTTAAAAACATCTGATAAAAGTAAAAAATTAAATTCGATCTATTTTTAAACGAAATGTTAAGCGTTGTTTTTTTTCTGCCACCAATTACACAAATTTGCTGGAATTATTTTTTTTGCCTCTCCCGATAGCTATCGGGATAAAAAGATTTACACAGATTTTTTTTAATCATTTTAATCCTTTAATCTGTGGCTATTTTTTAAGCGAATTGAATAAAAAATTAGTGGAAATTAGTGTAATTGGTGGCAAACAAAAATTACTGCAAAACTTCGTGCATTGCCTTTGCCTTTAGCAAACATTCTTCATATTCTTTTTCTGGAACTGAAAGCGATGTTATGGCACTTCCAACCGAGAAAGAAACATATTTATTTTCCTGATTGTATAAAATACTTCTGATTACGACATTAAAATCAAAATCCCCTTCAGGAGTAAAATAACCAACCGCACCGCTGTATAATCCTCTTTTGGTTTCTTCTATTCTTTCGACAATTTCCATTACTGAAATCTTTGGAGCTCCTGTCATGCTCCCCATTGGAAAAGTTGTTTTCAAAACATCTACAACCGAAAATTTTGAATCTAATTTTGAAGTGATTGTAGAAATCATCTGATGCACTTGCAAAAACGAATAAATACCACAGAGTTCTTCAACCTCAACCGAGCCTTTTTGTGACGTATGTGACAAATCATTTCGTACTAAATCGGTTATCATAATGTTTTCTGCTCGTTCTTTAGCATCAGAAGCTAAAATATTTTTTGATTTTTCATCCTCAATCGGATCTGCAAAACGCTTAGAAGTTCCTTTAATTGGTTGCGAAATAATCTTATCTCCCACTTTTTTCAGATAACGTTCTGGTGAAGCAGAAAGCAAATATTGCTTGTAATTTTTAAAGAAAACCGAAAAAGGGGCTTGTGAAATCTCATTCAATTTCTGAAACTTTTCTAACGGATTTATAACAGCATTCTCGGCATAAAATTCCATACAGAAATTTGCTTCGTACATATCCCCAATATGAATATGATGAAGCATTTTATTTACTTTTTCAACATATAATTCTTTCGAAATACGTTGCTTCACTTCGACTCCGCTCAGTGTGACAAATGTTTCAGTTTGATTTTCGACTATGTCATTAAAATCTTCTTCAACCTCATCATCACAAAGCATTAAATATTGAATTTCAAGTTCATTTCCCTTTAGAATAAAAACCTTCTTAGGCTGAAAGAAAAACAAATCGGGAAAGTCCAAACCATCAAAATTATTCGATTGAAGGTTTTCAATATCATTCTTCAAATCATAAGAAAGATATCCAAAAAGCCAGTCTTTTGTGTTTTGCTGATATTGTTTTAAATCTTCAAAAGCATTAAAATAATCTGTTTTTAAAGAGGTAAAAGCATCTACTGCCAATATGCAGTCAAAGCTAGAATACTGCTGCGGATAAGAATTACTGTCTAAAAAAACGACTTCGCGAAATTGCTGCGCCCAACTTAAAAGCTGTTCTTTAAACAGTTTCGGATTGGCAATATTTTTACGGATTGAAACTCTCAAAAATGGTAATTTTAAAGGTCAAAATTACGACAAAATTCTTTCATTAGCAGAAAACAAAAAAATAATCCAACGTTTTGAATTGCATTACAAAACTGTTAAAAACAGATACTTTTTATAAGAAAAAATTCGTTATATTTGATATACATTTAGATTAATCCTAAAAGAGCATTAATTTGATTGTAAAATTCTTAAAAAAGAACCTCAAAAAAAATAATTTGAGATTCTCGTTTGAGCCTTAGATTGCATCTTTTCCAATAACTTAATTATATTTTTTAACCCTTAAAAAATCCTAAGTATTATGAAAATTGCCACAATTATTGTCCGCGTTTTAATCGGTCTTTTGCTGCTTTTCGCCTCTATCAGTTATTTTTTCCATCTTATGCCTGAGCCAGAAACTACAGGAGACTTTAAAGCCTTTAATGTTGGTTTAATGGCTTCTACGTATTTAATGCCTTTAGCAAAATCTATCGAATTGCTTTGTGGAATTGCATTTGTAACTGGGCGTTATGTAACTTTAGCAAACATCTTGATCTTACCGATTACGGTAAATATTTTGTTTATCAATTATTTCCTTGCGCCAGATGGCCTGCCTATTGCGGCTCTTCTTTTTCTAGGAAATTTATTCTTGATCTACAGATACTGGGATAATTACAAAAGTGTTTTTACTGCCTAAACATTTTTTAACTCAAAATAAAAAGTCCGTCAGATGTAACACTGACGGACTTTTTATTTTTTAATTTGTCTTATCATGTTTTACCCAAACTAAATCGGTTACTTTATACCCAATTTCTTGAGCCTTGATAAGAAAATCTGCTTTTATACTTTCCGGAATTGTTTTTTCTCTAGAAAGTATCCACATGTATTTTAAACTTTCTCCAGCTACAAGTGCATATTTGTAATCAGAATCGATTGCTACGACATTGTAACCAGAATAAAAAGGACCAAAAAATGAGACTTTCAGCATACCAATATTGTCCTTTTTGACAAATCTAGCTTTCCCGACACTTTGTTCCCATTTGTCTTTTTTGACATTATAGCCCTTATTATCGACTTTTATAGTTTTATCTTCGTTCAAAGAATACTCGGCAGTTACATTATTCAAATCTCTTTCCCATTTGTAATCTAATCTGGCAATTTCGTACCATTTTCCAAGATATTTTGCGCTGTCAAAGTTTGTTACAGCTTTTGCTTTATTTGGAATTCCTCCTCCACATGAGTACAACGCGATTCCGATTCCTGCTCCAATCAAAACTGGAACTACATATTTAGTTTTCATAATACTATCTTTTTAATTATCATAAAGATAGCACCAGAACTACACATCTAATTTACAAAATTATTTTTGATTATTATATTATATAACGCTTAAAAATATTGCATAAAAAAACCGTCTCGTTTTTTAACGAGACGGTTTTAAATATGATTCAACGTAAAAATTATACGTGTAAAGCTCTATTTTCAGTTGCCGCCAAAGCTGCTTCTTTTACCGCTTCCGCGAAAGTTGGGTGCGCGTGGCTCATTCTAGAAATATCTTCAGCAGAAGCTTTGAATTCCATTGCAGTAACCGCTTCAGCAATTAAATCTGCTGTACGGGCACCAATCATGTGAACTCCTAAAACCTCATCTGTTTTTTCGTCAGCTAAGATTTTTACGAATCCATCTAAGTCAGCACTTGCTCTTGCACGTCCTAAAGCTTTGAATGGGAAACTTCCAGATTTGTATTTTACTCCTGCCGCTTTCAATTGCTCTTCAGTTTGTCCAACTGCTGCAACTTCTGGCCAAGTATAAACTACACCAGGAATTAAGTTATAATCGATATGTGGTTTTTGACCTGCTAAGATTTCAGCAACCATTACTCCTTCTTCCTCTGCTTTATGTGCTAACATTGCTCCACGAACAACGTCACCGATTGCATAGATATTTGGAACATTAGTTTGTAAATGATCGTTTACTTCAACTTGTCCTCTGTCTGAAATTTTCACTCCAGCTTTGTCAGCATTTAATCCGTCTGTGTAAGGACGACGACCAACAGAAACTAATGAATAATCTCCTTCAAGAGTAATTGTTTCTCCTTTTGCATTTTCAGCTTGAACTACAACTGCGTCGCCGTTTCTTTCTACTGATTTTACTTTGTGAGAAACGTAGAATTTCATTCCTTGTTTTTTCAACACTTTAGTCAATTCTTTAGAAAGAGCTCCGTCCATTCCAGGAATGATTCTGTCCATGAATTCAACTACAGAAACCTGAGCCCCTAAACGAAGGTAAACTTGTCCAAGCTCAATTCCGATAACTCCACCACCAATAATTACTAAGTGTTTTGGAACTTCTTTTAAAGCTAAAGCTTCAGTAGAAGTGATGATTCTTTCTTTATCAATTTTGATGAATGGTAAAGAAGATGGTTTTGATCCTGTAGCGATTACAGTATATTTTGCTTCGATAGTTTCAGACGTTCCGTCAGCTTTTGCAATAGCAATGTGCGTTGCATCTACGAAAGAACCTAAACCATTGAAAACAGCAATTTTATTTTTATCCATTAGGTAGTTGATTCCACCTACTGTTTGATCTACAACAGCTTGTTTGCGTGCGATCATTTTCTCTAAATTGATTTTTACATCTCCTGAAACTTCAATTCCGTGATCTGCAAAATGAGCAATTTCAGCATAATGATGAGAAGAAGATAATAATGCTTTTGAAGGAATACAACCTACATTAAGGCAAGTTCCACCTAATGAATTATATTTTTCTACAATTGCCGTTTTGAAACCTAATTGTGCGCAACGAATTGCTGATACATATCCTCCAGGACCTGAACCTATAATGACTACGTCAAATGAACTCATAGTAATTTGTTTTTATTTTAGCGGTTACAAAATTAAGCAATAAAGTTCTGTTTGAGGTTTAATTTTCAATGTTTTTTGTGTGAAATTTTGGAGGAAGATTTTACCGCAAAGGGCGCGAAGAATTACGCAAAGGTCGCTAAGTTTTTTGTTTTTTTAATCTCGCAAAGACCCAGAGGCGCAAAGTTTTTTTTTAAGGCAAAGATTACCACGTACTATTTGTCATTTCGACTGAAAGGAGAAATGACAAATAGTACGTTAGACGCACTGCTGTGCATCTCTACAGAAAAAACCTTTGAACCTTTGTAACTCTGAACCTTTGTACCTCCTTAAAAAGAAATCACCGTAGAATTCTTCACTTCACTAATCATAAACATACTTTGTGTGCTTCCAATATGTTGTAATGAAGTCAGTTTTGTTACTAAAAATTCCCTGTACGCCTCCATATCTTTTACTAAAACTTTCAGAATATAATCGTAATCGCCGCTTACGTGATGGCACTCCAAAACTTCGTTTAACTTGATGACTTCGCTTTCAAATTTGGTTAGGAATTCTTTGGTATGCTGGATCAATTTTAAATGGCAGAAAACCACAAATCCTTTCTCAATTTTGGATTTATCGACTAAGGCAACATAGTTTTTAATTATGCCTTCACGCTCTAATTTTTTAATTCTTTCATATACTGCTGTAACAGAAAGATCCAGTTTTAAGGATAATTCTTTGGTTGTTTTTTTACTGTCAGTTTGAAGTAAAACCAAGAGTTTTTTATCTGTAGCGTCTAAAGTCATTTTTAGTTGATGGTTTTTGGTTGATGGTTGATAGTTTATCACAAAAGAAAGAAAATCTATTCAACTGTGTTTTTAAAATCAAATTTAGATTAAAAATCATAAAAAATACATTTTTATAGTTTTATAATCTAATTATTCATTTCATAGTTGATTAATTTTCTTATTAGATCTTATTTTGACAAGAATTTCTTTTTGAAAACGAGTGCCCTAGCCCTGATAGAAGTGGAAATCCTTTTGTGCCGGGGTTCGGCACAAAAGATTGAAACGGATAGCAGGAAATAGCTCCTAATAATTTTGTTTCAGGTTTCAAGTTTCAGGTTGTTGGAACTTAAAACCTGAAACTTGACCCGAGGCTGAAAGCCGAATGGGCGAAGCAAACAAAACAAAAAAAAAAAACTAATATGAAAAACTTCAATCCAGCAGATAAAATTCAGGATTTGCAATATTTTGGCGAATTTGGCGGTGTAAATCCGTCGATTTCTGATTCTTCGACTTATACTTTTCTTTCGGCTAAAACCATGTTTGATACTTTTGAAGGTAATATGGAAGGCTGTTATTTATATTCTCGCCATTCTTCACCAAGTAATTTATATTTAGATCAGGCTTTAGCGGCGATGGAAGGAACAGAAACCGCAAACGTTTCGGCTTCTGGAATGGGCGCAATCACTCCTACTCTTTTACAATTGTGCGGTGCGGGCGACCATATTGTTTCGAGCAGAACTATTTATGGCGGAACTTATGCTTTCCTAAAAAACTTTACTCCAAGATTTGGTATCGAAACAAGCTTCGTTGACATCACAAAATTGGACGTTGTTGAAGCTGCAATTACTTCTAAAACTAAAGTTTTGTATTGCGAAACGGTTAGCAATCCTCTTTTGGAGGTTGCAAATATTGCAGGCTTGGCAGAAATTGCGAAAAAACATAATTTGAAATTGGTTGTAGATAATACATTTTCACCTTTATCTGTTTCTCCTGCAAAGTTGGGTGCTGATATCGTAATTCATAGTTTAACAAAATACATTAACGGAAGCAGTGATACAGTTGGCGGTGTAACTTGTGCTTCAAAGGAATTTATTAATTCATTGAAAAATGTAAACTCTGGCGCAAGTATGCTTTTAGGTCCAACAATGGATAGTTTGCGTTCGGCAAGTGTGATGAAAAACTTGAGAACACTTCATATCCGTATTAAACAGCACAGTCATAATGCGCATTATTTGGCTGATCAATTTGAAAAAGACGGTTTAAAAACGGTTTACCCAGGTTTAAAAAGTCATCCAAGTCACGAATTGTATAAAACGATGATTAATCCTGAATATGGTTTTGGGGGAATGTTGACGATTGATGTTGGAACTTTAGAAAAAGCCAATGAATTGATGGAATTAATGCAGGAAAGAAATCTTGGTTATCTGGCTGTAAGTTTAGGTTTTTATAAAACGTTATTCAGCGCTCCGGGAACCTCAACTTCGAGCGAAATTCCGTTAGAAGAACAGAAAGAGATGGGATTGACAGATGGTTTGATTCGTTTTTCTATTGGTTTGGATAATGATATTGACCGTACTTACGAAATGATGAAACAATGTATGGTTGAACTTGGAATTTTGAATGCTGGAAAGATTCACAAAGAAGTTTTCACAGAGATTCGCTAAGCTTTTCTCTCGCAGATTTGGCTGATTATGCAGATTTTATTCTAGAAATCTATTAAAACAATCTGCAAAATCTGCGCGAGAAAATCACTCAAAATAAACGCAAACATTCCTCTATAAATAAATTTGCACATTTTTTATTAGATTGTTTGAATCCGCTGGAGATCTTTTCTCTAAGCGGATTTTTTTTGAATAAAAAAAGCCGTTCTGAATAATTTCAAAACGGCTTTTTGCACTTTATCTTGGCTCAAAATGTCTAAATGTCTGCCAATATTTGTCTTTATAAATTTCGTAGCTAATTTCAAAAACCCCATTGTATTCTTTTATTAAGTCATCGGCTACTTTGGTTGGTTTTCTGAAATCTTTGCAAGCAAAAAAGATTTCTCTTTTGTTGTCAGCCGTTTCTCTCCCAATGTTCAAATACCCATCAGAATCAGGTAAAATTTGTATTATTTCTTCTTCAATACTATCTAATAATTTATACGTTTTTTCATCTGGAAGCCCGCTATTATCGCAGTCGTCAAACGGAATCGTCACAATAAAAATCCATGGATGTGATGCTTTTTTATCCCACTGAATTAATGTGGTATTAATTAAAGCTAAAACTATTGAACCATCTTGTTTTTTACCTTCAAAATTAGCATAGCTGTCATTTTCTGTATTATGCCTCGTACCTTCATATTTTTCAACGAATTCCTTTTCTCTCCAAATTAGGTAATCTCTTAATTTTTCGATCGGAATTAATTCTTCTGAAATGGCATTAGAACCCTCTATTTTCATGTTATCAATCAAAGTAACAGAATGTAGTTCTCCTAAATAATTGTCTAAGAAAATATAAACACCGTTTGCTATTACCTGTCGTTTTTCTTCAACGAATTCATCATAAATAACCGTTAAGTCTATTTCGTCTGGATATCCTTCATGGACGTTTGGATAAAATCTCAAATTGTCTTTATTGAATTGGAATCCTTCGTAATCGATTCCTATATCTTGAATTTCCGATGCTGGTTTTAGTGCAGTAATTTTCCAGCCTTCAATTTTAGGAGCTGCATTTACCAATTCTTCAATTGCATAAATATTTCTAATTGCTCCGTCTGGCGTTAAGATTAACTCGACTGTATTATCATCTAACATTCCAGTCAAGAAATATATTCCGCTGTGAATTTCATCAAGCTTTGGCGCCAGTTTTTCAAAAAAATCTTGATGAATGTTTTGTCTGTCTTTTACGATTTTAAAAAAATCTTTTTCATTTTTTAAAAACCAATTCCAGAAGTCTGCATTAGATTGTATTAAAGCTTCTTTTTTGCCCAATATTTTATCGAGAAAACCCATGTATTACTAATTAAATTTAAAATTTTACTGAAAACAAACTTAAGGAAAAGTGTTTTTAAAACATAAGAATATTTCTATAAAATATCAATAATGCAAAAAGCCGTTCTGAAGTACTCAGAACGGCTTTTCTATAAAAAATTTACTTTTTAAACTATATTTTCAGTATTCAATTTACTGTTTTTTCGGCTGTAGCCAAAATAAATCAGCAATCCGATTATTAACCAAACTGTAAAATAAATCCAGTTCCAAACGCTTAATTCGGCCATCATATACAAACAGCAGATTAATCCTAAAAGCGGAATTAAAGACAGATTTTTTCTGAAAGCCCAAACAGCTAATCCAACCAAAACAAATAAGAATATCCACATTGGAATTTTGTGTTTGAATAAGCTAAATCCTGACTCATACTTTGCAGAATCTGCAATTGGCAATCCTTTTACCACCTCAGCATATTTTACTTCGTCGTCTTGGTATTGTCCTAATAAATGCTCTAAATCTGATGTTTCAGCTGTTTTATTATTTACTTCGATACTTTCTAAATATTTAAAAACCTGCTCTGATTCTGACTTATCTAAAGAAGTCACAATTGATGTTGCATCGTAAATCTGCGGATCGTTATTGATAAATGCCATTGTAGCTTTATTGTTGAAAGCAAAAGCATAATATAACCCCACAATCATTAATATTGGAAGAATAAATTTTGAATTGATATAAGGTGTTTTGAATTTTCCTCTTGGAATTTCAGGTTTGTTTTGTAAAACTAAAACGCCTGCACAAACTAAAACAAATGCAAACAAAGTCCCGATACTGCATAAATCGGTTACCATTGTCAGGTTTAAGAATAACGCCGGAATTGCCACTACAAATCCTGTAACGATAGTTGCAAAAGACGGCGTTTTGAATTTTGGGTGAACAGTAGAAAATTTCTTTGGCAATAAACCGTCACGGCTCATACTCATCCAGATACGAGGCTGTCCCATTTGGAAAACCAATAAAACGCTTGCCATCGCCACTACTGCACTAACCGCGATAATTCCTGACATCCATTTTAAGTTTAATTTATCAAAAACAAATGCAAGAGGATCTCCAACATTTAATTCGTGATATTTTACCATTCCTGTCAAAACCAAAGCAATAGCAATATAAAGAATCGTACAAATAATAATCGCCCACATCATTCCGCGTGGTAAATCTCTTTGAGGATTTTTACATTCTTCGGCAGTTGTCGAAATCGCATCAAAACCAATATAAGCAAAGAAAACAGCAGAAACTCCTTTTAAAACTCCGCTAACACCATTTGGAGCAAATGGATCCCAGTTTGCTGTATCTACATAAAAAATCCCGACAGCAATTACTAAAAGAACCACACAAAGTTTTACTACAACCATTAAATTACTGGCATTACGCGATTCTTTCATTCCTCTGTAAACCAAAGCTGTAATCAGAATAATGATGAATAATGCTGGTATATCGGTTACGAAATGAAAAGACCCAATTGTTGGCGCAGTTGTCCAAGCAGTATGCGCTTGCTGTAAAGCAACACTTAAATTTTCGAATGATTTACCGCCTCGCATTAAGGCTTCGGCATCTTTAAATCCGTTTGAAGCAGTAAGGTAATCCATCTGAATCCATTGCGGCAAATGAATGCCGCCACTTTGTAGAAGTCCCGTAAAATAATCACTCCACGATATGGCGACGGTTATATTTCCAACGGCATATTCCATGATTAAAGCCCAACCAATTATCCAGGCAATTAATTCTCCAAAAGCGACATACGAATAGGTGTAAGCACTTCCTGAAACTGGAACCATCGAAGCAAATTCTGCATAAGCAAAAGCAGCAAAACTACACGCCAAAGCAGTAAATAAGAATAAGAAAATTACAGCTGGTCCTCCGTCTGCACTGGCTTTTCCAATAGTACTGAAAATTCCCGCTCCAACAATAGCCGCTATTCCAAAAGCCGTCAAATCCCTAGTTGTCAAGTGTTTTCCTAAGGCATTATGACCGTCTGTTTCGTTCTGTGCAACCTGCTTCAGAATATCCTGTACTGTTTTCTTTCGGAATAAACTTGAAAATGCCATATAATGTTTTGCTGTTATAAATTAATTTAATTCAGTTCTTTTTGTTTTATTTTGCAAATAATGCAAAAATTATCTTGATTTCAAATATATAAAACGATTTTGTTTTTACAGGTGTTTTTTTCTGCCTCGAATTACACTAATTTCTCGAATTATTTTTTTTGCCACAGATTAAAAGGATTAAAATGATTTTCCAATCTTCATCTAAATAATTCTTCACGCAGATTTCGCAGATTTAGGTAGATCTAATTTTAAGTTCGATATAAATAAAATCTGCCATTCTTTGCTTAAATCAGTAGAATCTACGTGAAATAAAAATCATTTTAATCCTTTTAATCTGTGGCTAAACTTTTCACATTTTACAAGATACATCTTACTTCAAGCAATTTCTCAAAATACTAACCGGATGTTGTGCCTCACGTTTTGTCCCGTCGTAAATTTGATGGCGACAGCTCGTTCCCGCAGCAGCGATTTTTACATTTTCGGCAGTGTTGCGCACTTTTGGGAAAAGCGTGTCCTCTCCCATTTGCATACTTACTTGATAATGTTCTTTTTCATAACCAAAAGAACCCGCCATTCCGCAACAGCCAGAATTATAAATCGTAACCGTATTATTTTTAGGCAGATTCAGCATCGCAAAAGTTGCTTCAACCGAACTTAATGATTTCTGGTGGCAATGTCCGTGAATTTTAATTTCTTTCGCTTCTTCTGAGAATGAATCTGGCGTTATCTTTCCGTCGATGATTTCCTTTTTGAAGAATTCTTCAATTGTAAAAGCGTTTTGCGAAATACGTTCCGCATTTTCTTTATCTGATGCCAATCGTAAATATTCATCTCTAAAAGTCAAAATCGCCGAAGGTTCAATTCCGATTAAAGGCGTATTGCTCGAAATCAAATCTTTAAAAATATTCACATTAATATCGGTTATCTTTTTGGCTTCTTCCAGAAATCCTTTCGATAAGTAAGTTCTGCCACTTTCTTCATGATTCACGATTAAAACTTCGTAACCTAATTTCGTCAATAATTCAAAAGCATCAATACCTATATTTACGTCATAATAATTTGTGAATTCATCTACAAACAAATACAATTTTCCGTTTTGGAAATCTCCGTTTTTAAGTTTATTATTTTCATACCATTTTCTAAAAGTCTTTTTCGCCAATAACGGAACTTGTCTTTCTGGCGCAATTCCCATTGTTTTTTTCACCAATGACTGATTCGAAATAAAATTCGTAATCGACGGGAATTTGCTTCCCATTTTGTTCAATTTGGCGTTGTTGGCAAAAATTTTATTCCTGGTCGAAAATCCGTTTGCTTTTTGGTATTGGTATAAAAATTCTGCTTTTAAAGTCGCTACGTCAACATTACTCGGGCATTCGCTTGCACAAGCTTTACAACTTACGCACAACTCAAAAACTTCATATAATTCTTTCTGGTCAAATTTGTTTTCTTTTTCAGAATACGTCAAATATTCGCGTAATGCATTTGCTCTCGCACGAGTGGTTTCTTTCTCATTTCTAGTCGCACGATAACTCGGACACATTGCTCCTCCTGCCGATGGCATTTTTCTGCAATCACCAGAACCGTTGCATTTTTCTGCAGCACGTAAAATTCCTAAACTATCTGAGAAATCCTGAAACGTTTTAATATCTGGTTCTATCCTTCCTGAAACTACACGATGATTTTCGTCCATTTTCAAAGCGTTGACAATCTTCCCAATATTTAAAACCGAATTCGGGTCAAACGCTAATTTGATTCTTTTCAGCAATTCGTAATTCTTGTCGCCAATCATAAACGGAATAAACTCACCGCGAACGATTCCGTCGCCATGTTCACCACTTAACGAACCTCTATATTTTTTTACCAAATGCGCTACTTCCGTCGCAATGGTTCTAAATAATTTTAAATCTTCCGTTTTCTTCAAATTCAAAACGGGACGCAAATGCAATTCTCCCGCACCCGCATGCGCATAATAAATCGCTTCCTGTCCGTGGCGCAACATCATCGCCGAAAACTCAGCAATATAGGCTGGTAAATCGCTTAATTCTACTGCTGTATCTTCTATAGAATCAGCTGCTTTATCATCGCCTACAATACTTCCTAAAAGACCTAATCCTGCTTTTCTAAGCTCGTTGGCTTTATCAATATCTGGTCCATAAATTTTGACTTTAGCATAACCAAAATTGTGTTTCTCTAAATCAGCAATTAAAGCATTTGCTTGATTTTCGGCATCTTCTAAAGTGTGTGATGCTACTTCAAACAACATAATCGCTTTGGGTTCTCCAACCAAAAAGAATCTGTTTTTAATGTGTTCACGATTAGTTTTGGTACAATCTAAAATCGTGTCGTCAATCATTTCGCACGTATACAAATGATGTTTCATTGCCACGACAACCGATTCTAACGATTCCTGAATCGTATGATAATGTGCCACTACCATAATACTGTGAGGCG